>JBAQYT010000184.1:0-3554 GCA_049787175.1 Candidatus Acidiferrales bacterium | reverse complement strand
CCTGACAAGGACCCAGCCTATGAGCGCATCGCCATCGCCAGCCGGTTTGATTTGAAGGTTGTGAATGACAAGATTCCGATTCCCGACCTACGAATCGAATATGAGGATGAGTGCCGGGACGTGCACCGGTTCGATTTAGAAGTAGCCACTCGCGATTATCGACCTCAGGGCCTGGGCGAAAAAGCCAAAGCTGGATTCCACGTTTTTGCTCGGCAGCAGGACCACGACAGACTGCGTCGCGTACTCGATTCACAGGAAATCACCGCAAGGATTTTCGCCCTATGAGATTCCTTCCGATCCATATCGATGCCCTGCGCGGCTTCGGGTATACCGAGGAAGAAGCACGTTTCCTCTACCTTGTGGCTACACATTCCGGGTACTTCACCTGTCAGCAGTTCTTGCAGTTCATCGAGACGAAGCCCGGCAAGCGCAGCGTGGCCTTCGCCCAGAAGGTCCTCGGCAAGAAGCACGCCAGCGGCAAGGAATACCTCCGGCATGGCCGCGTGTTTCACCTTTTCTCGCGCAATCTCTATGAAGCCATCGGCAGGGACAATGTCCGGTTCCGGCGCGTCCACTCGACCGAATACATCCGAACGCGGCTCGTTGCCCTGGATTTCGTTCTCCGAAATCAGGACGTAACGTATCTCGAAACCGAGGAGCAGAAGCTCACGTTTTTCTGCGAACGGATGGGGATAAACAAGAAAATCCTTCCCCACAAGCGGTATTCGGGGGCGATCAAAGGCCAGTTCACCGACCGCTATTTCGTGGACAAATTCCCGATGTTCTACAACCCCAGCGTGTCTCTGCCGCCTGTGGTCACCTTGAGTTTCATCGATCCAGGGTTTGAGAGCATGGAGAGTTTGAGGACCCACCTGGACGCATATATGACGCTCTTCACCAAACTCAGCCTGGTCCGCCTCTATTACATCGCGACGCGTGACACGAATTTCGAGCGAGCTAAGAAGCTCTTTCACGAGACGTTTCGACGTCACTGGGACCCGGATTCTCCGTTCGGACTGCTCCAATATTTCCGCACGAGGAGGCTCTGGGATGATCAGCAATTTGCCAAAGTGAGCGACCGGGACATCGAGTTTTTGAACCTTTCACGCGAACGGTTTGGCGATCCTGGAATCGAAGACCTATACAGAAAATGGCGTGCGAGCACGATCACAGAGAACGCAGTCCGGTCGGAATCCATCAAGTACCGCCGACCTTCGCAGGTCGCGCTTATCTCCGTTACCGTGAACGGGCAGGCTGCATTATTCGAGATGCATCCGCATCGGCCCGTAAATGTTCCGGAGAAAAGTTCCGGGGAAGGACTTTTCCAGGGAGATTTCACCTCCCGGGTTCAGTGAGACGGGAACCTAACCCAAAGAAAGGACAAGAAAATGCGCGAGACGAGGCACGGAAACAGCACGCGGCCAAAACACGACCAGAGGCGGGAGCGACCCCATCGCGCCGCAGAATCGCGGCCCGATCCCTTCGGGCTTCCGGGGTCACTCCCGCCTCTGCTGCTGGGAAGCGCAGCTCGTGTTTTGGCCGCAGACTATCCAGCAAATTCCACGGCTTTGTAACACGAGCTGTCAGACAAATCCCAAGTGAGGACCGAGGGCAAGACATGCCAATCATCAAGGCACCACCCAAACAACCAAAGTCGGTCACGATCCAAGCGCGGGTTGAGGAAGCCATCAAGAATCAATTGGACCGCTACGCCGAATTCATCGGCTCGACTCCGTCTTACGTGATTACCGAAGCCCTGAAAGACCTCTTCCGTCGAGACAAGGAATTCAAGTCTTGGCAGGAACACGCGGGTGATGCAGGCGAGGATGCGCCCGCTGTGCATCATGCGTGACACCGATGCCCCTGAATCACGGCAGCGGCAAATGCAGGGGACCACAGGGGGAGCGAACACGGATTTGTCGAATCCAGTTTCATCCAGGAGTAGCTGCGAGCAATGGCCGTCGAACTACAACTCGAAACCTCAGTGCACATCGAGCGGCACTATGCCGTTACGGAAATCGCTGAGATGTGGAACCTCAGTCCTGATAAAGTTCGTGAAATCTTCGAGGGTGAACCAGGTGTGCTTGTGATTGGAGATCGCAGTCCCCGCCACAAGAGACGCTATGTTACGCTGCGGATTCCGCATTCTGTATTACAGCGGGTCCACGGGCGACTATCGGCGAAAGCTGCTGTTCGCTAGGAGTGTTGCGCGATGCTGACCATTTACCGGCGTCACCGAAGAAGCTGCAAGCAGCGCACGAAAGGGCGCAAGCACCGGCATTGCCAGTGCCCTATTTGGGTTGACGGTTTCCTCAGCGGCAAGGAGATTCGCGAGTCTCTTAAATTACGCGATTGGCAGCGAGCGCAAGAAATGGTCCGTGACTGGGAAGCTCAGGCCAGGAAGACGGAAAAGCCCGACCGGAAAACCGTGGTTGGTGCCTGGAAGGAATTTCTCATCGATGCGAAGGCTCGTAACCTGCACGAATCGACAGTTCGGAAATACAAACTTCTTAACCGGCAAATGGAAGCTTTCTGCACGCGCAATGGATTCGCGTTCATTGATGAATTGAATTTGTCACACATGGGTCTATTCCGTTCCGAATGGAAAGATGGTCCGCGCTCTTCTGCAAAGAAGTTGGAGCGACTTCGCTCCTTTTTTCGGTTCGCGGAAAAGCGCAAATGGGTTTTCGAGAATCCAGCCTCCGACCTCAAGGCTACAAAGATCACGCTGTGCCCTACCCTACCGTTCACCCGCGATGAAATGTTTCGCATCTTAGCGGCGATTGAGAAATATGAATGCCAGTTTCCCGGTCGTGGTCTGGAGCATGCTCGCCGCATGCGTGCGCTCGTATTGCTGTTGCGCTATAGCGGAATGCGCATCGGCGATGCCGTTCAAATGTCATCCAGTCGGCTCTCGGGAAACCGACTGTTCCTCTACACACAGAAAACGGGCGTGCCGGTGAACACAGTTTTACCGGCCTTCGTCGTGGGGGTTCTGGATGGAACGCCGCGAGTTGCTCAGGATCTCTATTTTTGGGACGGCGCGTCCAAGCTGGAAATTATCGTCGGGAGTTGGAGAAGACGGCTAGCAAAGCTATTTGAACTCGCAGAAGTACAGCACGGTCACCCACATCGATTCCGTGACACCTTCGCAGTGGAACTGCTTCTAGCCGGAGTGCCGATGGAACAAGTTTCGGTGCTCCTAGGACATCAAAGCGTGCGTATTACGGAGCGGCATTATGCGCTTGGGTACGATCGCGTCAGGAGTAACTCGAAGCGGACCTGGCGCGTGCGTGGAGCCGCGATCCGGTCTTACTCCTCGCCCACACTGAGAGCACAAGTGGGGGTTCTATTTCGAATAAAGAGGTACACGCGGGGTACACGGGGAAAACAGCCTTCCTAACCGATTCATTCCGAAGGGGAATTGTTGGAGGCGCGGGTGGGAATCGAACCCACGTATAAAGGTTTTGCAGACCTCTCCCTTACCACTTGGGTACCGCGCCTGTGAACCTGCCTAGTATAGCGAAAATCGCGAAGACTCACTTACAGAATTG
>JBAQYT010000183.1:0-12747 GCA_049787175.1 Candidatus Acidiferrales bacterium | reverse complement strand
GGCCATCGTGATGAACGTCACAGGATCGGTGGCCTTGACGCCCACCAGCATTGTGGCCATCAGGCGCGTCAGCACGAAAGCGGCAATTAAACCGGCGACGATGCCCACACCCGTCAGCCGCAGCCCTTGGCCCACAATCAATCTGAAAATTCCGGTGGGCTGAGCGCCAAGCGCCATGCGCACGCCGATCTCCGCCGTGCGCTGCCGCACAACGGTGGAAAGCACGCCATAAAGCCCCACGGCTGCCAGCAACGCCGCGATCACCGCGAACACGCCGATCAGCATCAACGAAAAAATCGTGCCGGCCTCGGCTTTCTCCACCAGATCGTCCGCCGTCTGCATCTCCGTAACCAGAAGGCTTGAATTCAACTGCTTGATCCTCGAGCGAATTTCATTCCCATATTTCGCCGGATTCCCGCTGGTTCGAATCGTCCATTGCCCTAGGTTTCCCGATCCTACAAAACCATCCGTGAAATACACTTGCTCGCGTCCGGGAACGCTGAGCGACTCATCGCGCGTGTGCGCCACCACTCCAATCACTTCCACTGGCTCCGCCTGCGGCGTCCGTATTCGAATCAAAATCTGCTTGCCCACCGCCGACCCGTTTGGAAACGCCTTCTTCGCCAGAGCTTCGTCAATCAGGACCACATCGTGCCCCGCGCTGCCCGGATTATTCCCTTGCAGCACCGCGTCTGGAATCGGCGTATTGTCATCGTCCGTAAACGTTCGCCCAGCAATCAGCGGGATGTGTAATGCCTCGAAATATCCCGGCAGCACAATGTCGGGGTCCGTCGCTTGAAACTTGCTTGCATCCTGTCCCGCATCCAAATTTCCCCACCGTATCGGAGAGAAGCCTCCAGCCAGCGGAAAAAGAGCCGAGCTCGTCACGCTTTGAATTCCCGGTATCGCCTGCAGCCGTTGTTGGATCTGCCTGACGGCCGCCGCGCGCGATGCCGACGTTTGCGCGCCGAGATTCCCTAGCACTTGAAATGTCAGCAGCCCGTGCGGATCAAATCCAGGATTGATGTGTTCCAAATCACGAAAACTCCGGATCATCAGCCCCGATCCCACCAGCAGCACAAAACACAACGCCACTTCGATCACCACCACCAGCTTCCGCAATAATCCCCCGCTCGTGAGCCCCTCGTTTCTGCTGCTGCCTCCCAGCACAATCGCAACGTCCGGCCGCGAAGAGCGCCACGCCGAAACCATTCCGAAAATCGCCGCCGCCGCAAGCGCCGCGATCACCGTGAATATCAGCACAGGCGCGTCAATTCGAATCGTATCCATGCGCGGCAAATTCGCCGGAGCTACCGCCAGCAACTCGCGAATCCCCGCCCACGCCAACGCTAAACCTCCCGCCGCCCCCAGCGCCGCCAGCAAAATGGCCTCCGCCAGCATTTGTTTTACAAGTCGCCACCGGCTCGCGCCCATCGCCGCGCGCACCGCCAGTTCGCGTTCCCGCAGCGACGCGCGCACCAACAACAGGTTCGCCACGTTGGCGCACGCAATCAGCAGCAGAAAAATCACCGCGCCCATCAGCGCCAGAATCGTCGGCTGTACCTCCGACACCAAGTGCTTCCTCATCGGCTCCAGACGTATCGCGTACCCCGCTGTCCGGTCGATCAGATAATTCTTCCGCGCTTCCGTGGCCACGTTATCCGCCGTCGCCTGCGCTTCCACCAACGACACACCGGGTTTCAGTCGCGCTACCGCGTGAATCGATACCGAATTTCGATTCTGCACGTCATAGTTCAACCGGTTCGCAACCCACACTTCGGGATCCGCTTCGGTTTGTGCCTCCGGCGGGAAATACAACTTGAATCCGGGTGCCAGCACCCCGACGATCACGGGACTGAATTGCGGCGCTTGCGTGCGGAGGCTCTTCCCGATCACTGCAGGATTGCCGCCATACCTTCGTTCAAAATAGTCGTAACTCAGGATGGCCATTACCGGCAATCGCGGCGTAGGCGGCGTTCCCGCTGGCGCGGCGCCAGGCGCTGGCGGCGGAGGCTGCGGCAATCCATCCTGGCTCGTGAAATCGCGCCCATATAGAATTTTCGCGCCCATTACGTCGAAGAAATTCGTCGTCGCGATTGCGACGCGCGCTTGTTCCGGCGTTCCATCATCCTGCGGCAGAATGAACTTGAACGTGAAGACGCCGGCCATTCCCTGGAACTGGTTCTTCGTGGCATCGCGCAGATCGATAAACTCTTCGTTGGAAAATGGAAAATCGCGAACGTGCCGCACGGTCATGTCGCTGCACGCCACCACCAGTTGACTGGGATTTTTATACGGCAGCGGCTTCAACAGCACCGCATTCGTTACGCTGAAGATGGCCGTGCTCGCGCCTACGCCGAGCGCAATCGTAACGATAGCCGTCAGCGCAAAGATCGGGCTCTTGCGCAGCGTCCGGCCCGCGAATTTCAGATCCTGTAGGAACATGGCGGCCCCTCGTTGTCCCAGCGCTACTCCATGAAACCTGCGCCGTTTGCTACTCAGTTTGTACTCTCTTCGATTATGTATGTCTACGGATCAGAGGCTGGGTCGTGGCTCACTCGATGGTTTTCCGCTCCGCCCTTGGAAGGTGACCATCCAGGACTGCGATTCGCGCTGCATCTCAGTGACTCCCGGATGGCCGGCCACCCGGGAACAGGCAGGCTGCGCAATTGTGCGGATTCTGATGCTAAGGAATTAATCAAGGGATGGCGGATGGAGGGAGGAGGGTGATTTCGGACTGGGTGTGGGTATCGCCGGCGTAGCGCATACGATTCTGGCCGATGTGGGTCATGATGGTGAAATCCATGTGGGTTGAGCCAGTTTGCGTGACGCTCGAAACCATGCCGGTACGCAGCGAAATGGAGGCGAGGCTTTCGGCATTGCCGGTCCAGACGCCGGAAGTGCGCAAACCGTTTTGGCGGAAAACTCCAGGAGTGCGCTCCTTGGAGTCGCTGCCGCCGACGATTTCCGAGCGCGTCAGAATGATGGCGCACTGCTCCGGCGAAGACGCAGGAGTAAGGGAAACGCCGCCCGCTTCGGACGGCTGGCCGGCGGCAGGGCACGGTTCGTTGCGCTCGTACGTTGCTGTGGTTTTCCAAGCAAGACCGTCGAGCGGAATGTTTTCGAGGGGCTGTTGCGATGACCACTTTTCGCCAATGGCGATTCCCTGCTTCGGAAGCGACGCGCCCAAAGTCAACTGACTGATCCACTGGTTCAACATCGCCGCGCGGGAGGGATCCGAATCGGAGGCCAGATCCTTCAAGCCGGTGACATTGGTAATTTTCCCGTCCGCTTGCAGAGTGAACTCGATCGATTGACCCGCAAGTTTCTTGTATTGGTCTTCCATAGCAGCAACGTCAGGATCGTAGGCGGCGCTGTTGGTGGTCGCGGTGGCTTTTTCGTAGGTGGCGCGAATGCGCGCCGACGCGGGCGCACCGGGAGCGTCCGGAAAGCTCAACACATCGAGGCGGATGATGACGCCGACGGACTCGTCCAATTTCCTCGGGCCTCCCGCATTCGTGATCGGGCCGGTGGCGGCCGACGTGGTGTCTATGCGCATTTGCACGCCGTAGCGAAAGGTTTGGCCCGGCGCGAAGTTCGGAATGAGATGAATACGGGCGCCGGCGGCAGCGCGGGGAAATGCATTCGAGCATGCAAGAAAAGCAACGCAAGCGATCCCTAGAAAAATGGGCACGAGCGCGGCGATGCTGCGGGTCATGCGACTCATTTGAGCGGCGCTAGCATAGCAAGAAGCACATGGCAGATTTGACGCCGGTCACGGATGTACGGTTGTGCCGGACTTGACGCGAACGATTTGGGGAGCGTTGAGCGAGCCCTCTAGCCGGTAGACTGCCGGGGAAACGGGAGCGATTACGGGATCGCTGCCGGGCGGCGGATCGGCGGAGGCGGGCAGAATTTCGAAGGCGATGCGACGGTCGAAATCGACATAACCGGAAGCAGCGAAATCGCCACGCGGGCTTTGCAGTTGCAGGCGCGAAAAACTGACGCGCCCGTTGGCGCAGGAAAAAACAGCGGCGGCGCGAGGAAAAGTGGTGACGCCCGGTCTGCGCACAGAGGCTTGCACGGATTCCATCAAGTCCATGGCGTTATAGGCCGCACTGAGTACTCGCGCGTTTCCTTGGCAAGCAAGCGAGCGGAGCAACGCATCGCGGCCGAGGCCCTTCGCGGCGAGGCGTATTTGCCCGGAGGCGGCGCCCGCAAACAAATCCGAGAGCGAAAACGTGCGCGCGGCGAGGAGGCCAAGATTCACATCGCGGAATTGTGCAACGACATTGTAGGTGGGATCGGGCGAGAGATCCAAGGCCATGGAACCAGACAGCGTCCCGCCATAAAAGCCCGCTTGCGCGTTGGTGAGGCTCAGATGGCGACCGTCCACGGAAGCGTCGGCGTGGAGCTGACGAAATTGAAATGAAGACAGGGCAAACTGGCCAATTGAGAGAGCGCCGCGACCACGCAGCCAAATGGGCATGGGTTGCGGCGGCTGGGGCTGAGAGGCAAGAAACGGCAGGAGGCGATCTACAAGATTTTCGCGACGCTCCGGATTGAGCCAACGATCCATTTCGGCGGCGCTCAATTGGCTGGCGGACAAAGTGAACGACCAATCGCCGGTTGCGAGGGTCCTTTGCAAAGAGCCATGCCAATCCGCGGCGAACGCATTGGCGGACGCGAGCTGCACTTTATCGCCCTGCGGCGACAGATCGATGGATGCTTTCACTTGAGTAATGTCGCGGTTCAGAAACGGCGCGTGAACCTTGAGTCCGTTCAGCGTGATCACGCCAGAGCGTTTGTGGAGAGCGGGCCAAGGATTTCCGGTCCATTGCAGATCGCACTCCACGGGTCCGTCAAGTAACCATCCTGGCGGCAAGTTGAAGCCCCATGCTTCCGCGGCGTCGAAAAGCGAACGAACTTCCGGGGTGCGGCCACCAAGCTTCCAGAGCGAATGCCATTCGGGAGCACGCGACATGGAGGCTTGCAAACGGAACACACCGTTTCCGGCACCCACGGAGAGAACCACTGGCTGCAGCGTCACGGAATTGGGTAAGAACGTCAGAGACGCCTTTTCCATGCGCATCTGCACCGGAGTGCTGCCGCCATCCGCTTCCGCGCCGACCGAATCAATCTCGCCGTTTTCAATACGAGGAGGCCAACCCGCAAGGGTTAGATCGAGAGAAGCGGAGCCGTGAACCTCAAGCTGTTCGGCGACGTTGCGATGGAAGGCGCGATACCAGGAGAGAACATCGGCAAAAACGAGGCTGCGGGATGTGATTTTGAGGTGTTCGTCTTTTATGCTCGCTTGCTCGGGAGTTTGGGCTGGAGTGAAGGTCATCATTCCAGCAGCATAGATACTCGAGCGCGGCATTTCCATGACGGCGCGAGTCAATTCCAGGCGGGCGTCCGAAGGATGCCAGGCGGCCTGCACATTCAGATTGGCGGCAGGGTCGTCTGGGCGCAGCGGCAGATCCCAACGATGTAGGCGGCGGAATTGGGCGGCGGATGAGAAATTCCAGTCGTAGCCGTGGGTTTGAGCTTTGAGTTGAAGAGAGAGAAAGCCGCGCATGCCGTAGTCGTCTCCCCGGAAGAGACGCAAGACGTCGGAGAGAGAGGCAGCGTCCCAGTCGAGCTCAAGAGACGCGGGCCGCAAGCGCGAAGATGTGCCTCCGACGACGCCGCTCAAACTAAGCTCCCCAGCTTGCTGGACATCCACAGCGGCGCGAAAGGGCTGGGCACGCAAATCGAGACGCCAACTGCCGGCCGAAGTTTGCTGGACAGTTCCCTCGACGGCTACAAATGCAAACGGCAGTTTGTTATTGCCTTCTTTGAAATCGATACGGCCGCCAGAGACTTCAAGGCGGGCGGGCCTTGCAGAAGGCCGGTAGGTTCCAGGCGCGGGAGGAAGAGCCGCGCGCGGACGCGGCAGCCACGATTCCAGGTTCCATTCGCCGTCAGGAAGACGAACCAGATTCAAGGAAGGCCTCGTGATGGAAAGCGCGCCGAGCTCGATCTTGCCGCGAAAAAGGGCGGACCAGCGGGGGCTGACGGCGACCTGATCGGCGCGAAGAAAATACTCGTGGCCAAAGCGCGGGTCTTCGCCGACGGTGATGTAATTTGCCTCGAGACGCGGGCCTTCCAGCAGGCTGAAGGAGTAGTGGCTAACTTCCACGGGGCGTCCGAACGCGGCTTCGAGCCGAAGAGTCAGCGAACGATGCAACCAGCCGCTTTCGAGCAAGATGGAAAGGCCATAATCGAAAAGAAAAAATGCAGCGATGACGATCAAGAAGATTCGAATGCGGCGCCGCGAACGAGGGTAGCGCCGAGACGGGGGCGTCGGTGGCGAAACGCCGAGATTCAGGAGCGGAGATTCGGGGTTCGGAATAGCCACGTTCATGGCGTCAGCGTACCTGGTGGAAAATGCGATTCCAGCGCGTGCGAAAGGGAATGTCAAGCAAGGTCTTGCCGAGATTGGCGAACTGCTGGGCAATCGAAGACGCGCCATTTTCGGCAGGAGGATTTTTCAGCGACCAGTAAACGAACAGAGGACGGCCCACAATGGCGGCACGCGGCACGAAGCCCCAGTAGCGGCTGTCGGAACTATTATCGCGATTATCTCCGAGGACGAAGTATTGATTGGGCGGAACGCGCAGATCGCCATTGTGTGTGTCCTGACGCAACGTATGCGCCCATTCGGGAGTGATCTCGCCGGAGATGATAAAGGGGTCCCCGGGAGGAAAATCGAACATGTAGGGGTCGGCCGTGGAAGGATTGTGAACGGCATAAGGCTCTTTGAGCGGGGAGCCGTTGAGATAGACGCGCTGATTGGCGATGTGGATGCGGTCTCCGGGCAAGGCGATGACGCGCTTCACGTAATACGGATGGTCTTCGTAGGGATATTTGAAGACGATGACATCGCCGCGGCGTACCGGGCGGTACGGCAGAAAACGCTCGTACCATTTTCCGGCGCCGCCGTAGACGAATTTGTTGACGAGCAAATGGTCTCCAACGAGCAATGCCGGAACCATGGAGGCAGAAGGAATCTTGAAAGCTTGCGCGAGAAAGGTGGTGGCAAAGAGGGCGAGGGCAATCGTTACAATTAGGGACTCCACGTAACCTCGAAGCGGCCCTTCGCCGGAGGGAACATTGCGTGAGGATGAAGAAGGCTCAGGAGCGATGGAAGGCAGCGCTTCGTCAGACATTTCACGTTCCCTGCTGGCGGCGTTGCACATCTTGGGCGGGTTCTTCGCGCAATGATTTCAATGCCAAGAACGCAGCAGCTTGCTGTGCGATCTTCTTGCTGGTGCCGTCGGCTTCGGCGAGCGGGCGGCCCTCGACGCGCACAGAAACGCGGAATGTTTTGGCGTGTTCGGGGCCGGATTCGGCGATGATGCGATATTCCGCAGGGCGAAGACCACGGCTCTGGAGCCATTCCTGAAGGGCTGATTTATGATCCGGCTCAGCGAGCAATTCGGTGATTGCCGCCGGATCGTAGAGCAAGGAGCGTTCGACAAACGCGGATGCGGCATCAAAGCCAGCATCGCGAAAAATGGCGCCGACGACGGCTTCGTAAGCGTCCGCGAGAAGATTTCGCTTCTGGCGGCCTCCCGTTTTCTCTTCACCGGGACCGAGCCGCAGATACTGGCCGAGATTCAGGCGAGTGGCCGCTTGTTCGGTACTGGCGACACTGACCAAACGCGCCCGCGCTTTGGAGAGGCGGCCTTCATTCCAATCGAGGAACTTCGAGGCGAGAATGGAGCTGACCGCCAAGCCCAATACGCTATCGCCCAAAAATTCGAGCCGCTCGTTGTGCGGAGCGCCTGAATTAAATGCGTGAGAACGATGGGTGAGCGACCGCTCGAGCCATTGGATGTTCGTGAACCGGTGGCCCAGGACGGCTTCTATCGCTTCTCGTTCCGAATCGTTCATCTGCGGCGACGGATTAGGGTTTCTGCGGCGGCGCGGCTCCTTCTTTGGTTTTGGCTTCCGCGGATCCCTGTTTGCACCGGTCCTGAAGCGAAGACGCAATTTGAGCGCAACCATCGAAGGCCTTCACCGAGTCGGGATACTTTTGCAGATATTCATCGTCAATTCCGAGGACGAAAAAGTCAGCGGCGTCAGGATTGACTTCCAGAGTGGTCGCCTGCTGAAGTTCAGCGGAAGATAGGTCATACTTTTTCTGCCGGAAGTAGACGAGCCCTAGCCCGCTGTGCGATTCCGAGAGCGCTGCATTCTTGCTCGTGTTGAACTGATCGTCGGTCAAATTTGCCGGTTTGGTCAACGCGTTTAGGACTTCGAGCGCGTGTTTTTCATACTGCTCGGCCTTGGCCAGTTGTTGGTCAAAGTTAGGCGTATTGGGATTGCCGTGCGGGATCATCCAGCCGACATGCGTTAGAACGGCCAAATCATCTGGATTGAGTGTTAGAGCTCGATCTGCCGCGTCGCATGTTTTATCGACCTCGCCCTTTTGAAAATAAGCGTTGGCAAGGGACGCATAGACACCTTCCCGATAACGGCTCTGCGGGAAATCCTTGACGAATGCCTCTCCGGCCCGGATTTGCGCGTCATAGTCTGGCGGAGTGGATGACTGCAAGCCGTAAAAGGACTTGTAAGCGGCTTCTTCCTTGGGGTCAACGGGCGGGGCGGGAGCGACGTTTTGCTGCGGATTCTGCAGCGAGGGCTTCTGTGCTTGCTGCGGTGGATTCGTCTGTTGCTGACCCTGCTGCTGGGTTTGCTGGCTCTGCGCGAACAAGTGCGGCGCCGCGACGAAGGATACAATCACGGCGAGGACTAAAATTAGAAGGCGCTTTCGGCAGTTCATAACCATCTCCTTTTCCATTTACGGCTGGGCGCCCTTCGGCGGCGGCCCATAGGGCGTATTGAGCCCCTGCCGGGCAGCGACTCGGGCCTGCTCCGGTGCGCCGCTCACGGCCAATGCGGCGCGATATTCCTCTTGAGCTTGCTGACGATTTCCGCTCAGGTCATTGATGCGCCCCAAGTATACGTGCGCCCAGGCCAGAATGTCCGGGCTGGGAGCCGATGGGGCGTTTGATGCAGTTACGGGCGGATGGACGATCTGTTGAAACAAGTCCTCTGCCTTTTGTCCCTGCCCCTCGAGTACGGATGCGATTGCCAAACCATAGAGCGCGCGGGGCAGATTCGGGTGCTGGTCAAGAATTCCCTGGAAGGTTGCCGCAGCGCCTTTACCATCTTGCGTGGCAATCTGACGATCTCCACGAAGCAGTTCCTGCTGCAGCGCTAAATCCGCAGCGCTCGCGTCCGCTTCGCCGGCCACGCCACCGGGAGCAACTTTTTCCGAAGCATCCGCAAATTGAAAATTCTGGAAACGCTGTTCTTCCGCGGCAACGTTTACGCCTTGAACGAGGCTCGGGAAATAAAACGTCATCGCAGGTTCGGACTTTTCAAAAACAATCATCTGCTGATAAAGGGGCCTCACTAGAATAAAACCGGTACGATCGGCCTCGTTGAGGACCGACTCCACACGAACGGCCGGCAGTTTTTCAAGCCGAAGCTCCGCGGCACGCACAAGGGATTCATCAAAAAGGCCGACAAAGTCATCGTGGTAAGCAGGAGGAAGCAGAGGCGCGCGATCAGCAATCTGAAGCAGGTCGCGCCGCGTGGAAATGACTTGCTGATATTTAAGCGTTAAAGGGTCGAGAAGAAAATGGAGAAAGCCGTGACGGATACTATCCATCGGCAGCACGGGTCCAGGCCCTACAATTATGGCGTAGTGGTTTCCGATGTTGCGGAAGTTGACACGGTTTCCGACTAAAGGCTCAACGTACACAGTGAAGGTGCGGGAGACAACCGGGGTCATAAGTTCGCGAAGATAGGCGGTAGTTTGAAATACGACCTGGCGCACGGGGCCGGTCAAGCGGGCGACCTCGGCATCGGCTTCCGGCTGCACGGCGGTCCATTCGCGGTCGAGGTGCGCTTCGACGTAAAAATTTCGAAGGACATCACCAAAATCGCCGATGGGTGTGACCGCCGGAGGAATTTCGTTATGCGCTACGACGAAGGAAAAATCCGGCGGCGGTCCGACGACGAGGGCGAACGAAAGAAAGGGTGACAAAGTCTCGTCCGAGCTGACAAATTCGTGTTTCTGATAGAACGCGCGCATGGCTTGGGCAGCGGGGCCGTTCAGTTGAAGCATGCGGGCGCGAAGGGCAGTATGCGCCGGGTAAATATCGAGCGTAGTCGAATTGGCGTCAAAGCCGGCGGCGTCGAGAGCACACATGGTGGCAAAAACCTGCTGATTGGTCTGTACGGTGATGGATTGGCCACTTTGCTGCGCGGCTGCAGGCCGCAGTGCGGCGATGCCAATGGCAACGCATACGAAGAGCGCCATTGAAAGCGGCAAAAAATAATAGCCAGTAAGTTTGCGGCTGATCATTCGTTCGGTTCGCCCGCGCGTTCTGTTTGCCCGGCTCCCACGCGAATTTGCACTCTCAATGCGCGGAGCAAAATCGATTACGCTGAAGGCTTTAATGTGAAAATACCACTTTATCGGGCTAGGCGGGACGAGTCAAGAAACGCGAAAAAACGCCTGCTTGCCTTCTTCCGTCGCCACGCAAGAACCACGCCGTTCACTTCTCGTCACTTCTCGACCGGCCAATTGCTCCACCCTGCTTCGAGGTCTTGCCTGGACGGTGGGTTGCATGCTAGGAAACTGGCGCGGCGGAATGCCCACGAGGAGAAAGATTTGTTCCGAAGCGGACGGATGGCGGTTAGCCGCGAACGCGGATTTCACCGAAGCTCAAAACAATGCGACCGCCTGGCGTGGGCCGGCCAAAGGTCAGCTCAGGCTGAAAGCGGGAGAAAATCAAGACCTGATCAATGGCGTGGCGAATAGCGGCATCATTCGGTCCGGCAAGAATCGTGTAGCCGGCCACTTGTCCCTCCGCATTGAGAGTGGCTTCCACAGTCAGCATCCCAGCATTCGAAGAACTGCCGTTGCTGATAATCCCCGGAACCGGGAATGGCGCCAAGCTTTCCAAACGCGCGGGTTGGACCAAGTTCGTAGGCAAATCGTTCGGTATGTGGCCCATGGGAATGCCGACGACCAAGCTTTGCACGAGGAAGGCAAAAGCGAAGGCCGCCGTGAGCAAACCGCCGGTGGCGGGCACGGCCAGAGGCCGCAGTATATTGTCGAAGAAAACAGAGACTCGCACCCAAAGGCGGCGCGATGCTACTTGCTGGGCTTGCGCGCGGGAAGCTTGGACGCGAATGCGAGTGGCCAGATCGGAAGGCGGCGCGGCAGGAGCAGCCTCCGCCAGCGCGCGGGCCAAACGGCTGTAGGCTTCCAAGTCAGCACGGCAAGCAGGGCAACCGGTTAGATGGGTGTGCACGACGGCGTGACGCTGAACCGACATCGCACCGTCAAAATACCCCGCTAGATGACGCTCAACCTCTCGGCATGTCATTGCCTGCCTCCGCGTTCCCCATTCAGCAATATCGCACCATAGGAACCGAGCCTGATAGAAACGTGATGATCCGCGATAGATGCGGATACGATTGGGCGCGCTGTCGCCGGCGTGCTGGGCGCGCGCAAGAACGGATCCAGCAGCTTCCTCAAAGTGCGACGTCCGCGGAGAATGCGCGTCTTCACGGTGGCCACAGAAGTCTCGAGCACTTCGGCCACCTCTTCGTAAGACAATCCCTCAAGATCGCGGAGAATCACCGCGCTGCGAAAAACATCAGGCAACTGCGCCAACGCGTTGCGCACGGCGGCTTGGGTCTCGTGCGCGGCGAGGCGCTCAAAGGGAGTCGCGCCGAGATCTTCGATTTGCGCCACGGACTGGTCTTCACGCAGCGAAGCGTCGATCGATATTTCGTTCCGGCAATGGCGATGCCACCAGCGGCGATGGTTCAAAGATTCGCGAACGGCGATGCGATACAGCCACGTTTTTAGCGAACTGCCGTGGCGAAACCGGTTGATTCCGCGAAAGGCCTTCAAGAACACCTCTTGCGTGACATCGGCTGCGTCGGCGCGGTCGGAAAGGATGCCGTAGATGACGTTGTAGACAGAGGCGTGGTAATAAGTGACGAGCCAGTCGAAGGCTGTGTCGGAACCGGATTGCAGTTCACTGACGAGCCTTGTCTCGTCCTGAATCCAGGATAGAGTCTGAGCTAAATCAGACATATTGCTTGCCGCCTATCCAGGCCCGCATCTGGCCTTTTCCTGTTTCGGCTTCCGGCCGCCTCTGGCAGCGACCGATTTGCAAGTGTCTAATTGCTTAGACACCACACCGAGTGTTTCTGTTCCTGAGAATAGCAGAGTTCCGTCTCAGCAGCACTAGGTCTTAAGTACCGCCAAAGCAAACTCTGCCAGACTGGGATGCAGCATGGTCTGGCGCCGTTGGCTGTGGCCAGGCCGTCGGGGCAGCGGGACTCAGCGTGGTACGGTATCAACAGAAGTAAAGCAAATACTGTATAGCAATACGGTCATTCTACTTCTAGTGTAGGGGGGTTTTCTGAGGCAGCGTAAGTTGCCGTGAGATGATGGGGGTAGCCTTGGGTGTTCATCAACCCTGCACAGGCAACGCCGCCCGGCTAGGAAACCGTCTCACCAAATTCGTACGATGCATGGAGGATTTTCTTGGCACCTGTGCGAATCCTGATTGTGGACGACCATGACGTTATGCGCGGCGGCCTGCGGTCGCTCTTGGAGTCCCGGCCAGGCTGGGAAGTCTGCGGAGAGGCCGCAAACAGCACGGA
>JBAQYT010000175.1:0-2187 GCA_049787175.1 Candidatus Acidiferrales bacterium | reverse complement strand
ATGGCGCCCAATGTGATTCCGGTGTTGTGCTTCTTGAAGGGCGGCCTTACGTGATTTCCGTAATGACGACCTTGAATCAAGGCAGCGGCGATCCCGCCATCACGAATGTTTCCGCGCGCGTTTTCAGCTACTTCGACCGCCTGGCCCACGCAAACGCCTACGGCGTCCACGTCCGATAGGTTGGAGTTCTGATCGAGGAGAGTTCTTCAGCCGATACGGCGTTCGTTTTCCTGCCGCGCAGCGATTCTTTCGATGTTCTCGCGGCAGTTCATTAAAGTGAGGAATGTGCTGAGGATTCGGGCCTTGGTTTCGTCCGTTAGCGCTGCGCCGCCGGTCGCTAATTGTGCCAGTTTCTGCGCGTGCTCGGCCATGTATTTTCGCATTTCGTCGTAGCGTTCGCGGCGTGTGCCCCCGACCGCCGTTTCCCGCCGCATCTGCATGCAGGTCTGTTCGAGCTCGAGCGTAAAATGCAACGTGCAGCGGCGCTGCTCCTCGAGCTGTTGCGGGACCCGCGCTTTGCAACCCACTATTTCGCAGTTTACGAGCATGTCGTTCCAGGCCTTCCAGCACAAAGACGCTGATTCGGCTACTTCATGGTTTGTAACATCAACCCACCTCCGAAATCCACTATCGGGACGGCCTGCGCATCCAATTCGCCACCGCGCGGTTCCATCTCTGGCACCTGGCCCCTCCCGCTTTCCACTCAAACGGACAGACCCTCGAAATCTGCAGCCAATGGCCGACCAAATTCAAATTTAAGCTAACTTGCAGAAAACACAAGCCCAGGGGAATTCTTATCGATAACTTTGAGCATGTTTTGCGGGCCGTTTGCACCCTTCCTGATGCCCACCGGCCCGCGCCAAACCGTTTTTCTTTGTATTGGTCTGTGCTAGACTATCGCGGCAAGAGCTACCTGCTCCTGCCAGTTTCCTCTGCGAGGCAGCCTGGATGTCCGGACATTCGAAGTGGGCGACAATCAAGCACAAGAAGGCCGCGACGGACGCGCGTCGTGGCAAGATTTTCACGAAAATCATCCGGGAAATCATGATTGCCGCGCGCTCCGGCGGCGCCGATCCGAATACCAACCCTCGCCTGCGCACTGCAATCCTGGCCGCGAAAAATGAAAATATGCCCAATGACAACATCGAGCGCGCCATTCTGCGCGGCTCGGGGCAAATGGAAGGGGAAACGCTCGACGAGGTGACGTTCGAAGGCTACGGCCCGGGCGGCGTGGGGATGCTGGTGCAAGTGGTCACCAGCAATCGCAACCGCATTGTGAGCGAGATACGCCATCTGCTGGCCAAGCATGGCGGCAACATGGCGGAAAACGGCGCGGTCGGCTGGATGTTCCATCGCAAGGGCGACATCACCATTCCGAAAGAAGCGGCCGACGAAGAAAAAATGATGGGCATCGTTCTGGATGCCGGGGCGGAAGATTTGAAGGACGACGGTTCTTTCTGGGAAGTGGTCACTCCGCCAGAGGCATTCGAAAAAGTTCGCGAAGCGCTTACAACTGCGGGGATCAATCCTGCCTCCGCCGAAGTCGGGTGGGTTCCGCAAAATTATGTGAAGCTGATCGGCGCACAGGCGCAGCAAATGCTGAAGATGATGGAAGCCCTGGAAGAACACGATGACGTGCAGCACGTCTACGCGAATTTCGATATCGACGAAAAAGAAATACAAGCGGCAGTTGCTAGCTGATTCATTCTTCGGCAGTACCCTTCCCGCTGTTCCTGCAGAAAAAATACTACCCTTGGATTTTCTGGTGCGCGTAGACTGAACTTTGCCGGCGATGTAAGCTTCGCCGCAGCTCCATGCCACCGGACACGCCAACCAAAGCGACAACAGCGCGCGAGACTTTGCGCGTGCTCGGACTCGATCCGGCGCTCGCCGGAGCCACGGGTTACGGCGTGGTCGAGCTGGACGGGCAGGCGGCGCGGATGCTTCGTTTCGGCGCTTTGCGCTTTCCGTCCCGCGCCGGCTTCTCGGAACGGCTGCGGGAAATCCACAAGATGGTTGCACAACTCGTGGAGGAATTTGCGCCCGATGCCGTTGCGGTGGAATCCGTATTTACAGCTCTTAACATGCGGACGGCCCTGCGGCTGGCGGAGGTTCGCGGCGTGATTCTGCTTGCGGCGGCGCAGGCGGATATTCCCTCGCACAGCTACTCGCCGCGCGAAGTGAAAG
>JBAQYT010000101.1:0-1685 GCA_049787175.1 Candidatus Acidiferrales bacterium | reverse complement strand
TGTCGGCCGCAGTGAATTCCCGCCCGCCGATCAGCGGAATCCGCAACGCGCGGAAATAATCCGGGCTGACAATTCGAATTTCAGCGTCCAGCGGCTGACCGGCCGGCGCCACGGCAGTTCCGCCCTCAATGCCGAAGAGAATGTCGCCGCCTTCGCGCAGGGGCAGCGTGTCAATAATCGCCGCCTGCCTTACGCCCGGAATCGCGGAGATGCGAGAGATCGCTTGGTCGAAGAACGCGGCTCGTTTCGCCGGCGTGTCGTATTTTTGGCCCGGCAGTAACACCGCGAACGTCAGGACGTTCCGCGCATCGAAGCCGGGCTTCACCATGGTAAGGCGCGCAAGGCTTTCCAGCGCCAGCGCCGCGCCAATCAAAAGCACCAGCGAAATGGCTACTTCCCCCGACGCCAGTATGCTACGGAGACGCCCGCTCTGACTTACACCACTCTGCGACGTGGCCTCCTTAAGCGAGCCGCTCAAATCCACGCGCGAGGCGCCCAGCGCCGGCACGAGGCCAAATACGATGCCGGTGACAATACTCAGCGCGAAAGCGAAGAGAAGCACGCGCGCGTCAATCCCAAACGCTCCAACGTGCGGCAAGCTCGCCGGAACCAGGGTGACAATGAACTGAAAGCTCGCGTAGCACGCTGCAAAGCCGAGGATTCCGCCTAGCAACGCCAGCAAGATGCTTTCGGTCAGAAGCTGGCGAACAATCCGGCTGCGGCTCGCGCCAATTACAGTACGCACAGCCAATTCCCGCTGGCGCGTCGCCGAGCGGGCCAGCGTTAAGTTCGCGACGTTCACGCATGCAATCAACAGCACGAGGCCGACCGCACCAAAGAGCAGCAGGACCGTTGCACCGGCCCAATGGTTCAGCATCTCGCGCAGGGGAATCAGGTGCGCGCGCTCATTCGGCATAAACATTTTCGGAAACTCTCGCCGCAGATCCGAAAGCGCCGGCGTAAGCGCCGCTTCAGCCTGCGCCACACTGACTCCAGGTTTCAGCACGCCGAAACAGAGACGACCACCATTCCCTGGGTCATTGCTTGTCGTGGGTACTTGCGCCGGAAACCAGAGCTGCGCCTCGGGCGGACTGAACGTTGGATCGGTGAATCCGCGCGGCAGGACGCCCACAATGGTGTAAGGCTTGCCGCTCAACGTGACGCTTCGTCCCACGGCATTTGGATCCGACCCAAATCCGCTGCGCCACAGGCTGTTGCTTAGCATCACCACATTCGGTCCGCCGACGCGGCCCTCCGCGGGAACGAAATCGCGGCCCAGAATGGGATGGACGCCGGCCATGGCAAGGAAATCTGTCGAGATCGCCATTGAAGAGACATTTTCGGCTTCGCCGGAGACTATAAGCGTTGTCGATTCCCCTAGCCCCTGCACCAGCGTAAGGTGCGTGAAGATTTTTTCCTGTCGTTGCCGCCACGCCGCGAAAATCGCGGGAGAAATAGACTCTCCGCCGAATGCATTGCCCGTTCTTGCCACCAGGTAAATCTGCGATGCGTTGGGATAAGGCAGCGGCCGGAGGAAAATCGCGTCGATGATGGAGAAGATGGCGGTGTTCGCGCCGATGCCGAGCGCGAGCGTCAGCACGGCGGTCGCGGTGAAGCCGGGGCTCTTGCGCAGCATGCGAAACGCAAAGCGCAAATCCTGCGCGAGATGTTCGAGCCACGCCCAC
>JBAQYT010000162.1:0-28947 GCA_049787175.1 Candidatus Acidiferrales bacterium | reverse complement strand
TGGAGCGGGAGAAGGGAATCGAACCCTCATTTCAAGCTTGGGAAGCTCGCGTTCTGCCACTGAACCACTCCCGCCGCAAGTCTGAACCATCAAAGCATAGCATTCACCGCAGACCTGCTCAAGCGCGCCGTGACTAAGCCTGTGTGGTAAGCATGTTTTCAAGGTGCGCTGAATCAATTCGTATGAGGCAATCGTATCCGCTGCATTCACGGAGTGTGATTCTCGGTCATCGGGTGTCTGGCCGAGAATATCGGGCGCATAGGCGAGGAGAAATTGATGGTCACAAGGCAAAGAATGCGCCGCGGGAGTCTCCAAAGAGGACGGCCATGCGCAAAGCTCAAAATGTGACCGCACGTGTTATGCAAATCCACATGGACAACCGGCACGTCGAGGCCCTCTAATTCACGTCTCCAGTCCCCCAATGCCGGCATCTGCCCCGTTAGCGCGATCTCGCCTTCGGCACTGATGCAGACCACTTCGCCGGCGCGGATGGCGTTGGTCGCTTCGCGCAGCGGCTTCGGCAGTTCGCCGGGGCTCTGCAAGGGAGACACGGGAATGGCGCGGAGAATGCGCGCGAAGGGATGCACCGCAGGATGATCATAAATGTCTCTGTCCATCAGAAAACGGATGTGCCGGTCAGTGGATGAGGAGAGCAGCAGGGCGTCGACAAACGACATGTGATTGGCGACAAAAAGCGCGCCGCCGCGCTCGGGAATGTTGGCGCGGCCCTCGATGCGAATGCGGTACAGCGAGTGCGTGGCGATCCATAGCGCGAAGCGCAGCAGCAAGTCCGGCAGCAGCACGACGGCGCCTACGGTGGCGACGAGCGTAAGGCCCGAGCCAGCGAGAAATACCGCCGGGGCACTAAGACGGAAGACGACCGTAAGCAGATAATACGCGCCTGCTGCGATTGGGCTGATGGCGATGAATGACAACACGCCGGCGGTGGCGAGTACTGCGCCTCTGCGTTCAATTTCCGGGCGATGCTGGATCAGCGCGTTCACTGGAACGGCGAAGAAGCCGCCGAAAAATCCGAGCAGGGCCAGCCGCACCATGACCGCGGTGAACGTCAGATGGCTCGAAGCCAGCGTGACCGCAAATACGGTGAGGCCAATCGCTCCGAGAGGGATCAAGCCATATTCGATTTTTCCGCCGGACAAATATCCCGCCGCAACGCTGCCCACGCCGATTCCGATGGCCAATGCGGCTTGCAGATATCCGTTGTGCCTGTCGCTGAGAGAAAGCACTTCCTTGCCGTAGAGGATAATGGTCGGCTGCAGCAATGCTCCCAGAAACCAGAAATACGCGTTGCCCAGCACCGCGAGCCACAGGATATGGTCTTTCCTGATTTCAAGCGTCTCGCGCCAAACTTCGGTGACGAAATTTGCGTGAAACTTGCGGATAGGATTGGCCACAGGAACGCGCGAAATTCCCAGGCTCGTCAGCGCGCCGAATAACGCGAGGCCGATCAGAACCACGCCCGACCATTGCTGGCGTCCGCGGAAACCGTCGGACAAATAGCCTGCCGCAATGGTGCCGGTGATGATCGCCAAAAAAGTACCCAGCTCGATGATCCCGTTGCCCCAGGACAAATCCTCTTCGGGGAGAATTTCAGGCAGAAGGCCGTATTTCGATGGGCCGAAAAGCGCTGCTTGCGTGCTCAGCAGAAAAATGGCGGTGAATTCGAGCGGCAGATTTTGCTGCGCCAGACCGGCAAGGGCAATAAATGTTGAACAGATTTCGAAAATCTTTGTGCCAATTGTCGCGGATCTTTTGCTGAAGCGGTCCGCCAAGTATCCACCGGCCATCGAGAACAGAATGAACGGCGCCGCAAACAGAACTAGAACGATAGGAACGAGGTTATTCTTTTGGGCTTGGCTGAGGCCCATACCCAGAATCAGCAGGAGAACCAGGTTCTTCAGCGCGTTTTCACTGAACGCGCCCTGAAACTGCGTGATGATCAGCGACCAGAAGCCGGTGCGCCAGTGGGGAGGTGCGCTGTGCTCGGACGAATGTGGTGTGTCGGCGGACATCGCGGGCCTCGGAGCGCGCCACGGCGAGAGCGCGCTCAGTTTGCCAATTTCGGCGGAGAAACAGAAGTTTTATTTCGAGAGTTGTTACGGCCAGAAAAGACTCGCCGATTGCGAGCTGCGCGTGGGTCACGAAAACTAGCGAGCGGTGACCGCGGCGACGCGACGGTCCAACGTGGCTGCCGCAAAATAAGCGCAAAGGCTGGATTGATGCTCCACCCAACTGCGCGCGACCGATCCGAGCGGCGCGGTGAGGAAGCCGGCAAGCCGAACGGCGCGATAATAGATGGAAACGACACGAAGGTCCCATTTATCATCGCCCGGATTCGGCGCCAGGCGCACCAGTCCAAGCAAACGATGGAACTGCGTCCCGGCGATATCCGGAGACTGTATTCCGATGAGCTCGCGTGTCGTGGCTGAGAGTTCGACTTGTGCATAAGTCGCGAGGATCGAACGGCAGTAGGACATAAAGAACTGTCCGAGCGCCGCGCAGGAGAACATCAGCATGAAAGCGGGAATCATTGTGTGTATGGGGCTATCGCGCGAACCGTAGCGAGACGGCCTTCCTGCGGTAACTGAGTTAGCTTGTATGCCCACGAAAAACGCAGCAAAGCGGCAATCATGAGCGGCAAGCTTCTGTGCAGCCACCAAACCGAATCTCTGTAGTCAACGGGGTCATGGTCATTTGGGCCGGTGCGTGAATAGAATGCGAGTCACGCCTCCAGGCAAGAGTGTAACTGCAACCCGAGGGCCGCTATGAAGTTACGGAATTCTCTAAGCAAGAGGGCAGAGTACTAGAAACATTTTTCACGGTGCGGACAGATGTTGCGTCTTTGCACCAGGCGCAAGCGTTTGAAAAAATTGCATAGTACTTTGCCAGGGAGCGCCCGGCACGGCGGGATGTGCTCCAACGTGCTACGAGCGTGCCGTTCTGGAGCAAACTGGAGCAAAGCTTCATTCACCGCGAGCCATTCTCCAGGCTATCGCGGCCACAAAACTCCTACACTTAGCCCTGCAAACGTATTAGGATTGCCGGCTTGCAATTACTACAGGGCTTAGTAGTTATGGAGGCTTTCAAAATGAAACAATTCCGGCGCGGTGTCCTGCTGCTTGCCTTTGTCGTGGCCGTTTGCAGCCTGCTTGGTAGAGGACTCGTGCACGCGCAGATGCTGGACAAGACTTTGTGGTCGGGAATGAAATGGCGATCCATTGGCCCATTTCGCGGCGGGAGGGTTGAAACTGTTGTAGGAATCCCCGGAAATCCCAACATTTATTATTTCGGCGCGGTGAGCGGCGGCGTCTGGAGGAGCACGGACGCGGGCTTGAGCTGGAACCCGATATTCGATAAGCAGGACATCGCTTCGATTGGCGCGATTGCCATCGACCCACACGACTCGAATGTAATCTACGTTGGCACGGGCGAGCCATGCCTGCGCGGGAATATTTCCTTTGGCGATGGAATGTACAAATCGGTCGACGCTGGCGCGACCTGGACGCACATCGGGCTCGAGGACACGCGGCACATCTCGAAAGTACTGATCGATCCGGACGATTCGAACACGATCTTCGTCGCGGCGATTGGACACGCGTACGGACCCAATGAACAGCGCGGCGTATTTCGTTCCACCGACGGCGGGAAGACGTGGCAGAAAGTTCTATATAAGGATGACAAGACCGGAGCCGTAGACCTAGTCTTCGATCCGGCCAATCCGCATATTTTGTATGCAGCGCTTTATCAGGAGATTCGCACGCCGTGGGGTTTCACCAGCGGCGGACCGGGAAGCGGAATTTACAAATCCATCGATGGCGGCACAAAGTGGACGCAACTCACCGGCAATGGATTGCCGGATGGAATTTACGGGCGCATTGGCCTGGCTGTGGGCGCAGATTCCAGCCGGGTCTATGCGCTGATCGAAGCAAAAAAGGGGGGCCTGTATCGCTCCGATGATGGCGGGGAAAACTGGCAGTTCATCAACGGCGACCAGCGATTCCTGCAGCGCGCCTGGTATTACATGCACATTTTTGCAGACCCGAAGGCCACCGACACGCTTTACATCCTGAATACCGGAACGTATCGCTCCACCGACGGCGGCGTGCACTTTTCTGCCGTTCCGGCGCCGCATGGAGATGATCACGCGTTCTGGATTGACCCCGCTGATCCCAATCGTTTGATGGAAGGGAACGACGGCGGCACAACGATTTCCGTCGACGGCGGCAAAACCTGGAGTTCCGAGGACAATCAGCCCACGGCGCAGTTCTATCACGTCAGCACGGACAATCGGTTTTTCTATTACGTCTACGGAGCGCAGCAAGACAATTCCACCGTGGCCATTGCGAGCCGGACGAACTCTGGAGCGATCACCGACAAGGATTGGTATGACGTGGGCGGCGGCGAGAGCGGCTACATTGTCGCCGACCCGAAGGATCCGGACATCGTTTACGCTGGCGGCAACTGGGGAATTATCACGCGAGACAACCGTCACACCGGACAAGTGCAGGACGTCACCGTGTGGCCTGTGAACCCCAGCGGATGGAGCGCCGGCGAGTTGCCACACCGCTTCCAATGGACTGCTCCAATTGCCATTTCGCCTTTCGATTCCAATACGGTTTACATCGGCGGCGAAAAGCTTTTCAAAACCACGGACGCTGGCATGACGTGGACGGCCATCAGCCCCGATTTGACGCGCAACGACAAGAGCAAAGAAGCGCCATCGGGCGGCCCGCTGACGATTGATGAAACCAGCGTCGAATACTACGACACCATTTTTTCCGTGGCGGAATCCCCCGTGGCGCGCGGTTTGATCTGGGTGGGCAGCGACGACGGTTTGGTGCACGTCACCCGCGACGGCGGAAAAACGTGGGCGGATGTTACGCCAAAGGGCCTGCCCGAGTGGGCGCGCATCGGGCTGATTGATCCTTCGCCGCACGCCGCTGGCACCGCTTATGTGGCCGCGGACCGTCATCGCTTGGATGATTTTCATCCTTATGTTTTCAAGACGACCGACTACGGGAAGACGTGGACGCAGATTACCGAGGGATTGCCGCAATCGGGAAGTTATGTGCACGCGGTGCGCGTCGACCCCGTGCGCAAGGACTTGCTGTATTGCGGAACGGAGACGGGAATATTCGTGTCCACGGACGATGGAGCGCACTGGCAGTCGCTCGAGTTGAATATGCCGGTTGTGCCGGTGACGGACATGGTTGTGAAGGACAATGACTTGGTAATTGCCACAAAAGGCCGGTCATTCTGGATCCTAGACAGCGTTGCCCCGCTGCGGCAGGCCAATGCAGAGATAGCCAGCCATGATGCGCACCTCTATAAGCCGGATGTTGCCTGGCGCACGCGGATTGGGGATACGAATCCTCGCTATTTCGTTTGGCTTGGGCAGGATGCTCCCGATGGAGCGGTGATTGATTATTATCTGAAGGCTGAGCCGAAGACCCCGCAAGACAAAGTCACGCTGGAGATTCTCGACGCGCAAGGCAAAGTCATTCGCAAGTACACGAACGAGTCGCAGAAAAAGGATCAGCAGCCCGCCGAGGGAGGCGATGAATATCAGCCGCCTGTGGCCATTCCGGCAAAGGCCGGGATGAATCGCTTCGTTTGGGATTTGCGTTACGAAACGCCCACGCTCATTCCCGGGCAAGTCTGGGACAGCGCGGATATGCCGAAAGGGCCGCTGGCGCTGCCCGGAACGTATCAGGTGCGTTTGACGGCCGATGGGCAAACGCTGACGGAGCCACTCACGGTGAAGATTGATCCTCGTGTGAAGGTTGCTCCGGAGGCATTGCAAAGGGAATTTGATCTGTCGCTCAAGATTCGCGATGAGATTACTTTGGCTGACGATACCGTGAACCAGATGACTTCCGTGCGCGATCAGATTGACGCGCTGAAGAAGCGCATCGGCTCAAATGCCGAACAGAAGCCCATCGTCGATGCCGGAGATGCCGTCGAGAAGAAGATGCAGCCCATCGACGATCAGCTTTGGCAAGGCAAGATGAAGGCCAGCGAAGAGGACTTGAACTATCCGGATGAGATCAACGATCAATTGAAGGGCATCGCCGAATTCATGGAAGGCTCGGACAATGCTCCGACCGCCGCGGATTACGCCGCTTACCAAGATCTGAGCGGCAAAGTGACCAAGCTGGTCGCGCAGTGGAAGGACATCGAGGCGAAAGACCTGCCTGCGCTCAACGAGCAGATTCGGCGCGCGAATATTCCTCCGATCGCGCCCGCGGCGCCCAGCGATTCGCAGCAAGGCTCAAAATAGAAGCAGTCAGTTGCGGATCTCAAGGCGCGAGGGTCTTAAGAATTACCTGCTTGTGGATGATGGTTGCCATGACCCGGCTTGCGCGCGTGCTGCAATGTGGCGTCAGAGGGCACGGTGGGCGCAACGGAGGATGGCATCTGTACGCTGCCGCTCTCCGGAGCTGGACTCAGCGGCTTTGGCGCGATGGGCGGCTGGTTTGAGCTGCCCGTCGAATAATGCAGGTATAGCTGGCGCAATTCTGTCTCGGTCATCGCACCTTCGCGAATCCGCACCGCGTTCACTACGCCATTCTTGCCGGTTTTGAGAATGGCCCAGACAGTGTCGCCAGCCCTTAGGTCCTTGGGCGTCATCTTCTGCCCCTTTTCTCCGAGGTACACAGTTTGAGGGCTGAGGTTGGCGGCGACCGTCAATTGCGTCGGGCGCATCAGCACGACTTGATGAGTCTGCTGATCCACGGATGAAATCATGAAAAATTCCTCGCCCTTGGAATTGGCTTGCGCCCACAACGGGGCGGAAAGAGCCAATGCGAGCAAGGACGCGCCGGCCAGCGCGGCCAACCGCGAAAAATGTAAACGGAAAAGGATTTTATTCATAGCGAAGAGCCTCTATAGGATCGAGTTGCGCAGCACGCCGCGCCGGATAGTATCCGAAGAAAATGCCCACGGCTGCTGAAAATGCCGCGGCGATAACAATGGACGAGGGGGAGACAAGAGTCGCCCAGTGAAACAAATCAGATACGGCGACCGAACTGAAAACTCCCAGGACGATTCCGACCAGGCCGCCGAGAAGGCTCAGCACCAATGCCTCGCTCAAGAACTGCCGCTGGACATCGGATTCCGTCGCGCCGATCGCCATGCGCACGCCGATTTCGCGGGTCCGCTCCGTGACGCTGACCAGCATGATGTTCATGATCCCGATGCCGCCGACCAGCAAAGACACCGAAGCAATGCTCGCCAGCAAAACAGTCATGACGTTGCTGGCGTGCGTCTGCGCCTGCGTGAAATCGGTGGGGCTACGGATGATGAAATCGTCGTCTTCATTGGGACGCAAATGATGGCGCTGGCGCAGAATGGCGGTGATCTGATCTTCCGCAGGCTGAATGTCATCGGCCGAATCCGCTGAAGCCATCATGAAGTGAATCCAGCTGATGCCCGAAAGTTTTTTCTGCACCGTGGTGTAGGGCATCACGATCACGTCATCTTCGTCCCCGCCGAATGGCGAACTGCCCTTCGTGGCCAGGATGCCAATCACGCGAAACGGCAGGTTCGAGATGCGGATCGTCTTCCCCACCGGATCGTCGCTTGGCGAAAAGAGGCTTTTCTCGACTGTTTGACCGAGAATGCAAACATCCGAGGCTACGTCGTCGTCCATGGTGGAAAACATGCTGCCGGAGGCGAGCGGCCAGTGGCGAATCTTGATGTAGTCGGGATTCACGCCATTGACGCGTGTGTACCAGTTGTTGGCGCCGTAGACGATCTGCGCGCTATAGCCCACGCTCGGCGAGATCCACTTGACGAACGGCACTTGGGACAGAATGGCGCTGCCATCGGCTGCCGTTAGCGTTTTCGTTGCCTGACTGCCCAGGTGCACGCCGCTGGTCTTGATGCTGCCCGCGGAAATGAAAATAATGTTGTCGCCGAGGCTCTGAATTTGTTCCTGCACTTGCTTGGCGGCGCCCTGGCCGATGGCCACCGTGCAGATCACCGCACCCACGCCGATGACGATGCCGAGCATGGTCAGAATCGTGCGCATTTTGTTGCGCGCTAGGGCTCGCAGCGAAACGCGGAGGACTTCTCCGATTTCCATCTTATCTCCGCCCGCCAAAGGGAGAGTTCGGCTTGTTGGAGTCAAGCAGCTGCTCTCCCGTCAGGAGGGCGTCGCCCTCGTGAATGTTTCCGTCAAGAACTTGCGTACTGGTGTAGTCGGTCAGACCCGTTTTGATGGTGATAGGCATGGGCTTCTGATTGGCATCCAGCTTCCAGACGATCTGCCATCCGCCGATATGCGAAACCGTTGCTTGCAGCGGAATGTCATATTTTTTGTAGAGCGCCTGGAGATCAGGCGCCGGCATCTGCGGTGTGAAGGTCAGAGCGATATTCGGAACCATCAGCGTATTGCTTGCATGGCCTGTGGGAATAACCACGTAAGCGGTCTCGCCGGGCAGAAGTTTGCCCTCGGGATTCTCAAAATCGATAATCGTGTCGTACGTGACGACGTTCTGCACGGTGAAGGCGTTCAGTCGAATCGCGCTCACACGTCCCTGGAAAGTCTCGGTCGGATACGCGTCCACCTGGAAAGTCGCGGGCTGTCCGACGTGAATTTGCCCCGTGTCTGATTCGTCGGTGGCGGCATACACCTGCATGCGCGTCAGGTCTTGCGCAATCGTGAAGACGTTCGGCGCCTGGAGGGACGCAGCGACGGATTGGCCAACCGTCACGTTTCTGGCCACCACCGTACCGTCAACGGGAGAAACGATCGTGCAGTACTCCAGATTCGTTTCCGCCATTTTCAAATTACCTTGGGCGGATTCCACCTGCGCGATCGCTTGCGAAAGTTGGGCCTTCGATTGGTTCACCTGCGCTTCGGCTTGCGTGACGGAAGCGGTGGCAGCACCGTAGTTTGATTGCGTCTGGTCGTTCTGATCCTGAGAAATCACTCCCTGCTTGGTCAGGTCGCTAATGCGTTTCGCATTGACCTCAGCATATCGAGCGTCGGCTTTGAGCTTGTCCACATTGGCTTGGTCAGCCACGATGTTCGCTTTGATGTACTCAATGTTAGCGACAGCGTTTGCGAGATTGCCTCGCGCCGTGGTGACTTGCGCTTCATAGATAGTAGGGTCGAGTTGCGCAAGCACATCGCCTGCATGAACCCGCGTGTTGAAGTCAGCGAAGACGTACTGCACAGTGCCGGAGACGAAAGAACCCACAGGCACCGTGGTCAGCGGATTAATCGTACCCGTCGCTTGAACCATCGCGGTGAGGCTGCCGCGCCGCACCGGCATGGTGATGTAGCGCACGTCTTTCGAGCGCCCTTTCATCACCGCGCCTACAGAAATCACCACCACAATCGCGAGTATCACAATCCAACTGAGACGCTTGTGCTTCCCGTACCACTCTCCAGCGGGCATGGTTCGTTTCTTTCCTTAGATAGTTTTAGTCACACCTTACCGGCAGGTGCATCCTGGCGGGTGCGCTTTCCGCAGCCTATCATTTGGACGCAGGATAGCGGCCAGCGGTTTCAAGCTCACACGCGTGGAACTTCGCTCCAGGCCTTCTCCGTGCTACATTGACGCCCGGAATTCAGCGGATTGTTGATTGCCGGGAGGCGCAGTGGCCTATCGTGATTTGCGGGATTTTGTCGCGCAACTCGAGCGCAAAGGCGAGCTGAAACGCATCAGTGCCGAAGTAGACCCGGTGCTGGAAATCACGGAAATCACCGACCGTGTGACGAAAAGCGGCGGACCGGCTCTTCTCTTCGAGCACCCCAAAGGCTCGCGCATTCCTCTCGTCATCAATCTGCTCGGCAGCGAGCGCCGGATGAACCTCGCGCTCGGAGTGGACCATCTCGATGAAGTTGCCGGCCGCGTGCGCGCGTTCCTGGACGTCCAAACTCCTCAAGGCTTCCTGGACAAAATAAAAATGCTGCCGAAGCTGGCCGAACTCGGCTCATTTTTCCCCAAGACCGTCAAATCCGGCCCGTGCAAAGAGGTCATCCGAAAAGACAATTTCTCCCTGGGGGAGTTCCCGATCCTGAAGTGCTGGCCGCAAGACGGAGGCCGCTACATCACCTGGCCCATGGTCATTACCAAGAACCCTGAAACGGGGAAGCGCAACGTGGGCTGCTACCGCATGCAGGTGTTCGACGAACGGACCACCGGTATGCACTGGCAGACGCAAAAGCACGGCGCGGAGCACTTTCGAAGCGCGAGGGCGCGCGACGGCAACGGGAAAATGGACGTGGCTGTCGCCATTGGCTCGGACCCTGCAACGGCATTGGCGGGAATCCTGCCGATCCCGCCGGACCTGGATGAGTTCATGTTTTCCGGATTCCTGCGCAAGGATGCCGTGGAACTTGTAGCGTGCGAAACCGTGGACTTGGAAGTTCCTGCTAATGCCGAAATTGTGTTGGAAGGCTATGTAGACCTTGGCGAATTGCGGACCGAGGGCCCATTCGGCGACCACACCGGCTTTTACTCTCTTGAGGGCGAGTATCCCGTATTCCACGTGACCTGCCTCACCCATCGCAAGGAGCCGCTTTATCTGACAACCATTGTCGGCCGTCCGCCGCAGGAAGATTTTTTCATGGGTCATGCCATCGAGCGGATTTTCCTTCCCGTGATGAAAATGCAATTTCCGGAAATTGTCGACGTATCCATGCCCGCTGAAGGAATCTTTCAGAACTTGATGATCGTCGCCATTCGAAAGTCATACCCCGGGCACGCGAGGAAGGTTATGAACGCGATCTGGTCGCTCGGGCAGGCGATGTTTACGAAGGTCGTGATCGTCGTGGATCACGACGTCGACATTCAGAACCCGAGCGAAGTGGCTTGGAAAACGCTGTGCGCCATCGATCCTGAGCGTGATATTCAATTTGTCCTCGGCCCCGTCGACACGCTCGAGCATGCCTCTCGGCTGCAGGACTTCGGTTCGAAGATGGGCGTGGACGCCACAAGAAAATGGCCTTCCGAGGGCTTCGCGCGCCGCTGGCCCGATGAAATTCGCATGGACGCGGACACCAAAGCGCGCGTCGACGCCCTGTGGAAAACTCTGGGTATTGACCTTCCTCGCCCGAAGTAACAGCGACTCCTGTCCCTGCGAACAGGTTTCCCTTTCGCACGTCTCGCGGCAATCGCTGTAGACTTAACTTCCCGCCTATTTTCTAATCTCCATGTGCCAAGCCACCGAAGCCATTACCAACTGAACACCAGCAAAGGCGGCGGCGTTGACACTGAAACAGGCCGAGTGACATAACGGTATAGAACTACTGGTAAGGGCAGACCTAGGGTGGAGTCGCTGGTTCGACGGGGTGGTCGTAGCTAGCGACGGCGGATTTCAAAAAACAACCCAAAAGCACGGGCCCAGAGGCGAATTTCGGCCCAACCCCCGTGTGAGCCACGGCAGTCAGCGAGGACGACACGATGTTTGGCAAGAAATCGAAGGCGCTCATAGGCTTGGACATCGGATCGAGCTCCGTTAAGGCAGTGGAGCTGAAAAAGACGAGAGAAGGCTACGAGCTCGTCAGCTTTGGAATCGAGCCGCTGGCTCAGGACACTGTGGTGGATGGCGCCATTATGGACGCTCCCGCAGTCGCTGAGCGCATCAGTTCCATCTTCGACACGCAGAAAATCAAGCTCAAAGACGTTGCCACTTCGGTTTCCGGGCATTCGGTCATCGTCAAGCGCGTTCCGATGCCAGTGATGGGCGAGGACGAACTGTATGATCGTATACAGGCCGAAGCCAGCCAGCACATTCCCTTCGATATCGCTGACGTCAACTTGAGCCATCAGCTTCTTGAGTCCACTGACAGTCAGATGGACGTTCTACTTGTCGCTGTTAAGAAAGATAAGATTCTGAACCACACAAATGTCCTGGCGCAGGCCGGCAAGACTCCCGTGATTGTGGACATTGACGCCTTCGCCCTCGAAAACTGCTTCGAGGTTAATTACGACCCTGATCCGGCGCAAGTGGTGGCCCTGCTCAATATCGGCGCGAGCGTCATGAATATCAATATCGTCCGCGGCTGGACTCCTCTGTTTACGCGCGACGTTTCGGTGGGCGGCAACCAGTATACCGACGCGCTACAGAAGGAACTTGACCTGAACTTCGACGATGCCGAGCGCCTGAAAATGGGCGGCGCTCTCCCCGGCGTCACCGAAGAGCAACGCACTTCGATTCTCCGGTCCGTATCGGACATTCTTATCCTCGAAATTCAGAAGACTTTTGACTTCTTCCGCGCCACAGCGAGCGGCGAAAACATTCGCCGCATCGTCGTCGCCGGCGGCACGGCCCGCGTCCCGGGGTTGCTCGACTTGCTTCGCGAAGAGTTCGGCATGCCGGTGGAAGAGCTGTATCCCTTCCGGAAGATTTCCGTCAACCCGGCTAAGCATGATGAAGAGCGAATTCGTGAAATGGCGCCTCGCCTGGCCATTGCTGTTGGCTTGGCGCTAAGGAGTTTTGACACACCATGATACGGATCAACCTTCTTGGCCAGGATAGGCCGAAGACCAGTCGTGGTCCGGCGATTCCGCTGGAATCATCGCTGCGGCTGATTCTTTTTGTGGCCTCGCTCCTGGTGGCATTTGTGGTGCTGTATGCCATGTACCACCAGAAGCAAACCGAGCTTGCGGGAATTGAAAGCCACGTCAGCAGCCTGCAGTCGGAACTCGTGCGCTTGCAGCAAGTTAAGGCCGACGTGCAGCAATACGAACAGCAGAAGACCGTCTTGCAGCAACGCATTGACGTGATTGAAACGCTGCAAACGAATCGTGCCGGTGGACAGCAATTGCTTCAAATGGTCGCCACCACCGTCGAACATTCCGACTCGCTCTGGCTTACGTCCCTGACGCGCACCGGCGACTCGCTGGACCTTGCCGGCGAAGCGGCTTCGATTGATGCCATTGCGAATTTCTTGACCCAAATGAAGCGTTCCGGGTATTTCGGCGCCATCGAAATGAAACAAGCGGCCGAGAACGACATCGTGAAAGGTGCGCAGACCTATGCATTCACGATGACGGCGCAGATCTCGCCCGCCAAGCCAGCGAATGTTAGTGGTACGGAAACAGCCCCACCGGCACGGCCGGGAAAGAGCTAGGGAGGCGCAATGGCAACCTCGTTTCGTGAAATGTCGTGGCCCGTACAGGCACTGGCGTTTCTATTCCTAGCAATAGTGTTGGTGCTCGCGGGCCTGTACTTACCCATGTCTCCTGTTGCCACCGAACGCGTCGCCGTGGATGAAGCGAATGGGCAGCTGAAAAAGCTCGAAAATCAAGTGCAGCCATTGCGCGTATTTCAGCAACGGCGCGTTGAGCTTCAGAGCGAAATGGAAGCCTTACAGAAACAGCTGGCGACCCTTCAGGCCATTGTTCCGGAAGATAAGGAAGTCGATCAATTCATCGTCATGGTGCAGGGTGCGGCATCCGGCTCGGGAGTATTCATCCGGAAGCTTGAGACCGAGCCCATCGTGCCGCGTGAATATCATTCGGAAATGCCTTTCAAGATCACCGCGGATGGTCCGTACTACTCGGTCCTCGACTTCTTTACCCGTCTGGGACGCCTTTCGCGAATCATCAATGTGGGCGACATCAAGCTGACAGAAGTCAAGCCCGGGGAAAGCTCGGGCTCGCAGTTTCGCATGGCACCGGGAACCACCGTCACAGGCGAATTCACCATTACCACTTTCTTTACCCAACCCGCCGCTCAAGCTCCCGCACCTGTAAACACGGCGGCGAGAACGGTGAGGCGTTAGCAACATGGGGCGCAGAACGATGAATGACCTGAAGATTCTCGCAAGGCTTCTAGCTCTAGCGGCGCTGATGTTTTGGTGCATGGCTTCTGTGCGAGCCGCACAGCAGCAAAAGCCCAAGCCGCTCGGGAAACGCGTCCCGGCAACCGCAGGAGCGGTTCACGCGCATCCAATGGCACACGCTGGCGGAAAAATAGGCATGAGACCGAGACCCGTGAATAGACCTCTAGCGCGACATCTTGCCGCAGAAAAGGCCGCCGAAGCGCCACGTGTCGTAGCCGCGCCGGCTATTCCTTCTGCCGCTGCTCTTGCAGCTCAGACACCCGTACTTCCGGAATCTGGGCATGGACGAGATCCGTTCGCGGCCCTTGTTCGAGCTTCCGATCCTGGCGACAGCCATTCAAACCTGCCTCCGGGGATTGCCGGTTTGCAGGTAGCCACGGTGAGGCTTGAGGGCATGGTGAAAACCTCGGATGGCATTGTGGCCGTAGTGGCCAATCCGCAGGACAGCGTCTATTTCCTCCATGACGGCGATCATATATACGATGGCGTGGTGGAAAAGATTGATATCGACGACATTACATTCCGTCAAGAAAGCAAAGATGCGTTTGGCCGCACAGTTGACCGCGATGTAGCCAAGCGACTCTATCCGATTGCAGGAGATGCGCAATGAGCAAGATTTGGTGGCCGTTTGGGCTTGTCTGCCTCGTGGCAGCTAGCCTGCTGATGATTACGAGCGCGGTCCAGGCTGATCCCGAGCCCTCGGTTCGGGTCACGTCTGCGGTCGGACAAGGGGTCGTCCGCCTCAACGCGAAGGCGAATGGTCCGTTCGATTATGTAATACACCACCCCAGCGCGGATCTCTATTACATCGATCTGACGGGCGTGTCGGCTTCCGCCACCGCCGCAGCCCAAGTGCTCGGCACCGACATCGTTCGCAGTTACCGGCTGGAGCAGTACCAGTCAGGCGACACCACCGTCTCGCGTCTCGAGCTCCTCCTCGGTGATGGCGCCACTCCGAAAATTACTCGCGAAGGGCGCGACGGTTTGCAGATCGTCGTGTCCAAGAAAAACGTCATCGATGCTGGGTCCGAATCTGCAGGCGAGCCTCAGGTTGTGGACACGGCGCTTCGCGCGCCCGCTCCAGCCAACGCCGTCATCCGGCAGATTTCCGTTGCCAAAGACGGAGAAATTCCCGAAGTGCTGGTCCTTGGTTCCGGCTCCATGAATTACCAGGAGCTGCGTTTGAGCAACCCACCGCGCCTGGTCCTCGACTTCAATAGCGAACGCATGGCTGCGTCCAAGAAAGTCACGAGCGAAGTGGAACCGATTCGCGACGTTCGCGCGGCACAGTATTCGCCCCAAGTGGCCCGTGTGGTCATCGATCTTTCTAAGAATTCGCCTTTCAGCGTGAAGCACGTTGACGGTGGCGTTGCCATAGCGTTCTCTTCCTCTGTTGCGGCAAGCGCCGATGCGCAATCGGCATCGTCATCGACTTCCACCGAGACAAGCGCGGCAAATCAATCGCAGGCGGCGGCCCAGCCCTCAACTCCTCCTGCAAATACGGAGAACGCTGCGGACTCACAATCGGCTGCAAACTTCTCCAATACCGCCGCGCCAATGTCCGTGTCTCCTGCCCAGGAATCTCCAAAGCCTGCGGGATCCAATTCCGCGGCTGTGGATCAATCAGCAGCGCCATCTTCGAAACCAGCAACCACGGCAGCGGCATCGCCCGACGCTCCTGCCGGTACATCTCCGGCGCAGCCCGCTGCCGCTGAACCGCCCGCGCAGAGCAGCCAGTCAACGCAATCCGCTCTGTCGCAAGAAGCCTCTAGCCAGGCGGCAACGCCCGTGCAGACCGCGCCTGCCGTCATGCCAGCAGCAGCGCCGGCAGGTCCTGTGTCGGTAATTACTCAGGACCAAACGAACGCCAAGTACTCCGGGTCACCGATCTCGGTAAATCTCAAAAACGTGGATTTGCAGGATTTCTTCCGCTTGATTCATGAAATCAGCGGCTTGAACGTCGTTGTGGATCCCAGCGTTAAGGGCACTCTGACGCTCGTGCTTGACAATGTGCCGTGGGACCAGGCCCTGGACATCGTTCTGAAAAACAACGACCTCGATAAAGAATTGGACGGCAATGTGCTGCGCATCGCCACCAAGGAAACCATGAAGAAAGAGGCCGATGAAGCCAAGGACTTGGCCAAGGCGCAGATTGAAGCCGCCGACGTGATCACCACGACGCGCGTGCTCAACTACGCCAAGGCCAGCGACCTCACGGAAACCATCAAAAAGTTCCTTTCGTCACGAGGCGATGTCTTGGCCGATCCTCGCACCAACACTTTGATCATCAGTGACATTCCGACCGTCATTCCGAATATCGATAACCTGATTCGCGAGCTGGACAAGAGAACCCAGCAAGTGGAAATCGAAGCTCGGGTGGTGGCTGCCAACCGCACCTTCTCGCGCGAACTCGGATCGCAGTTTGCGTTTGCCGGGTCCGCCAACAACGGAAAGAACATCTTCGGCGGCACTCAGGCTGTGGGAATCAGCCCTGTCAGCCGATTTGTTCCACCGCTGCCCGCTCCTCCAGTCATTACCGGAACCACCGCGCCGACATCAACCAGTCCGACGGCTGTGAATATGCCGCTCGTCACCAATCTCGGCACGGCTGTACCGACCAGTGGCGTGTCGTACGCGTTTTCATCGGCGAACTTTGCTCTCGATTATATTATTTCGGCTGCAGAATCGAAGGGCGTCGGCAAGCTGCTTTCCGCTCCGAAGGAAGTTACCCAGAATAACGAGCAGGCCACCATTAAGCAGGGAACTAAAATTCCGATTCAGACCGTCATCAACAACACCATTTCCGTGCAGTTCGTGGATGCGGTGCTGGAACTCCAGGTGACTCCGCAGATCACTGACCAAGGCACCATTTTCTTGAGCATTCACGTGGAGAACACCCAGATCGATCCGTCGATCCCGCGAATTCAGGGCATCCCGGCTCTCGATACTCAAGCCCAGGATACGCGCGTTCTCGTGAACGACGGGCAGACCATCATGATTGGCGGCATCATCGTCTCCAACCAGCAGACCAGCATCGATGAAGTTCCCTTTGTTGGCAGCATTCCGATCGTCGGCCAGCTCTTCCGGCACACCACGATCAGCACCAGTTCTCAGGAACTGCTGTTCTTTATCACCCCTCGCATTCTTCCCATGTAAGATGGCCGTGTAAAATGGGAAGATGACGAAGGGTAAGACGCGAACAGCGCCAACGCAATTCAAACAGGCGGGTCACGCGACGCTGGCGTCCCGCCTTTCTCTTTTGCAGCAAGAAATGGAAGTGGCCCGCCTGGATGCCTTCGTCGTTTCCCACCCTCCGAATGTCTTTTACTTGTCGGGTTTCACAGGGAGCGCCGCCGTGCTTGTGGTCACGCGCGCAGAGGCCACCCTTTTCACGGACCCGCGCTACACGGTGCAAGCCAGAGAGGAAGCCCGGAGCGCGCGTGTAGAGATCACTCGCCACTCTCTTATCGCTGCCGCAGCCGAACATCTTGCCCTTCGCCGCGTCCGCCGCACGGGATTTGAAGCGGCGCGGCTAAGCGTCGCGCAAAAATCGCTGCTGGACAAAGCCGCCGGCGCGCGCGTTCGGTGGGTGGCATGGGATGGAAGGATCGAAGCGGCCCGTGCTGTGAAGGACGCGGACGAATTGAGCGTCATGCGCGAAGCCGCAAAGATCGCCTGCTCGTCGTGGCAGGAGATTCTTCCCTTGGTCAAGCCTGGGGTTCTCGAAACCGAGCTCGCTGCAGAAGTGGAATTCCGCATGCGGCGTAAAGGGGCCAGCGGCCCGGCCTTCGATACCATCATTGCCTCCGGACCGCGAGGCGCATTGCCTCATGGGCACGCAAGCCCGCGCGCCCTGGGGAAAAACGAGTTGGTCGTGTTTGACCTCGGTGCTATACTCCGCGGATATTCAAGCGATTTAACGCGCACGGTTTTTGTGGGACGCGCCCCTGCGGAGATCCGGCGCTGGTATAGCGCGGTGCTTGAGGCCCAACAGGCGGCGCGGGACGTCCTGCGGCCCGGCGTGAGCGCGCAACAAGTGGACGCCGCGGCGCGACAAACCCTCCAACGGGCTGGCTTGGGCAAGCAGTTTGTCCATAGCACGGGGCACGGACTTGGCCTGGAGGTTCACGAAATGCCGCGTCTTGCGCGCGGCGAAAAGTGGCTTCTCCGCGCCGGAGTGGTGGTAACCATCGAGCCTGGCGTATACGTCGAAGGCAAAGGCGGCATTCGCATTGAAGACGACGCCCTGGTGACGCAGGACGGCGCTGAATATCTGACCGACGCAAATCGGGAGCTAATCGAACTCGGATGAAGGCCAAGAGCAAAGCCAAGGACAATAAGAGCCGCTCAGACCGCAAACGCACTTCCGCGCCCGACCTGGACGCAATTTCCGACATCCTCGCATTCATGGAGCAGCACTCTCTTGAGGAATTTGAATATCAGAATGGCGACATGCACGTGCGCCTCCGCAAAGCCTCCGCGCACGGCGGTTATGCCTTCCGGTCGCAGCAGCCAGCTCCTGAAATATTTGTCGCCGCGCCGCCCGCGACGAGTTCTTCGCCCGCCGCCGCGCCTCAGTCTCCCGCCGCGGAATCCACCGCCGATCTTCACGTCATCAAATCTCCCATCGTAGGCACTTTTTATTCCGCCCCCAGTCCCGGCGCCAACTCCTTCGTGCGCGTAGGCGACCACGTCAACGCAGGCCAGGTCTTGTGCATCATTGAAGCCATGAAATTGATGAACGAAATCGAAGCCGATGTAGCCGGCGAAGTGATGCGCATATTCGTGGAGAACGGGCAGCCCGTGGAGTACGGCGAGCCTTTATTCGCGGTTCATCCTAGCCGGAAGCAGTAATTGGGGCTTGGGAAGCCCAACCTGCAAAAAATGTTTCGCAAAATCCTGATCGCGAACCGCGGCGAAATCGCATTGCGCGTCCTCTGCGCTTGCCAGGAGCTCGGAATTCGTACCGTCGCCGTCTATTCCGAGGCGGATCGCAATTCGCTCCATGTGCGCTTCGCGGATGAGGCTGTTTGCATCGGTCCCGCGCGCTCCTCGGAAAGTTACCTGAACATCCCCCACGTCATCAGCGCCGCGGAGATCACCGATGTCGATGCCATCCATCCCGGCTATGGGTTCCTTTCCGAAAACGCCAATTTTGCTGAAGTGTGCGAGGCTTCTCACATCACTTTCATTGGCCCTTCCCCCGAAGTCATTCGCATGATGGGCGAAAAAGACCGCGCACGACGGGAGCTCTCCGCTGCCGGGCTTCCGATCATTCCAGGCAGTCCGGGAATCGTGCCCGACGAAGACACTGCGCTGAAACTCGCCTCGGAAATTGGCTACCCCGTGCTCATCAAAGCCGCCGAGGGCGGCGGCGGCCGCGGCATGCGCGTTGTTCACAAGAAAGAAGAGATGCTCTCCTCCTTTCAGACCGCCCGCCATGAATCCCAGCAAGCTTTCGGCAGCCCCAACGTATATCTTGAGAAGCTCATCGAACGCCCTCGCCACATTGAATTCCAGATCATCGGCGACCGCCATGGCAACGTCATGCATTTGCGTGAGCGCGAATGTTCCATCCAGCGCCGCCATCAGAAAATTATCGAGGAGTCGCCTTCGCCCGCGCTGGACGCCAAGATGCGCGACGAAATGGGCGACCGTGTCGCAAAGGCATTGGCTAAGATTGGCTATTCGAACGCGGGCACCGTGGAATTCTTGCGCGACGAAGCCTCGCAAGCCTTATATTTCATCGAAGTGAACGCGCGCATCCAAGTCGAGCATCCCGTGACGGAGATGGTTTCGGGCGTCGATCTCGTCAAAGCGCAAATCCGCCTCGCCGCTGGCGAAAAGCTCGCCGCCGTTGTTGGCAAACCACGATTCCACGGCCACGCCATCGAGTGCCGCATCAACGCCGAAGACCCTGAAACATTTGCTCCATCCGCAGGACGCATCACCGCATTTCGCGTTCCCGGCGGCCCCGGCATTCGCGTCGACACGGCCGTTTATTCCGAAGCGGTCGTGCCCCCGTATTACGATTCTCTTGTTGCGAAATTGATTGCCTTTGGCGACGATCGCGCCGAAGCCATTGCCCGCATGTCTCGCGCTCTCGACCAATTTGTAGTGGAAGGCATCAAGACCTCCATCCCATTGCATAAGAAGATTTTCGACGAGCCCGATTTCGTCGCGGGCAAGCTTGACACTCATTTCCTGGACCGCTACGAGACCATAGCGGCCAAATAGGCCCTGAATAGGAGAAAGACGACCCTTGTTTCCTCGACTCTATGCCGTCCTCGATCAGCACTTGATGAAGGCGCCGGTGGTGAAGTGTGCGAAGGATCTCGTGGCCGCCGGCGTCGAACTCATCCAATACCGCGCCAAAGATTTGTCGCCCCGCGCTTATTTTGCAACCTGTTCCAGTTTGGCCGAGGTTCTCGCTAACGGAAACGCACGGCTTATCATCAATGACCGCCCAGATATCGCCGCCATGGTCGGCGCGGGCGGCGTTCACGTCGGCCAGGACGATTTAGCTCCCGGCGACGCCCGGAAGATCTGCGGCTCGGGACGTTGGGTCGGTGTTTCCACGCATAATTTGGAGCAGGTTCGCGCCGCCGCAAATGCTCCGGTCGATTACATCGCCCTCGGCCCGATTTTTCCCACTTCGACAAAGAAGAAAACGGACCCCGTCGTCGGAACGTCTCTTATCCGCGAGGCACGCAAGCTGACGAAAAAACCGCTCGTCGCCATCGGCGGGATCACGCTCGACCGTGCCCCCGAAGTCTATGCCGCCGGCGCGAATTCCATCGCTGTGATTCGCGATCTTCTCGAAGCGCGCGATCCAGCCGCTCGTGCGCGGGAATTCCTTGCCGTGGCTGCGCAGTCCCATATCGCGTCCCGTCCGCAAAACCACTCGCCGTTACTGGGAGGCCAGAACCATGGCTGAACACGTTCCCACCGTCCATCCGGCCGCAGCACCCGAATTGGTCAAGGGCCTGGGGCTCTTCGATTCCACGATGATCGTTGTGGGCTCCATGATCGGCTCCGGAATTTATATCGTCTCCGCGGACATCTCCAACCAAGTGCAAAGTCCCGGGCTCTTGATTGTGGTCTGGCTTGCCTCGGGCTTGATGACGCTGATCGGCGCTCTGAGCTACGGCGAACTCGCCGCAGCCATGCCCCACGCCGGCGGCCAATACGTCTTTCTCCGCGAATCGTTCGGCCCATTGTGGGGATTTCTCTACGGCTGGACCATGCTCCTTGTCGTGCAAACGGCCACCATCGCAGCCGTCGCTATCGCTTTTGCAAAGTTCACCGCCGTATTTGCTCCGTCGTGGTTTTCGCCAACCGCCTGGATTTTGAAATTCGGCACCTTCGGCCCCTGGAAATTCCCGTTCGGGACGCTCGGCCCGTACGAATTGGGGCTCAATCGCCAGAATGCGCTGGCCATCGCCTCCATCGTCGTGCTGACGTGCATCAATCTCCGCGGATTGCGTCTGGGCAAGATCGTCCAAAATGCGTTTACCAGTGTAAAGATTGTGACGCTCGCCGCGCTCGTCGTTGTTGGCGTCATCTTTTCGCGCGCCAGTGCCATCGCCGCCAACTTTCACGGTTTCTGGCGCAACGCCGGCCTTTCCGTGCACCATGCCTATCCGCCCGGCGTCGGTACATGGGAAATTTCCACCGCTACTGTGGTTGGGGTGGCCATGGTCGGCGCTCTTTTCTCCTCCGACGCGTGGTACGACATCACCTTCACCGCCTCTGAGGTCAAGCGTCCCGGCCGCAATCTGCCGCTCGCACTCTTCCTCGGCACTCTCATCGTGACAACGCTCTACACGCTCGCCAATTTCGCCTATCTCCGCATTTTGCCCATGGCCGGCGATCCTAACGGCACCTCCATTCTTTCGCGCGGTATTCAATTCGCCGCCGATGGGCGCGTTGCCACGGCGGCCTTGCAGCTCCTTTTCGGTCCTGTGGGCGCGATTGTCATGGCGCTCGCCATCCTGATCTCCTGCTTCGGATGCAGTAACGGCTTGATTCTCGCCGGCGCGCGCATTTACTACGCCATGGCCAAGGACAAGCTGCTCTTCCGCTCGATTGGCACCGTTAACCGCAGGCATGCCCCTGGCGTGGCTCTCATCGTCCAATGCGTCTGGGCATCCGTCCTTTGTCTTTCCGGTACGTATAACCAGCTCCTCGATTTTCTGATCTTCGCCGAACTGATTTTCTATATCCTTACGCTCCTGGGGCTTTTCGTTTTGCGCCGCACGCGTCCCAACATGGAGCGCCCCTATCGTGCGTTCGGCTATCCTGTGCTTCCCGCGATTTATATCGTCATGGCCGTCTTTTTGGAGATACAGTTACTGCGCTATAAGCCGCAAAATACGTGGCCGGGGCTGATCATCGTGCTGCTCGGCGTCCCTGTCTACGTGCTCTGGCGGCTCTTTTCCGGCAATCGAACGGAACGGGCAACCGAGTAACGCTGCACTGGATCAACGGAGGCAACGAATGGCAAGCCAACTCTTAGCCAAAAAGCCGCTGAGCGTAATCATGGCGGAAGCGTCAGAAACGGGCGAACATTCACTGCGCCGCTCGCTCGGGCCGATAAATCTCATTACCCTCGGCATCGGCGCCATCATCGGCACGGGCATTTTCACGCTGACCGGCGTTGCCGCTGCGAAATATGCGGGACCTGCCGTCGTGCTTTCGTTCGTGGTCGCTGGCATCGGCTGCGTTTTCGCCGGTCTCTGTTACGCGGAATTCGCGTCCATGATTCCCATCGCGGGCAGCGCCTACACCTACGGTTATGCGACGCTCGGCGAACTTGTGGCCTGGATTATCGGCTGGGCTCTCGTGCTCGAATATGCCTTCGGCGCGGCTACTGTCGCCGTTGGCTGGAGCGGTTACGTCAGCAGCATAATCGGCTTCTTCGGCGTGAAACTTCCATTCAATCCAACGCCTGCCGTTTCCTTCTCCCTGTTTGGACATCTGATGTCTGCAAGAGTGGATGTCTTCGCCTTGGCGGCCATTATCGTGGTCACCGCCATTCTCGTCATCGGCGTGCGTGAATCCGCCAACTTCAATAGCGCCGCGGTCATGATCAAAGTTTCCGTCGTACTCATCTTTATTGGCCTCGCAGCCAACTTCGCTTTCGCCAACTGGTCCCACATGCTCGTCAACTGGCATCCCTTCATTCCAAAAAATCTCGGTAGCTTCGGCCAATACGGCTGGTCCGGCATCATGCGCGGTGCCACTGTGGTTTTCTTTGCCTACATTGGGTTCGACGCTGTCTCCACTGCGGCGCAGGAAGCCAAAAATCCGCAGAAAGACATGCCCTTCGGCATCCTCGGCTCCTTGATCATCTGCACCATCCTTTACATCCTCGTCTCGGGCCTTCTTACCGGCGTGAAAAACTACACCACGTTAAATAGTCCCGCCCCTGTTGCCGACGGCGCCGCCGCCATTGGCGTCCGCTGGGGCATCGTTGTCATCGACATCGGAGCCATTGCCGGCCTTGCCTCCGTGATGCTGGTCATGCTTCTCGGGCAATCGCGCGTCCTCTACACTATGGCGCACGATGGCCTTCTCCCCCCGTGGGTTGGCAAAATCCACCCGCGTTTTCGCACGCCCTACCTCACTTCGATTGCCGTAGGCGTTCTTGTCGCGTTCCTCGCCGCATTTTTCAACATCGATTTCCTGGGAGAACTCGTCAGTCTCGGCACTCTTCTCGCCTTCACCATCGTTTGCCTCGGCGTCTGGGTTATGCGCGTGAAGCGCCCCGACGTGCCGCGTCCTTTCCGGACTCCGTTGGTCCCGCTTGTGCCGATTCTGGGCATAATTGTCTGCGTGGCCCTGATGATCACCGGCACTTTGCCTGCGAAGATCGGGTTCATTAGCTGGCTGATCGTAGGTCTGTTTATTTATTTCGGCTACAGCCGCAGACACAGCACCGTCCGTTTAAACCTAAATGCCCAATCGCGCCCCTCGCGCCAACCCAACCCCTAGGCCTCGGTGGGAGTTATTCCTGAATGACGGAGACCATGCAGTCCAGCAGAAAATTCCTCCGTCATTCACACGAAATCCTCTTCTGTTTGAATTCGGGATTCGCGATCGCCCTCGCGCTGATTCTATTCCTGGCATCCAGATCTGCCGCTTCACATGGCAAGAGCCCAAGCGGCAGATTATTCCTCGAGGTCATCATTAAAATTGAAATTTTCGCTCATCTTCACGCGTGGGAAAATTCGCTCGCCTTTGACGTCATGCTCACGGGATTTACTATTCTCTTTTTCTTGGTTCTTTTGCTGGTTTTACGTTTCATCGCCGGGACCCGCGCACGTCACGCCATTCTCAATTCCATCGCGGGCATGGCCGCGCTCGCTGCGGTGCCCGTCGTCTGGTTTTCATACCAGCCAGGCGCCGGAGCATATTTGCCGGCAGATCTGCGCGTTTGGTACGCAGTTGCGCTCGAGTTTGCTGTAATCGGAGGTGCCTTGTATTTGACGCGGAAGATTCCCAAGTTGGCCTGGTTTATAGTTCTCGTCGTTCATTACAGTGTCTGGTTCTGGGCTCTACGGGACGGTGCCTGGAGCTTCTACTTTTGGCGCCCTCGACCTGACTTTATTTTTAATTTGGATGTGGGCTGGCCGATCATCCTTTCCATTGTGAGCCCGTGCGCTGGATTCGTCTGGGCGCTTTATGTTTCAGTCGCGCGCGAGTCATTTGTTCACTGATCATTTCACGGGCCACACAACACAGGTCACTAGTCACGTTTTTTCTACTCACTCACCACTAGTCACTCGCCACTGTTTTATCATATCGTCTGTCCATGCCATCCCTGCACCGCTTCCATGCCTTTTGGCGAACCACATCGAATCTCGACCGCGCCGCAACCGCCGCACTACTCTTCTGCATTTTGGCTTGGACTACCTCTCTCGGCCGTTACCTCTCGTTCATGAAGGGCTGGCTCGTAGTTCTGTTCCTGCTTGCCATCGGCTTCATTCTCGTTCGTTTCGCGCAATGGGTTCGCAAGCGCCTGCTTTGGGGCCTCCGGAACCGCCTCGTGGTCGCCTACATTTTCATTGCGGTCGTGCCGGTCGTGCTTCTGCTCACGATGGCCGGCGGTTTCGCCTACTTGCTGTACTTCCAGCTCGGCGCGCATCTCCTGAATGACGATCTGAACGAGCGCATCGCTTCCACAGTCAGCGTCGCCGACACGCTCGCCCGCACGCTTCAGAGCGAACAGGCCAGCCGGGCCTCGACAACCTTGTCCGATGTGCTTGGGGGCCCAGGCGCCTCCGCGCTTCTTGCCAGCGCGCGCCAAACTCTGCCCGGCCTTGAAGTGCACATTCCCTCCGCCGAGACGGCTGTCGCTAACAACGCGCGTCCCGCAAAGAATTTCGCAGGCCTGGCGCAATCGGCTGGGAAACTTTGGATCGAGGCCGTAGTCCCCGGGCATTTCGGTTCCGGTTTTCGCTCCAGCCTCACTGAATCTCCGTCCGAAGAAAGCGAGCTCTTTGTCCGTGTTCCCGTGACCACGGTGCTCCTTCAAGGCCTCGCTCCGGACCTCGGCCCCGTCCAGCTCACCATTTTTCGCCCCGCCACCCCATCCGACGAGCCCGGGGAAATTTTCAATCTCAGCGGAAAACGCCTGGTTCGCGCCGGCCAGGTTTCGAGCGTCCGCTCGCTGCCTCCCAAACATGGCTGGTACGATTTCGAGATTTCCGGCGGATCAACTCTTGACGCAGTTATCCTTGAGAATGACCAGCCCACCACAATCACCGTTCCCGTCGTCGCGGCGTTTTCCATGCGTCTGTGGCATTTGAACCATCGCCTTTTCTCGTCGCTCGGCGCGGCGGTCGGCGATCCGCTCATCATTGCGCTGATTCTAATCGGCATTTTTTTCCTCGCGCTTGAAGTCGCTGCGCTCGCCACCGGCATCGTTCTCACGCGCACCATCACCATTGCCGTCGATGATCTCTATGAAGCCACTCGCCACGTCCGCCAAGCCGATTTTCGCCATCGCATTCATGTGCGCAACCGCGACCAGCTCGGCGTCCTTGCCGAATCCTTCAACGCCATGACCGGCTCCATCGCCGAGCTCATCGAAGAGCAGCGCATCCGCCACCGCCTGGAAAATGAGCTGTCCATCGCCCGCGAAGTGCAAACCCAGCTTTTTCCCCACGAACTCCCCTCGCTACCCGGCCTCGAACTCGCCGCTGTCTGCCGCGCCGCTCGCGTGGTCTCCGGCGATTACTACGATTTCCTGAAGCTCGGCAATACCGGCCTCGGCCTAGCCATCGCCGACATCAGCGGCAAGGGCATCTCCGCCGCTCTTCTCATGGCCAGTTTGCAAGCGGCCTTGCGTGGCCAGGCCATTCTCGACGGCCATCGCTCCACCGCCGATGTCGTCGGCACCCTCAATCGCCATCTTTTCCTGAACACTTCCGACGACCGCTACGCCACTCTCTTTTACGCCGAATACGATGCCCTCTCCCGCACTCTTCGCTACACCAACGCCGGCCATTGCGCGCCCTTTTTCGTCTCCAGCGGCAACGTGAAAAAACTCGACGAAGGAGGCACCGTCGTCGGCCTTTTTGATCACGCGGACTACTCGGAAGGAGTCATCCACGCTGATCCCGGCGCGTTGCTTGTCGCCTTCAGCGACGGCTTGCTCGAACCTGAAAATGTCTACGGCGAAGAATTCGGTACCGCGCGCCTCGCCAGCGAAGTGTTTCGCTTGCGCGACATTCCTGCCGAACGCCTCGCCGAAGGCTTGCTCTCCTCCGTCGAACAGTGGGCCGGCACTCCCGAGCAAGCCGACGACATGACCGTCATCGTCGCCCGCTTCCGCTGACAAGCTTTTGGCTTCACATCCCGTTTGCCTTGAGTAAGTTTTGCGAAGGGGGACAAACCTGCACGTGCCTAGGGTTCCCCCCTATGGCTTGCTTTTATGTTTTCGTTGTTCTCTAACCTTTAACCTCCAACTTCTAACCTCCGGTCCCTTTCAGCTTCCGCTTTTCCCTATTGACATCGTCTGTCTGTAAGCACATATGCACCACATTGAGTGAGTGGCAGCATCGCCTGTCCGGAAATCTAAAAGGGGACTCCTATGAAATGCATCGTTACGTGTCAGCAAGCCTCCCGTCAATATCAAAGCTCGAAATCCTCCGCCATTCAACAAATGCGCAACAAAATAGTTGCATTTCATTTCGCCTCGCGCTATTATGCAACTTGGAGGTTGCACATGGCAGAAGCCAATAGAAAAGCCGATCCCAGCGCCGGTTCAAAAACCGACCGCATCGAAAAGCGTATCGAACTCAACGCGCCCGTCTCCCGCGTCTGGCGCGCTCTCACCGACCACCGTGAGTTTGGCGAGTGGTTTCGCGTGAAAATCGACGGCCCCTTCGTGCCCGGCCAAGTTTCGCGCGGCCACATTACTTATCCCGGCTACGAGCACGTCAAATGGGAAGCCGTCGTACAAAAAATGGAGCCGGAACGGCTCTTTTCTTTCACATGGCCCCATCCCAAGTCCCTCGACAAAGCGGACTACCCATTCGATTACTCAGACGAACCGACTACGCTTGTCGAATTCCGCCTGGAGAAAACGGCGGCCGGCACGCTGCTTTTAGTCACCGAGTCCGGCTTCGATAAACTTCCCGGTGACCGCCGTCTTGAAGCGTTCCGCAGGAATGACGGCGGCTGGACGGAGCAGATGAAGAATATTGAGAACTATGTCGCACAAAAACCTTAGCCGCGTCGCCGCCGCACGCCGCGCTCACGCGCCGGTCTTCGCGGCGCTCGGCGACGAAACGCGCCTGGCTCTCGTCGCCAAGCTTTGTCACGGTGAGCTGCGCTCCATCTCGCAACTCACCGCCGGCTCCAGGCTCACGCGCCAAGCCATCACCAAACACCTTCGCGTACTGCAAAATGCCGGAGTCGTGCGCAGCGTCCGCTCAGGTCGCGAGAGCCTCTTCAAATTCCATCCGCAGCCGATGGAAGAACTCAAGCGATATCTCGATCTCGTCTCCGAGCAGTGGGATCAGGCTCTTGTCCGCCTGAAATCTTTCGTCGAAAATTGAGAGCCACCGCGAGTCGACGATTCGCCTTCCGGATCCGGAGGGCTGGCACGCTTGGCAATATTGTTATTGCTCGCGCAGAGCCGCATTCGGGTCGAGCCTTGCCGCTCGCCACGCAGGCACCCAAGACGCCGCTTCTATGTACAAGAACCTTCTTGGGCGGAGTGGGTGCACGCGTGGTACCGGTTTCGGTGGTGCTTCCCGACTTCGCAGCGGCTCGCGGCTTGGCAAGGCGGGCGGAATCCGGTAATGTCATGGCTCCGTCGCGCGGTTGTGCGTGGCGAGCAAACGAGGAGGGGCAGGTTGAGCGTTCGGCAGCGTGTCGCATTGGTGACGGGCGGGAGCCGCGGCATCGGCAAAGGAATTGCGATGAGCCTGGGACGCGCCGGTGCGCGCGTGGCGCTATCGTATCGCTCGAACAAAGCCGCCGCGCAAAATACGCTTCGGCAACTCCAGGCGGTTGGTTGCGAATGTTTCGCGGTCGAAGCGGACGCCACCGACGCAGCGCAATCGGAATCGCTGGTCGCGTCTGTTGCGGAACGCTTTGGGCGCCTCGACGTGCTGGTCAACAACGTCGGCATTTTTAATTGGAGCACCGTGGCGGAAACGACGCTGGAAGAATGGCGGCGCGTTCTCGATTCCAATCTGCTCAGCGTTTTTTATGCGAGCAAAGCGGCGTTGCCCGCGATGCGCCGCCAGCGCTGGGGCCGTATTATCAATTTAGGAGCGGTCGGCGCGGAGCGCGCCTTCGGGCAGGCGACAATTTCCGCGTACACCGCAGCGAAGGCGGCCGTGGTCTCGTTTTCGCGTTCACTCGCGCTCGAAGAAGCGAAGAATGGAATTACGGTGAACGTAGTGAATCCGCCGAACATTGACGACAAGGAATTGTCGCTCGAAGAAGCGCGGCGCATGCGTGATGCGCGCTTTCCTGTGGGCCGGCCTCCATCGGCGGACGACGTCGCCGAAGCCGTGAAATTTCTCGCGTCCGATTCCGCCGACTATATCACCGGCCAGGTGATCAGCGTTTCGGGCGGCTGGATGATGTGAGCGCCGCGC
>JBAQYT010000161.1:0-26066 GCA_049787175.1 Candidatus Acidiferrales bacterium | reverse complement strand
GCAACGGTATCGCCGGCAAAGCCGCCGCAACTGCGCATGACCTCGGCGCGCCAGGCTCCCACGGCGCCGGGAACCACGGGAATGCAATTGAGCACGTCGAAGGCGCGCTTTTCGAGATTCTGGCTGGTGATGTATTCGAGGGCCTGCCAGCGCGTAAGCCAGCGATTGCGGTTCATGACTTTCACGTTGCCGGCAACCGCGCCGATGCGCGAATCCGCGAAGTGGCGAACGAGGCGCGGAATGGCTTCGGGATCGACAACCGTGTCGGCGTCGATGGTTATTACCACTTCGCCGGAGGCTTCGGCGAGAGCGTGATTGAGGGCCGCGGATTTTCCGTAGTTGGCTTGGCGCAACAGGCGCACGCGAGGATCATGGCCGAAGGATTCGAGGACGCGCTCGCTGGTGTGGTCCGAGGAGCCGTCATCGACGATGATGACTTCGAGCTTGGAATAGCGCGAAGCGAGCGCCGAGCCGACCGTGTCGGCGATGACCACTTCTTCGTTGTAGGCGGGAATCAGCACGCTGACGAGCGGCTGATATTCGGGGTGGTCCTGCGGCGCGGGACGGAATTTCTCAGCGACAGCAAGGAGGCCGATGAAGATGGCGCGTCCGCTGACCAGCGCGATGCCGGCTACGAAAATGAACGCAATGATGAGGCGCAGCCAATGGAAAATGTCAAAGATGAAGGAGTCCGCGCCCGCGAAAAAGCGCTCTTCGTGGCTGAGAGGCGGCATGACTTCGGCGCGATTCTGATTGAGAAGGTTGGAAACGGTGACGAAGTGGTAGCCCTTGGCTTCGAGCTGGTCGATGATCTGCGGAAGCGCAGCGACGGTGTGGCTGCGGTCGCCGCCGCCGTCATGCATGATGATGATGTTGCCGGGGAGTTTTTCCATTTGATCGACCACGCGGCTGACGATGGTCTGCACAGGCGGCGGAGGCACGCCGCCTTCCTCACCCCAATCGTGGGGATCGATATGGCCAGCGACGAGCAGGTAGCCCATGGATTGGGGAATGGGAAGATTGGCGACCTCGTCGGCGGTTTCCGGCTCTTCATCGATGCCATAAGGCGGGCGGAAAAGAAGGGTCTTCACGCCTAAATCGCTTTCGAGGAGGCGCTGGGTGAGATTCAGTTCAAACTCGATCTGAGTCTTGGAGGCCTGATCGAAATCCGGGTGGGTGTAGGTGTGATTGCCGATCTCGTCTCCCGCGGCATACTCGCGGCGCAATACGCTCGGATAGCGGTCGACCTCGACGCCAATCGCGAAAAATGTGGCGGGGACGTGCTTCTTGTCGAGAATGTCGAGAATTTTGGCAGTCCAAGGAGGATCCGGGCCGTCATCGAAAGTGAGCGCCAATTCCTTGGGATTGTTGCCGCCCATGCGTTCGATGCGCCAGGAGAGCGGATACTTGGTGATGTTTTCATCGGTGAAGAGGTCCGTGGAGGGGTCATAGCGATAGGTGCGCGTGCCGCTCTGGGGCTTGGCAGTGATGCGCCAGATGTCGCCCGAGCCTTCGAGAATCAAATCGTAGCCAGGAGGAATGGCCGTGAGTGCCGAACGGATCTGATCGGTGGGGCGAGTCGCGTCCCAGATGCTCCAAATCGAGGGGTCTTCGGTGCCAAAACGCCAGAGCGCAGTGCCTCGGACGTTCGCGCGTTCGGCGGCGCGAAGTTCGTTATAGGCAGTGAGAGCATCGAGCATCCAAACATTGTGGACGATATTGTTCTCATCCTCGTACTTATAGAACGGACTGATGGACACAGGGTCGAATTGGATGGTGGCGTCCGATTCCAAGGCGCGCACGCAGGCCCATTGAAATGACAGAGCCTCGGCCACAGGATGGGGATTCTGCTTGGTGGGCGACGGCCAATCGTAGGCGTAATTGGCGATGCCCATGATGATTTTCTGCGGCGGGACCACCTTGAAAATCAGGCGGAGATTTTTGAGATACCAGGCTTGATCGACAATGGGGCCGGCCACGGATTGCGGCCAGTGAAAATCGTAGTTCATGAGAATGATGGCATCGGAATCCGCGCCGAGAGATTTGTAATCGTAGGTCCAGTCGGCGGCAGGAAGCGCGACCATAAGCTTTAGGCCGACGGAGTGAAGAGCGACGCCCAGTTCGCGAATGAAAGCCTCGAAATCCTTCTGGCTGTCGTCGGGCACTTCCTCGAAGTCGACGGCGATGCCAAAGTCTTTGTGAGATAGGGCGTATTTGACGAGAGATGCGGTGAGGCGCTGGCGTGAATCCGGGTGCGCGAGCATCTGTGCCATGGGATCGACTTGCCAAACGCTGCCATCGTAGTTGTTCAGGAGGGGCATCATGGGGAGCTCGATGTTGATGGTCTTGAGCCAGGAATCGAGCTTGGGGTCTTTGTCGACGACGAGAGAGCCGTCGGCAGTGAAGGCATGGAGCTCTTCGGGAATCAACAGATCAATATCGTGATAATGGAGCTGGAGCGAAGCGAGGCTGTTCGAATCCCAGTTGACGTAGAAGGCAGCGCGAAGCGGGTCGTATTTTTCAGGAACGCTTCCAATGGCCGCGACTTTGCGAGTCCTGCTGGGGCGATAATTGACGCGTTTCAGTTTGGCAAAATGACGAGTGGGTGGCGCCGTTACTGGGCGGTACATCGGGCCGCGCTCGGGGAGCAGCAGATCCGGAAGGTTGGGGCGGCGCAAGATGTTGAAAAGGAAAGTGAGAATCAGCAGAGTAAAGAGCACGCCCGAAATTTCCAGAACACGACGGGTGAGGCGCCAGCGGCGACGCTCCTCGTCATAGAATATGGGCTTGCGTTTTACCATGGTGGCAATCCAAGCTAGCCGCCCTCGGGAATCGTGTCAATGAGCGACTCTACTAAGATGCGCCTGGAGGTGACGTGCGCTGTCCTCGTCGCCTTTGCCGTTCGGTTCTATTTTATATGGCAATTTCCGTTTTACGACGCCGGCGATACGCCCATCTATCAAGAGCTTGCGCGCAATTGGCTGGCTCACGGTATTTATGGACTGAAGATTTTTGGCCATCTTTCAGCTGTGGACATGCGGACGCCCGGATACGTGGCGTTCCTGGCGGCGATCGATTCGGTGTTCGGCCAGAGCGCGCGAGCGGTGATGGCCGCGCAGGCGGGAATCGATGTGCTGACATGCATTCTGGTGGCGGCTATGGCGGCCGTGCTGGCGCCGAAAGCGTGCCGGCCGCGCGTGGCGCTGGCGGCGCTGTGGCTGGCGGCGATTTGTCCGTTTACTTCGAATTATACGGCGGTGGTGCTGACGGAAACGCTGGCGACGTTCTTGACGGCGCTGGCATTACTGGTGCTCATCGAGGCTTTTCGAGACGAACAATGGGAGGCAATGCCGGGGCCGACGGGGGGCGCTGCGTCCGCGGGGATGCCGGCGGGAATGCGCTGGCTGCTGGGCGGAATCGTAGTGGGATTTGGGACGCTGGTGCGGCCGGAGGCGCCGCTGATTTTGGCCGCCGCTGGCGCGGTACTGGTTTTCCTGTGGCGGCGTCCGGTGAATTGGCCGAAGCTAGCGCGCGCGGGTGTTCTGATGGGCGTGGGGCTGCTGATTCCGCTGCTGCCATGGGCGGCACGCAACTGGCGCGTGCTGCACAAAGTGCAATTCCTGGCGCCGCGATATAGCGAACTGCCGGGAGAATTCACGCCGCACGGTTTTTTTTCCTGGGAGAAAACGTGGCTGTGGCGATTCCGCGACGTTTTTCTGGTGTCATGGAACCTGAACGGGGCGGAGATTCAGTTGCAGGATATACCCGCTGCCGCGTTCGATTCCGCGGCTGAACGAGCGCGAGTCGCGAATTTGCTCGAGCAATACGATGGAACGACCGAGATGTCCCCGGAACTGGACCGTCGGTTCGCGGAAATTGCGCGAGAGCGAACGGAGCGGCATCCGCTACGCACCTACGTGCGCGTGCCTTTCCTGAGGGGGCTGGCGATGTGGTTTACGCCGCGCGTCGAAATGCTGCCGCTCTCCGGCAAGTTTTGGCCCATCGGTTATTGGTGGGAAGACAGCCCGTCGCAATATTGCTATTCCATGGCGCTGTTTCTGATGGGAATTGGTTACGGAGTGCTCGCGCTCGGCGGAGCGTGGCGATGCAGAAGAGATCCCGCGGCGATGATGCTGGTCGCGTTTATTGTGATTCGCACCGCGTTCCTGACAACGCTGGAAACGCCGGAACCGCGTTACGTGCTGGAATGTTTCCCTGTGGTGTTTGCGCTGGGCGCGCAACTGTGGGCGAAAAGAAGCGCGACAACTTCGAACTAAAGGGAATTAAAGATCGAGGTCCCAGGTTTCCGCGACCAAATCCAAACTAAAACTGTGATGAGCCTCTTTGTGGGCGAGGTGGAAGCCGGCGTCTTTGTAGATGCGGCGGGCCGAATCAAGATGGCTCTGCGTCCAGAGCGTGATGCTCTTGTATCCGGCTTGGCGCGCGAAGCGAACGCACTCGTCCACAAGGCGGCGGCCGATGCCGAGGCCGCGCGCAGTCGGCTCGACGTAGAGTAAGCGCAGCTTCGCTACAGATTTTGATTTCTTGACAAGAAATACCGAGCCGACGATTTCGCCTTCGCGCTCGGCAATCCAGCAGCGCTCGCGTTTCGAATCGAAATTCTGGATGAACTCTCCGACGATGGTGGCGACGAGCGCTTCGAAGTCTTCGTTGTAGCCGTATTCCTGGAAATAAAGCAGGCCCTGACGGTGCGTGATCCAGCCCATATCTCCCGGCTGGTGATCGCGGAGAATGTAAGCGGGGCTGCCTGATTGTTTCGCGTTGGGGGAAGCGAGAATGTTTTCGACGGTATCCATCGCCGTGATGAGGCGGGCTTGGCCGGACGCGGGCAATTCGCGAAGCATGTTGCCCACTTCCTGGCTGGCGCGCCGGTCGAGGAGCGCAAACGACTTGCGGCCTTCCGAGGTGAGGGCGAGAATGCTCTGGCGGCCATCGGAAGCAGAGCGTTTTTTTGTAACCAAGCCGCGCTTCACGAAGTCGCGCAAGATGCGGCTGAGATAGCCGCGATCCAGATTCAGGTCGCGCGCGATGGCATTCGCTGAAGCGTCCTGCCGCTGAGAGAGTTGCTGCAGGACGCGCCCTTCGGCGAGAGAAAAAGGACTATTCAAGTAGCCTTCGCGAAGGACCCCAATCTGGCGCGTGTAGAAACGATTGAAACGGCGAACGGCCGCAATTCGGGATCTCCGAGAGGGACCGTGCGGTATCCGTTTGGGCGCGGCGCTCACGGAAGGAAGATAGTCAAAATAGTTGACTTTGTCAACTATTTAGGTTTTTGAGGCGCGATGCGCATGTTTGCGGGCCGCATTTTCCCGCGTAACCTTTGCCTCGTTCCGCCGTTATGGTATTGAGAGACGGCTATGCGTGTGAAGCAAGGGCAAATCGCAAAGGTACAGGTGAGACCTCAGCCTCTGATCGCCGTGCGGGACGTAAGAGCAAGCAGCAGTTGGTATCGGACATTGCTCGCCGCCACCTCATTGCCGGAACACGAACACCGCGAAACGTATGATCGCATCCTGTGCGACGGTCAATTGGTGCTTCAACTCCATGCTTGGGATGAGGAAGATCATCCCAATTTGATCAACGCAGACGCAGCACCGGCCGGACATGGGGTCTTGCTCTGGTTCCAAGTGGGCGATTTTGATGCGGCGGTTCAACGTGTCCGTTCACTGAATGCAAAGATTGTTGAAGAGCCGCACGTCAATCCCAATTCTGGACAAGAGGAAGTGTGGATTCGCGACCCCGACGAATATGTGGTGGTGGTCGCAGGGCCGGGCGGCGATACGAGCGCCTGACTCGCAGCTCTCAGGCCATAAATTCAAGGCGAGGCTTAGTTTGGCGTTTGAAGAAAAGGATGAACGGCTTCTGGTGGAAGCGGCGCGGAAGGATCCGAGCCGGTTCGCGGAGCTCTACGAAAACCACTTCGAACGGGTGTACGCGTACGTAGCGCGCCGCGTGGGAAACCGGCAAGAGGCGGAAGACATTACGTCCGAGGTATTTCATCAAGCGCTCGAGAAGATCGGCAATTTCGAATGGCGCGGTGTGCCGTTTTCGGCATGGCTTTTCCGCATCGCTGCAAATGCCACCGCGGACCGTTTTCGCAAAATGGGGCGCGACAAAGCGCGCGAGCAAGGAAATCCGGGGAAAGAAGCGAGCGAGGAATTCGACTTCGAGAGCGCCGATGCGCGCGGCCGGCTTTTCGGGTTGGTGAAAGATTTGCCGATCGAGCAGCGGCTGGTGATCGAAATGCGGTTCGCGGAAGAAAAAAGCACGCGCGAAATCGCGCAAACAATTGGCCGCACGGAAGGCGCGGTGAAGCAGTTGCAGTTCCGCGCGATACGGAACCTGCGGACGCGCATGGAACCCAAGGCGCAAAAGAAATTGGTGAGCAGAAATGGCTGAGAGCCTGCAAGAAAAACTGAATCGGGCGATTGACGCGATGCTGGCGTACGGCGGCTCCGCTCCGGCGGCATCGACGGATGCCGAGCTGGCGCCGTTTGCGCGGGTAGCCGCGGAACTGCGCGAGCTGCCCAGCGGAAATTTCAAGGCGAGATTGAAAGCGGATCTGATCCGGAGAGCAACGACGACACCGGAAGCGTTAAAGGCGGCAGTCGAGCCGCAACCAACGGTGATTCCGCGTCTTTGCTTCAAGGACACGCGGCGAGCGATTGAATTTTACCAAAGGGCTTTTGGAGCGAAGGAAATCATGCGCCTGGTTGATCCGGATCAGAGAATTGGCATCGCGCAGATACAGATTGGCAACGCGCGAATCTTGCTTTCGGACGAGTACCCGGAGTTCGGCGCGGTCAGCCCGGAAACGCTGGGCGGCTCGACGGTCAGGATCAAGCTGATGGTCCCCGATGCGGACGCCACGGCGCGGCGGGCCTTGGCTGCCGGGGCAAAGATGGTGCGGCCGGTACAGGATCAGTTTTACGGGGAACGTGTGGGGCAGATCGCGGATCCTTTCGGCTATACGTGGATTATCGCCACGCATAAGGAAGATGTGTCCACGGAAGAAATGCAGCGAGGACTTAACGAGTGGAATGAAAGATCGGAGGGAAAAATGGCAAGCAATCCAGCAGTGAGCAAAACAGAAAGCGGTGCGACCGGCGCGGCGAAGGCCGTTCCGTACATGCGCGAGGGATTCCACACCATCACGCCGTACATTTTGGTGAACGGCGCGGCGCAATTCATTGAATTCATGAAGAACGCGTTTGGCGCGCAGGAAAGAGGCCGCGTGCCGATTCCGAGCGGCAAAATCATGCACGCGGAAGTGAGGCTCGGGAACTCGATGATCGAACTAAGCGACGGAAACGAGCAATACGGACCAACGCCCGTAGCGCTTCATTACTATGTGGACGATGCGGACGCGGCGTACGCGCGCGCGCTCGAAGCCGGGGCAGTTTCGACGCATGCGCCAATCGATCAACCCTACGGCGACCGCGAAGCCGGCGTGAAGGATCCCTTCGGCAATCACTGGTTCATCGCCACGCCGAAAACCTACACACCGTTCCCGGGTCAGATGAACGCGATTCAGCCGTATCTGTTCCTGCACGACTCCGCAAAGATGGCCCCATTCCTGGAGCAGGCGTTTGGAGCGAAGGCCGAAGGCGTGCACAACGCGCCGGACGGCACAGTCGCGCATGCCACGGTTCGCATCGGCGACAACACGCTCGAATTCAGCGAAGCGCATGGTGAATGGCAGCCATTGGCGTGCCATTTGCATTTGTATGTGCCGGACACTGACGCGGTGTACGCGCAAGCGTTGCGCGCGGGCGCCACGTCGATTGAAGCACCGAGCGACAAACCCTACGGCGACCGCAGCGCAGGCGTGAAAGATCCGTGGGGAAACAGCTGGTTCATCGCCACGCACGTCAAGGACGTGGCGTTCTAGAGGCGGGAAGTTTGGATGCTGGAGGTTGGAGATGCCGGAAAATAGCACAGCGCATGGCAACAATGGCAGCTCAGGACGGCGCGTGGTGCGAATCATCCTCGGCGTGATTGTAGGCTTGGCAGTGTGGGCGGTGGTCGTGACGGCGTGCGACATCGCGATGCGAAAATTGTGGATCGACTACGCGTTAGTCGAAAAGTCGCTGGTGTTCACGCTGCCGATGAAAATTATGCGGCTGTTGGAGAGCGGAGTGAGTTCGGTGGTTTCCGGTTTTGCGGTGGCGCTTGTGGCAAAAGAGAGAATCAAGTCGCCGCTCGCCACGGGCTTGCTGATCCTGGCGATGTTCCTGCCGTCGCACATTTCCATCTGGCACAAATTTCCGGTGTGGTATCACCTGACGTTCTTCGCGTCGCTGCCGTTGCTCAGCCTGGTGGGTGGGTTGCTGCGGCGTCCTGCGGGAATTTCGCGGACTTCGGTGACGCAGGTGGCCGTTCCTGAGGCGTAGAACGCGACTCGGAGAGTCGCGGGGGCGCAGCAAGCAGCGCCCCTACGAGATACCGACGGCGCGGCGCGGGCGATTTTCGCGCACCCAGCGCGTGTCCTGCACCGGCTCGCCGTCGCATTCGACTTCGAGAACGGTGGCGAGCGGATCGGGAGGATGGTCCGGCAGCCCCGTGAACTGCACGCGAAATTCCTCCTGATGAAATTCGACGGGCTGCTTCGTCACATACATGCGCGCGCTGAGCACTTTGGTTCGCAAGCCGCCAATGGCCACCGTGCTGCCCGGCCAGAAATGGACGTGCACGTAAAGCGTGTTGCCTTTGCGCGTGAAGCCCGCCATTTCCGAAGTGGTGACTTTCGAGCGTTCGGATTCGTAGATGGTCGGGCCGTTGTCTTCCATCCAGCGCCCCACCGCTTCCAGCGTGGCAATCGATTCCGACGGCACCGAGCCGTCGCCCGTGGGCCCGATATTCAGCAAATAATTTCCGCCGCCCTGCGCGCATTCCACCAAATTGCTCACGATGGTCTTCGGCGATTTCCAATCGTCGTCCGCGCGCTGATACCCCCAGCTATCGTTCATGGTCATGCACGATTCCCACGCGCGGCCTTCCGCGGCCGCTTCGATCTCCTGCTCCGGCGTGCTGAAGTCGCCGGGCAGCAGGTTGCGGTTGTTGACGATGATCTCCGGCTGCAGGCCGAAGACCATCTGATTCATTTTCACCGATTGCCAGCCCTCGGCGTCGAGCGGCCACGCGACGTCGTACCACAGCACGTCAATCTTCCCGTAGTTGCTCATGATTTCGCGGATCAGGCCGTGGGTGTAGGCGACAAAACGTTCGCGCGCGGCGGGATCGGTGGCGCAACGCGCGCCATCGGGATGATGCCAGTCCATCAGCGAATAGTAGAAGCCCACGCGCAGGCCTTCCGCGCGCGCGGCTTCCACGTACTCTTTCGCGAGGTCGCGGCCCGGACCCTGCTCCGGCGCGCAATAGTTCGTCAGCTTCGACGCGAAATTGCAGAAGCCTTCGTGATGCTTGCTGGTCATCACCATGTACTTCTGCCCCGCGCGTCTTGCGAGACGCGCCCATTCGCGCGCGAAGCCCGGCCGAGGATGGAAGCGGTGCGCGAGCTGCTCGTACTCGGCGACGGGGATGCCTTCTTCTTCCATGGCCCATTCGTGATGCCCGTAGACGCTGTAGAGTCCGAAATGAATGAACATGCCGAACTTCGCTGCGTGCCACCACGCCATCCGCGCCGCGCGCGTCTGCGCTTCGCGCTGCTGCTCTTCAGTTTGCGCTGCGCTCGGCGCAGGCGAGCTTTGCTGCTGTGCACTTGCCCCGATGCCTTGTATCGGCGCCGCCCACGCCAGTTTCGGCTGAATGGCGGACGCGCCCGCTGCTGCCGCAGCGGCGCCCGCGCCGAAAAGTTTCAACGTGTCCCGTCGTGAAAATGTGTGCGTCATGGCGTCCTATCGGAAGTGTTGTCGGTAAACAGCTCTTATCCTATTTAAATCTGTTCCATCAACAATCCCGTAATAAACCTTTCTTCCCGTGATGGCGATTCCCATAGCGAAAGCTTGCATTTGTGAAATGATTGCCGAGTCGATTTGGCCGTGGTACACAACCAAGAAGAGTTGGGCTGGCTCATCGAATAAACGGTTGATTTGATCAGCATTCTTACCCATCTTGCGCGGAACAAGCTTTCCCGTGGTTCCCTTACCCTTGAAAGCTATCGCTGCGGCAATACGTCTCCCACGGAGACGGACGCGCGTTGAGTACAGGTCGCTTTTTTCGCCACCCCAGTCCCTGAACGTACCTCTCTCACCAATGATGCTAGCGAAGCCTCGCTTGATTATCTTTTCTGCAAGGCGCCCTTTTATCTGATTGTCGCTTCCTTTCGCCTTGCTCACCTTTGAAAATGAGTCTATTTCATCGATCGTGACTTGCCTTGCGTTGCGTGCGGAATTCGGAAAAGTCACGCTCACACGTACGGAATTCGCGTTTGGCGACGTTTTGGTAGGTAGTCGGGCAAGTTTCTTCTTATTTCTGGCGAGCGCGAGAATATCCTTGTAGCGAGTTGCAAATTCCTTCCTCTTCTTGTAACCACCGGGCACCTTCTCTGTTAGAGTGCCCGCCATCTTGCCGCCTTCCTTGAGAACATGGGTTTGTGACAAACCTGTCTCGGTCCGAATTTCTTCAATCGTCTTAATTTGCTTTGGCCCGCGGTAGATGATTTCGAAGATTGCCTGCCTGTGCTTCGACCGTCCGACTATTTTGGCCGCGGCGGCCAATTGGTCGTTTACGTTAGACAGAAAATCAGTGACTGACTGAGGGCCGGCGGGCATAGCTTTGCCGCCTTTTGGATTTCTTGGGTGAGACTATTCGACTTATTGTGGCGGCATCCACACCTAGTGCGGCGGCGATGCGCTTCCCTGGCACATCCTGTTCGGTCAGCGCGAGTATTAGAAGTCTTTTGATATCCTGGAGTAATTCTGTGACCTTATCGTCCGTGTTCATTAGATTTTTTCAGTCCTTTGAGAATCGCTGTGACTCTTTGGGTGCCCATTCCCATGCGTTTAGCGATTGCATGGTGGTCCATGTCGGTATAGATATAAAGTCCAATTGCGCCGAGCCGCTCCAAGATATCTATCAGTCTCTCAATGTCGCGGTTCGCGCTCTGGGCTTTAGGCATTTCTTTTAACTCCCTTAAGGAAGGCGTTTACGGTTACGGTAGACGATTTCGTCTTCTTGGCGATTAGCCCTTGCGATGTTCCCATAGCAAAGAGTTGAAGCATTAGGAGCTGCTTGAGAAGCGATGCAACCTCTGGGTTTGACTCTCTACTTTGCTGGCTCATTTTGTTCTCTTCTTCCTTTTGGACGCTCGGCTCTTCAACACCTCGACCGTACCTTTGGTGGTACCGAGCACGTCGGCGACGTTCTGATTTGAGATTCCAAATCTTGTGAGGAATTCGATTTTTTCGGAACCGCTTTTGTCCCGAATGTCGGGCGATAGGGCCACAGCGATCAGGATGTTCAGCTTATTCGACAGTTCGCTAAGTACGTCTTCGTTGCTTGGCGTCATTTTGATTTGCCCTTCGCCTTTCGGATGCCGGCGAGCTCTTTGTTGACGTAGGTTTGCGTGCGCCCGAGGATGTCGGCAATGTCCCTTGGGCGCAGTTGCAATTCCGACAGAAGCTGTATCTGCTCCCGAAGAGAAAGGGAGTCCTTTGGCTTTGGGGTGCATCGGGCGAGTAGCGCAATGACTACTCCCAGTCTTTTACTCAGGTCAGTTAGCTGATTATCGTCATTCATCGGGTAATAGATTAGGTCGTGTATGCGCACAATAGCCCATGGTCATTGTGTTGTCAAGTATATGGATTAACTACTTAAGTCTCGATTCGTTGGATGCTTGGAGTAGAAGATGACTCAGTTGGTCGCGGCGAGCCTTATCGTTGTGAAGTCGTAAACAGTTTTCCGCCCCCCTAGATCATCTAGGAGAATGGCCTGGTTCTATAACCTGATTTTGCCTCGTTTTTTCGAAATTGGCCTGGTCGCTACCTCGCGGCGACACTACAGTCCGGCGGCAACCGTGGTCCACAAATCTGCGTTTTTCCTAAGGAATTCGCAAATTCCGAAATTCCGCGCCTCCGCAAAACGCAAAAAACGCCAATTCTCAATGGCCTGCTCTTCCAGGCCAATTCCGCCCACTTTTGCCTGTGGGAAAAAGACAATTTGTCTCTTTGTCCCGGAACGGGAATCGCCCATAAGGGCCACCGCTGGCCCTTTTGCGCGCCCAAGCCTTGCGTTTATCCAATCGTTAACCCTAAAAGAAAAACAGGTCCTCCGGTTTCGAGAGTCCCTGCGGACTCTACCGGAGTCCAGACGACGGACCTCACCGCCATCCCGCGAGAGCGGCCGCTGGGTTCGGGATGACACGTTAAGAAGCGGATTGCGCCGGGAGGACCAAGCTGCAAACGCGACACGGGGGATCGCGACGGGCGCAGCAAGCAGCGCCCCTACGAAGACAACGGCACACAGGCTGAAGCCTGTGCCACGCAAAGCGGCGTCGAGTCGCAGCACTCCAAAACAGCAGATCCTTCACCGCCATCCCGCAACAGCAGCGGGCTGTGTTCGGGATGACGCGCCAGAAACCGGCGCGTCAACTCTCGTCGACGGGTTCGGGGTGAATGGTGATGCGGTAGATCTGGGGGAAGTGCTCCTTGACGCGGTCTTCGAGGGCGGCGGTGACGTCGTGGACCTGGGTGATGGGAAGACTGCCGTCCATGGCGCAGTGGCAGGAGACGAGGATCTTGTGCTCGACGAAGCGAACATGGACATCATGGCAATTCGTCAGCTCGTGAAATTCCGCGCCGAGACCGTTGATGAAGTCGCGGACGCGCGCGGCCAGCTCGGTCATCTCTTCGCCGCCGGCGATGCGCGCGCCGAGCGGCTCGATGTGAATGTTGATGGTGGCGTTGCCGCCGGTTTCGCGGAGCAAATCCTGTTCGAGCTCGGTGGCGAGGCGATGGGCGTCGCGAAGGGTGGAGCCCTCATCGACTTCGAGATGAAGCTCGATGAACAGGCGGCCATCGACTTGATGCGCGGATAGTTCGTGAACGGCGAGTCCGCGCCGCTGGGCCGTGGCGCGGACGGCTTCGAGGAAATTTTCGCCGGCGCGCGCGCGCGGCTCCATGTGGACGACCACATCGGAAGGGACGATTTCCGAAATGCGCTGTTCGACGCGGTCGCTGGTCGCATGCGCTTCTTCGAGGCTGGTGGTGCGCGGGACGCTGATGTTGACATCAACGAAATAGCGCTGGCCGGCGCGGCGCAGGCGCACGCGATCCACGCCGAGGACGCCTTCGATTTTCGCCGCGGCAACGGAAATTTTCTGCTGCAATCCCGCGGGCGCGACGTCGAGAAGCGCTTCGAGCGTGCGGCGGCCGAGCCGCCAGCCCACCCAGATAACGACTCCCGCCACAACAAGGGCCGCAATCGGGTCCGTATAGCGCAGCCAAGGAATTGCGAGGATCTGGCCAAGCCACACAGCGACAAGGCCCAGGAGGACGACGCTGGTGCTCCAGACGTCGGTCGAGAAGTGCAGGGCGTCCGCTTCAAGGGCTTCGCTTGGGAAACGGCGAGCCACACGCGAGATGGCCCGGGCGCGGGTCCAGTCAATTCCGATCATCGCGGCGAGGAGCGCAACCGCGAGCACGCCGGGACGCAGAGGCGGAGCGCGGAAGATCAGACGCTGCAGCGCTTCCCAGATGATGTAGAGCGCGGTCAGAAGCAAAAGCGTGGTTTCCACGAATGCGGAAAAGCTCTCGAATTTTGCATGGCCGTAAGTGTGGTCGGCGTCGGCGGGCCGATCGGAAACGCGCACGGAGAGGAAAGTGATGACCGCGGCGATAAGGTCGAGGCCGGAGTGTAGCGCTTCGGAAAGGACGCCGAGACTGCCCGTACGAACGGTGAGGAAACTCTTCAGCGCAACGAGTACGATGGCGCTGGCGACAGAAGCCAACGCCGCCATTTTTTTCTGCCGCACAGCTTCCGCGGATACGTTCATGGGAAGAACCGGCCCGATTATACGATGGCGAGGAGTAAATCGCCGCTTCGCGCGGTGCGCCGTACGGGTCAGTTTGAATTTTGACTCCTTGTGTCACGATCAAGAAAATTCAAACTGACCCACTACCGATGCGCCGATCCGGTATAGTGGAAGATTCGCGCCTGCGGAGGGAAAATTTTCGATGGAACGGGGAAGAGAAATCATCGCGAAACGCGCGCCATGGTGGAGGCGGCACATCGTTTCGCTGGTGATTGCGATACTGGCAGCGGCGCTGGCGGTCGATGCTTTCGTGATTGAACCGGATAACGTCCAGGTGAACCACTATGTGATTCACGCGAATTTGACAAGTCCGCTGAAGATTGCCGATCTGAGCGATTTGCATACGCGGGGGCTGGGGCGGCCAGAGCGCGAGGTGCTCGCCGCTCTGGCTAAGGAAAATCCGGACGTGATTCTGATCACGGGCGATACCTTGGCGGACCCGTTCGGAAATTACATGGCGTGCCTGAAAGTGTACAAGCAACTGCACGCGCCGCTGGGAGTTTGGTTCGTGCGCGGAAATTGGGAGAATTTGCGACCCTTGAGACATGAGCGGCAGTTCTACCGCGATGCGGGAGTCAATTTGCTGCTCAACCAGAACCATGAATTGCGTCCAGATGTGTGGCTCGTGGGATTGGACGACCCATTCACCGGCCGGCCCAACTTGGCCGCGGCGTTGCAGGGAGTTCCGCCGAACGTGTACACGATTGCGATGTTTCATTCGCCGTTTTTCTTCCAGACAATCGCGGGAAAAGTAAACTTGGTTCTCGCCGGGCACACGCACGGCGGGCAGGTGCGAATACCGTTCGTGAAGCCGTTCTGGCTGCCCGGCGGGAGCGGGCCGTTCCTGAAGGGATGGTACGAAGAAAAGAATTCGCGGATGTACGTTAACCGCGGTGTGGGAATGTCCGATATCCCGGCGCGCTTCCTGTGCCGGCCGGAAGTAGCCTTCATCACTCTGGAACCGTAACGCACATTTTTCCGCGGTTTAGTCTTTACTCACGTTCCCAATTATGTAGAATCAGCGCGCTTTCCCGGAGGTTCCCATGCCACTGCAGCAGTGGCGTCCCGCTGGGGTACTGATTTTTCTGGCCTTGGTGTGCGCTGGAGCTTGCGCGGCGCAAGCCATTCCGGGGCAAAACGCGACCGCCGTATGGAATGCGGTGGAACAAGCGTCATTTGATGCGGCGAAAACGGCGCACGTCGAAAATCTGACGCTGGAGCGCGACCGCATTCACATCACGCTGATCGATGGCACGCTCCAGTTTACGGCGTCCGCCGCGGGAGTCGTGTTCGGCGCGGCATTCAAAGGGCGGGGACGGATCGAAGTGGCGCCGCCAAACACCGGCGAGGCGCAGCAACTGCAGCTTTTTACCAAGCAGAATAATTTGAGTATGGAGTTTAGCGAGGCAACGTTCAGCTTCACGGACGGAACGTTCGATGAAGTCGGCAAGCAGGTGAAATGGACGAATGCAACCGACAACTCGCTGGGGGATCTTTATCAAAACCGCCAGCGCGTCCGCGAGGGCCTGGCCGCAGAAATTGTGCCGCGAATTTTCGAAGGAGTGCTTTCCGGCGACCATGCGAGGACCGCCTATTTTGCCGCGGACATGAAAACCAATAATGCCGGATGGGTGCTCGCGAAATACGATGCGCTCCTGCCAGAGGAGATTAGCATTGGCCGCTATGAGTCGCGCGGCTCGCCAGCGATGCTTTTCGACACGTGGATGAGCTTTCCGGCGGGAGATGTCAGTGGGATTCAGGTGGACCAAAATCCACTGGCGAAAGATGTGTTTCTGGCGCATCGGTACGATATTGACGCCACGGTGACAGGGGGAGCAGATTTTAGCGCGACGACAAAGGTGGCTCTGCAGTATCAGCCGGCCGGCGAACGAGTCTTGCTTTTCTACTTCGACGCTAACTTGCGCGTTTCTTCCGTGAAGGATGAAAATGGCGAGGCCTTGGCGTTTTTTCAGCCGCAGGAGCCGAAGGACCGCTACCCGACGTACGGAGATTACGTTGCGGTGGTGCTAGGGCAAGCCACGGCACAAGGCCAAGAGGAAACGCTCACATTCGAATATGCCGGGAAACACATGATACTGAAAGTGGGCACCGGAAATTACTTTTGTCCGAGCTATGGCTGGTATCCGGGCACGACGGACGAGTTCGCCACGCGCGCTGATTTTGAAATGACCTTCCGCACGCCGAAAAAATTGACGCTGGTTGCGACAGGCGATAAAGCGGGCGAAAGCGCGGACGGCAACTGGGCCATCACAAAGTGGAAAAGCCCCGTGCCGCAATCCGTCGCGGGGTTCGCCTTTGGAGACTACAAGGTTTACACGGACAAGGTGGGGAATATTGATGTGGAGGCGTATGGGAACCGGACCCCGGACGATTTTCTAAGCGCCGTGCAGAACATGGTCAATCCCACGCTTCCCGGGCAAACCCCAATCGGAATGCCGGCGATGGGCAGTCTGGATCCCGCAGGCATGCTCAAGACCACCGGCGTGGAGATTGGGAACGATCTACGGGTATTCGAGAATTATTTTGGGCCATTTCCGTTCGACAGGCTTGCGGTGACGAACATTCCCTTCACTTACGGCCAGGGCTGGCCGATGCTTCTGTATCTCTCCGTATTTTCTTTCATGGACGAGACGCAACGGCACCTGTTTGGAGTAGTCGATCAGGTGCGGATCAGCGATTACTTCCGGGCGCACGAGGTATCGCATCAATGGTGGGGCCACGAAGTGGGATGGAAAACCTATCACGACCAATGGCTTTCCGAGGGGTTCGCGCAGTTTTCCGGGAATCTGTACGTGGAAATTCGCGACGGCCAGAAAAAGTTTCTGGACCGGTTGCATACGGACCGAGAAGAACTGCTGAGCAGCAACAATTTCGGGCATCGATACGAAGACCTCGGCTCCATATGGATGGGGAATCGGCTGGGCTCATCGGTGGCGCCGGGAGGATACAACACAGTCGTTTATGACAAAGGCGGATACGTGCTGGAGATGCTGCGCGCCATGCTGCAAAATCCCCGCAGCCGAACGCCCGATGAGCCGTTCAAGCAAATGATGCAGGACTACACGAAGAGCTTCAGCGGGCAGGCGGCGTCGACGGAAGACTTCAAGGCAGTGGTGGAACGGCACATGGCGCCGTACATGAATCTCGATCAGAACAATCGGATGGACTGGTTCTTCAACCAGTACGTGTACGGAACGGGCATCGCGCAATATCACATGGAATACACGGTGCAGAGCCAGGCGAACAACCAATGGCTGCTGAGCGGCACGGTTACGCAGTCGGGCGTGCCGGATGGCTGGAAAGACATTCTTCCGCTGTATTTGCGCGCAAACGGAAAGTCTGGCCGGGTCGGCTGGCTGCGGACTACGGGGAAAACCACTCCGTTCAGGATCACGCTCGGTTTTCAGCCGGATAAAGTATCGCTGAATGACAATTCGGAGATTCTTGCGGAGATCAAATAGCGCGCGAAGATTTGAATTTATTGCAGGGCTGGAATGGGGAGCAAAGGCAGGCGGCGCGGCTCTCCATGATAACCGCGAATTTCAACGTCTTCGAGGAGCAGCGAAGGCGCGACGATCGAGCTGGGCATGCCGTCTTCGACGGAACCGAAGGTGTCGAGGGCAGTGCCGGCAAAGCCACCCGCGGCGTTCTGCATGAAATTGAAGACCGAGAAATCGTTGCCGATTCCGGCGAGGGAGCGAAAAGCGCGGAGGTCAAGACCCTTGATTTGGGCGCCGCGAACCAACTCTTCATGGCCGTCGTCCACATACACACGATAGACGAGCAGGGGCAAGCGATCGCCGCTGCTCAAACCTTCCGCCAATCCTGAAATGATATCCGTGAAATCCTCCTGGGATTGCGAGGCGAGCGCCGGATTATCCATGCGCTTGATTTCAATGCACCACTTCTGACCATTGGAGCGGCAAAGGTCGATGAAATTCTTGCGCAGATCGGCGGGGTTCATCGTATTCGTGGCCTGAAAAAACAGGTTGCTGGAAAGAGGGACGGGCGGGGAAAGCATGGCGGAGCGCCCGTGGCCATTGGAAAGCTGAAAATCCGGGCCAGGACGGCGCGACATCAAGAGATTTTTCAGGATGCCATTTTCGACCAAGGAGACGGGCTCGGCACGAACGCCTTGAGAGTCAATGGCGTAGCCGCCGAGAAGCGGCTGGCCTTGAAAATCTTTCGCGCTCGGGTCATCGACGAGAGAAACATTCAGAGGCAAGACGCGCGAGTTGACGCGGCCAGTCCATTCGCTGTGGCCGCCCTCCTGCTGCATCATCTGATCGAACGCGGAGACACTGGAAAGCGGCGGGCGAGCGCCGGAAAGCGAAGGTTCGAGCGCCTGAGCCAGTAGGGAGCCAGCGGCGGGAGCGTCAAAGAGAACCGGGCCTTCGTAGTCATCCACATTCGGAGCGGTGCGCAGCGCCTCGAGCTGTTGCGCGACCTGAATCAGGCTCTTGCTGACGTCGCCCGGCTGAGGCAAGCCGGCAGGAGCGGCCGCGTAATTGGAATAAAAATTGTGAAGCGGCATGCCGTCAGTGGCCTGCGTATCGAGGCTGGCTTCGATGCCGGCGTCGCTGTGAGAAATGCGAAGTTTGGTGCCCTCGCTGGTCAGGAGATAGTAAGTGGTGTAGACGAGATAGTAGTGGACGCGCGTGCCGTAGAGATCAGGAAAGCCGCGCAGCACCTTGGATGCCTCGCGAGCTTCCTGTTCCCAGTTGCGGGAAGTCCAGTCAGGAGTGACGAGCGGCTCGACGTCAACGACCGCCGGCTCATTTGCAAAATCGGGAATCTCCGGTGGGCGCGAGAGGCTGTTCAAGAATGCTTGCTTATTGGAGAACTGCACGAGCGCGTCTTTATATGCGAAGTCGGTGGCCTGCCAAAGGTCTTGGCGCAAGGAATTGTAATCGCGATCAATGCCCACTTCGCCCGCGGAACTCGAAGAACCCTGAAAGCCGTTTTGGCTTATGAAGTTCGAGCTATCGAGCTGGCTGGTTCCGACGCGAACATCGACGCGCATGAGGCGGTTGCGCTCATGCTCGCTCAAAAAGAGAGTGCCGAAGGAGGAGGTGATGGCGCGAACGTCGACGTCGACAAGGCGATATTCGATGTAATACGGCTTCTGCTGATTGTCCAGCTGCAGGCGGGCGACGGAACGGTTCATTTCGTCTTGCATGGCTTCGAGGGTATGGTCGTTATCGCTTTGCGCGGCGGCAGGAAGAGCCAACATGCAGGCTGCCGCAAGCGTGGTGAGGGCAGCCCAGAAACGAGTTATGCGCCGGGAAGTCATTGTTTCACCTTCGCGAGCGGGTCATGCGCGGGCGGCGGGAGAATTGGCGGCGTGTCGGTGGAAGTTTCTTTCTTCGAAACTTCCATTTCCGAGATGAGAATCTCCGGCGCGACGGCAGAGACAGGGACTGAGCCGGATTCCGCGCCGCAATAGCCATTGAAGACTTCCGGCGTGTCGCCGGTGGCGATGATTTTGGTGATGGAGATCAGAGGTGTGCCGACGATGTTGACGCCGCGGACCATTTCGTCGGGACGGCCGTCCGGATAGACCTTGTAAACGATCAACGGCTGAACTTGAAATGCTTGTGGCTGGGCGCGGCCGGTGAAAGTGAAGCCGCCAGCGATATCGTCAATCAAGAGACCGAACGGTTTGCCCTGCTTGCGAATCTCTTCGATGAACCGCTGGCGAAGCGCCGCATTGGACATGGTTTTGCTGCTTTCCACAATGGTATTGCCCATGCGCGCGATCGGCTGATAGCCGAGCTGGCGGCGGCCGTGGCCGTTGGAGTGGGGAAAATTCACCAGCGGCGAGCGGCCCATCAGAAAATTCTTCAGAATGCCGTGATCGACGAGGACCACGTTCTGGGACGGGATTCCTTCATCATCGAAAGGATAGTAGCCGAGCAAGACCTGGCCATTGACTTCCGCGGTGGTGGGATCGTCACGCACGGTGATGAAGTCGGGCAGGATTTGCTGATTGATCTTGCTGGTGAAGGTTTGGCCTTCACTGACGTCCTTTTGGCGAAAACCCTCGAGACGGTGGCCGAGCACTTCATGGAAGAACACCGCGGCGGCGCGGCCGGTGAGCAGAGTGGGGCCGGCAAAAGGCTCGACGAGCGGGGCTTTCTGCAAGGCGGCGATCTGGCCGGTGAGAATGCGGACCTGATCGAGCACCGTCGCGTCCGTGGGCTCTTTGGACGGATCGACCCAGTCGAAATTCGCGTAGCGCTCCAAATCCATGCCGTCGGGCGCTTTGCCCTGAACGAACAATTCGAGACGATAACGGATCTGGCCAAAGGCGAGGCGCGAACCATCGCTATCGACGAAATACTGGTTCGCCGAGCGGGCCGTGAAGGTCACGATGGAATTGAGAACCGCCGGAGAAGCGCTGAACGCAGCCGTGTACTGGCGGACTTTGTCTTCCCAGGGCTTGCGGTCGAGCTGAAAGTCCACGGGAGAGCCAATGGATACGTGGGGCACTTCGTGAGAAAAATCCGGCGCGCCCTGTTCGGCGGATTGGGCCTGGACTTCCTTGCTGGTTTGCACGCCAATATAGGCCTGCACGGCAGCGCGATACTGGCGATCGGTTTCGCGCCAGATTTCGCGGCGTAGAAGAGAAACATCATCGTCGAGAGTGGCTTCCGTGCCGGGACTGGACCAGGCGGGTTCGCGGCCTTCGACCTTGTGAGTGTTGTCGAGCTGGAAGCTGCCGACGCGCGTCTGCACTTCGAGCCAGCGGTCACGCGTTTCGTCGGAGGACAACAACGCGCCATTTGAGCCGGAGACCTCGGCGGAATCGAGATCGCTGATGGTGTAGCTGACGAAATAGGCTGGCGGATCGGCTTTGCCGTAGGCGCCGACCGAGCGCTGCAGCTCATCCTGCATGGCCTGAAGCACCGGAGGAAGCGGCGCGGCAGGCAGCAGAGCAGTATGCGCTCCAGTGCCGGTGCCGGCAAAACATACGCTCGCCGCTGCGAGGGCAGCGGCGGCAGGCCAGAATCGAATCGCTCTGCGGAAAGGAATCATTCGCTAAGTAAAGGCCTCCAGTTTAAGCCAGGTCTAACGAAATCCGGTAATGGGTCAGTTTGCATTTTGACTCCCTGTGGCGCGATCAAGAAAATTCAAACCGACCCACCACCCGAAATCCCAAATGCGCTGCCGGGCCTCGTTCCTGAAGCGAACGTTGAAGCAAGCAGGTTAGATGCGCAATAACGCCGCCGCGAGTACAACCGTGCCGATTATTTTTTGCACACTTTCACTTTTCAGGGCTACGGGCTCGGAGGGGGCTGGCCTGGCGCCGGCGCGGCGGGTTTTGAGAACGAGGAGGGATCAAGCGCGGGGTTGATGTGAATCTCCTGAACTGTGGAGTCGGTGTACTTTGCGCCGCTGCGATAGGTCACGGACTGGAACGGAAACTGGCGGCCTTCGACCGCGCGGAAGTCGCTCCAGCGCTGGTCAGTTTGTTCGGGACCTTGCATTCCAACGGACGTATATTTCGCTTCGACCAGGAGATGGGTGGCTGAATCGAAGTAAAGCTGGATCGTGCCGAACGGCGCCATCCAGTTCACGACGTCTGCTTTCTTGCCATCCGCAGTATCTTCTTGGCCAACATATTGTGCTTTGACGCCGCCGGCCAAGGCTTGCTGGTACAGTCCCCAGCCGCCAAACAAGCTGATGCCGCGCTGGAATTCACCAAGTGCCTCAGCGGGAACGTCCTGAGTTCCTTGTGGAGTCTGTCTCCATGCGGATTTGCCATCGGAGACTTGAGTGATGCGTCCTCCTGGCAAGGTGATGTCAGCACGAACCTTATCTGGATAAGCGACCTGCCATTTGACGGAAACAGCTAGGGAGCCCTGGGGGATATAGATGTTTCCGTTCTCGGAGAATTCCAGAGTGGAGATGGAGCGAAGAGAATCCCCTCCCGCGGCCTGAGCCGCCGCCATGATGACTCCTTGACCCTGCTGGAGCGATTCCGGAGTGGACGCGGGAGGTTCGGATTTGGCTTGCCGCAGATTTGGGCTGAGAAGATCGAGCTGGTTGAATGGAATCTCCTGCCATTGGGCACTGGGGAAATCGGCTTTGACAGCCGGAAGGAACTGACTGGCATTGCCGACGAGAACGACGTCGAGATTTTGCGAATTGAAGTATCGCGCGGCCATCTGCTTGACGCTGGACTCATCCACGCCAAGGATTTTCTGCTGATAGGTGTCGTTGTAATCGGGAACCAGTCCATACTCGGCGACGGCAAGAACCCGGCCCGCTACTTGCGCGGCGGTTTCCGACTGAATGGGATACACGCCGGAAAGGTAGTCCTGGGCAAATTTCAATTCTTCGGGCTTCACGTCGCCGGAGGACATTTGCGAAATCAGATCGACAACCAGCTTGGTGGCTTCGGCGGTGGCTTCCGTGCGCGTGAAGGTGTCGGCGACAAATTCGCCGGCGAAACGTTCGGCTTCGAAGGAGGAGTTTGCTCCGTAGGTCAGGCCCTTCTTGATGCGGACTTCCGTATTGAGACGGCTATTGTAGCCGCCGCCAAAAATCCTGTTGGTGACGAGCAGAGGAATGTAATCGGGATCGTTGCGGCGGATTCCCAGGCTGCCGACACGAATCTGGGTCTGAACGGCGTCCGGCTTATCGACAACGATGAAGTGCAGGCCTTGCGTCTGGGGCGGCGTGGCGGGTTCCGCGGCAGGCAATTCCTTCTTCTCCCACGAACCAAAATATTTTTCGGCCAGGGCAAACGCGCGTTCCGGAGTGATGTCGCCAGCGAAAGCGAGCAGCGCCTGGTTCGGTGCGTAATTGGAATCATGAAACTTGACCAGATCATCGCGGGTGATTTTCTCAACCGTTTCAGGCGTTCCGTCGGAAGGCATTCCGTAAGGCGACTCGCCGAATACCGTGCGGTCGAAAACCGCGGAGGCCAGATAGGCCGGGTCACTGTATTCAACACGCAAACCGGAAAGCGTCTGCTGCTTCTGGCGTTCAAGTTCTTCCTGCGAGAAGGCGGGATGGAGAACGGCGTCCGAGAGCAGGCTGATTCCCAAGTCGAGGTCGCGCGAAACGATTGTCACCGCAGCATCGGTGTCATCGTCGGACGCGGAGGCCGCGATGTGGCCGCCAACAAAATCGATGGTTTGGGCGAATTGCTGCGCGGACCGCGTCTCTGTGCCTTGAGTGAGCATCCCGGCGGTCATCGAAGCGATGCCCGGCATGCCCGCAGGATCATTCGCCGCGCCTGCGGACATCAACACAAGGCGGACGGCGACGGCCGGCTGGCGATGGTCGGCCACGACGAAGACGCGCATCCCATTCGACAGGATCCGAGTCTCCGCATGAGGGAAGTGGAATGGGCGCGGGGGTTGCGCAGCCGGCATTTGCGGAACAAGCTTCACGCCGGCGGGAACGACGCCGGTGCCGTGGGCATTTTCATTGGACGCTTGATCGGATTGCTGCGCGGCTTGCTCCGATTGCATTTGTGACTGCGCGATGGCAGGCGCGCCGAGAAATAAAACTGCGAAGATTAACGTTGCCGTCTTGCAATTCGCGCGCACGATGGTTTGACGGACTTGGGAGATGGAGCGAATCATTTTTGGCTCCCGTTGCCAGGCTTGGGTGGCGCTTGCGGCAAGTAAAAGAGAACCGTTTCATGTTGGGTGACAAAATACTCATTGGCGGCATGCTGGATGGCGGCCGCAGTCACGGCTTCGTACTGTGCAAGGTCCGTGTTGACGAGCTCCGGATTCCTACCGATTACGGCGGCCTCGCCAAGAGCATCGGCTTTCTCTTCGTCCGTTTCGCGTCCTAGAATCGCGTCGGAAATCTGCTGATTCTTGGCTTTTTCCAGCTCTTGCGGGGAGATCGGCTGCGTCTTCATGCCATCGAGAACGGAATCGAGGGCTTTCTCGCCTTCTTCCGCTGTGCGCCCCTGATTCATAATCGCAATCACCCAGAAGAGATTTGGATCTTCCGTGAAGTTTCCGAAGCCGATGGCTTCGAGAGCGATGCGATCTTTGTAGACGAGCGATTGATACAACAGGCTGCTTTCGCCGCCGGCCAGAATGTTCGAGGCCAAATCAAGAGGGTAGGATTCCGGAGCGAAACGTGCGGGCATCTTGTATCCCTCGACTACCGCGGGAAGCGGAACGCCGGGATACGATTTCGTGACAGTGCGCTCCGCCGTTTGCGGCGGTTCCTTGACGGTGACGCGCGGAATCGGTTGTGGCGAGCGCGGAATCCCGCCGAAATACTTTTCAGCCCAGGCCGTTGCTTGCGCCGGATCAATATCGCCGACGATCACCAGCGTGGCGTTGTTCGGGCGGTAATAGATATCGTGGAAAGCGCGGACGTCTTCGACGGTGGCCTTATCGAGGTCAACTATGCTGCCGATGGTGGTGTGATGATACGGGTGAACGGTGAACGCGGCGGCGTAGAGATCCTCCTGCACGCGGCCGTAGGGCGAATTATCAACACGGAGCCGGCGCTCTTCCTCGACCACTTGACGCTCTGAGGTGAAATTCTTCTCGTCCACATTCAAACTGCCCATGCGATCGGCCTCGAGCCAAAGTACGCGGTCAAGATAGTTACTGGGAAATGTCTCCCAGAATACAGTGACGTCGTCATTGGTGTAGGCGTTATCGAAGCCGCCGATGGCTTCGATAATGCGGGAGTGTTCGTCTGGACCGACGTGCGCTGAACCTTTGAACATCAGGTGCTCGAAAAGATGGGCAAATCCGGTATGGCCGGGCTTTTCGTCTTTCGAGCCAACGTGATACCAGACTTGCAGGTTGACAACCGGGACGTGGTGATCTTCGGCCATGACGATACGCAGTCCGTTTGACAGAGTGCGCGTTTGAATAACAAGGTGCGGCGGACGTGTGGCTACGGATTCCTCAATGGGAGGCTGGTGTGCCGGAGGCGCCGGCAACTTGTTCTGCTGCGCGAAAGCCGAGAACGCGAGCATGAGCACAGCAATTCCAGCACCGAGGACTGCTTTCCGTAGCCGGATCGATCTCATTTGAATTTCCCTCCGCGAGCAGGCCCGCGTATGCAGACTTCCCGATGGCCAAACCATCGTAAGAGGCGGCAGATTCGATGTCAAATGGCCGCCCGAGGATGCACGTGCAAGCTCCTAGTGCAGAACAGGCAAACATCCAGAAATTAAAAAACGCGCCTCCAGTGGGGGCAGACGATAATTAGGAGTCATCTCGAACGTGGATAAACGGAGCAAATCATGCGAGCAGTTTCCGGCTTGCTAACACTTGTGATCGCGGCTGCTGTCGGCTATTGGTTCTATACGTCAAGCCTGAAAGCGAGCGGCGCATCACGCGCGCCGGCGCAGGTCATATCGACCGTCGGCGCGAAAAGCGACCTGCTCTCGATGGCGCAGGCGGAACGCATCTACCAGGCAAGTCACGGCTCGTACGCTTCGTTGGATGAACTCTACTCCAGCGGCGCGATGGTGGCGCGAAAACCGAAACGGGATGGCTACACCTATTCGTCCGAAACTTCACTCGAAGGCTTCACGATCACGGCGCGCTGCCAGCCTCAGCCATCGGCTTCCTGCCCCAGCTTCTCGATTGATCAGAGCATGCAAATACAGCAGTTGCCATAATCCTTCGCGGAACATTCCCGAGACTCCGAGCGTATCTACTTTCGTCATTTGAACCCGAGGGGAAATGCAGCGCGGCGCGGCCGCGTGGCGAGAGGAGACGAAAATGCCGGAGAATGTGATCGGTCTGGCAGCAGTGGTGTTAGCCCTGGGATTTCCGATTGCCGTGGTGTGGGCGTGGGCATGGCAACGAGGACGAAAGCTCCGGACGGAGGAGCGGCTGGCCGCGATCGCTCGCGGATTGAATGTTCCGTTCGAAGCGGATTTGGCGCATCCAGCCATGTCGCGCAGAGCCGGGATTCTGTTGGTGGCCGCCGCGGTGGGATACGTGGTGACGTTCGCCATGCTGGCGCGATGGGAGCCGGATGCGATGGAAGCCTCGGTGCTGGGTTTCATCCCCTTCGCGCTCGG
>JBAQYT010000157.1:0-5350 GCA_049787175.1 Candidatus Acidiferrales bacterium | reverse complement strand
TGGCTGGGGCGGTTGGATTCGAACCAACACCGTCTGCATTAACAGTGCAGCGTCCTACCGATTGGACCACGCCCCAATAAATCGCACTCAAATAACGGGATTAGCATTTTATTGGACAGCGCGGAATTTTGCAGCGGTTTCGTTCAAACACACCCCCGCCGCTTAGAGGGTAGGTATCGTGGAGGTTTCGGCGGGAATGAGTGGGGGAAGGAAGCCGGCCCAGCCCTCAATCCCCTAAAGGGATTCTCGGCTTGTCTTCCCCCTACGTTCTTTTGCTACGCACGCGGCAAGCCAACCTCTAACTCTTTGTATTTCAATGTATTGGTGCAATTACCTCGGTAAAAACCACACGCCCTCGGTAAATTCCTCCTGCCGGTTCGCCCCCATCGGCGCTTTCTACCACAAACGTCGTGGAATGCCGCCTCAACACTCGCACGAAATGGCGACGCCAGTCTTCGATTGCCAGTCAACCTCTCATTTTCTTGTGCGCCCGCTCTTCGCGCTAGAAGACTTCTTTTTCACTTCCCTCCTGATCTTGGCCGACAACTTTTTCGTGCGTTCAGGCGCTTCTCCCTTGCTTTCAAGCTCCTGCAGCAACTGGACGGCCTCCTTCTTTCCTTCGATTGGGATATTGGCGATGCCCTCGGCGATTTCCAGGGCCACTTTGTCGAACTTTGAGATTTTCTTTTTGCGCGTCGGCATGGCGGCATCGTGCCACACCGCCCCATCGCACGCAACAGCGCGGCCAGCCGCTTTTGCGCGTTCGCAGGATGGTGAGTCAGTTTGAATTTTCTTGATCGTGGCACAAAAAAGGGGCCTCCCAGGTCGACGGCTAGTCGAGCCTGGGGAACGGGCTCAAAATTCCAACTCACCCATTACCGTTCGCAGCGGCTGCTTGACCCTTGCGCGCCCGGCTTGCTATGTTGGTGGATTAACTTGGGCGTATTCTCCGCGCTGTGCGGCGGCCGCGCCTGTAGCTTCTCCGCCAAACCATGGCCCTTCAGAAAATCGTTATTCGCGGCGCGCGCCAGCACAACCTGAAAAACATCAGCCTGGAAATCCCGCGCAATTCCCTGACCGTCATCACCGGGCTGTCCGGCTCGGGAAAATCCTCCCTCGCGTTCGACACGCTCTACGCCGAAGGCCAGCGCCGCTACGTTGAATCGCTCTCCGCCTATGCGCGGCAATTCCTCGATCAAATGGAGCGTCCGGAAGTCGACTCCATCGAAGGGCTTTCGCCGTCGATTGCCATTGAGCAGAAAACGACCACGCGCTCGCCGCGCTCGACCGTCGGCACCATCACGGAAATCTATGACTACCTGCGCGTCATCTACAGCTCCATCGGCGCGCCGCACTGCCCGAATTGCGGCAAACTCATCGCGCGGCAATCCACCGAACAGATTGTGCAATTTGTTCTCGCGCTCAAGCCCGAGGAACGCATCATGATCCTGGCGCCGGTGGTGCGCGGCCGCAAAGGCGAATACAAAAAAGAGTTTGAAAAATTTGTCCGCGCCGGCTTCCTTCGCGCGCGCGTCGATGGCAACCTCGTCAGCCTGGATGAGCCCCCGGCGCTCGATCGCCGCCGCAATCACACCATCGAAATCGTCATCGACCGCCTGCTCATCAAGGAAGGAATCGCCAAGCGCCTCGAACAGTCCATCGAAACGGCCACTAAGCTCACCAGCGGGCTCGTGACCATCGCCATTGTCGGCGGCGAGGAGCACATGTACTCCGAAAATCTCGCCTGTGCCGATTGCGGCATCTCCGTTCCGGAGATTGAGCCTCGCTCCTTCAGCTTCAATTCGCCCTACGGCGCATGCCCCGCCTGCCATGGCCTGGGCGCAAAATTCAATTTCGATCCGGCGAAAATCATCGTCGACTGGTCGAAACCGCTGTTCCAAGGCGGCCTCGGGCCCGGAGGCACTTCCGGCTCCTTACAACGAACCTTGAAAATCGCGGCTCTCGCCAACGGTTTCGATCTCGATACGCCATTTGAAAAACTTCCGCATCGCGTGCAGAACTTGATTCTCTACGGCAATCCCGCGAACGGCCGTCCCACCAAGGGCCTTAATTTCAAAGGCGTGATCGACCATCTGGAGAGCAATCTCGAGGAAACCGCCTCCGACGAATATCGCGAATATCTCACGCAATACATGTCGCCGACGCCCTGCGAGGCGTGCGGGCAAAAGCGACTCCGCCCGGAGAGCCTCGCCGTGAAAGTCGGCGCCTACTCCATCGCCGAATTCACCGAGCTTTCTCTGGCCGACGCGCGCGCGGCCGTCGATAAAATCCTTCCCGGCCTCACGCCGCGCCACCTTGCCATCGCCGGACGCCCGCTCAACGAAGTGGCTGAGCGCCTCGATTTTCTTCTCGCCGTCGGCCTCAGCTATCTCACGCTCGATCGCTCCGCCGCCACCCTCTCCGGCGGAGAAGCGCAGCGCATTCGCCTCGCCACGCAAATTGGCTCGCGTCTTCGCGGCGTCCTTTATGTCCTCGATGAGCCTTCCATCGGCCTGCACGCCCGCGACAATGGCCGCCTCCTCGGCACCCTCGAAACTCTTCGCGACCTCGGCAACACTGTCCTCGTCGTCGAGCATGACGAGGAAACCATTCGCCGTGCCGATTATGTTGTCGACCTCGGTCCCGGTGCGGGAAAGGCCGGCGGCCACGTTGTCGCCATCGGCGCGCCTCCGCAAATCGCCGCCAACGCCAATTCACTCACCGGACGCTACCTCTCCGGCGATCTGAAAATCCCCATTCCGTCGCAGCGCCGCAAGCCCAACGGCAAATCGCTCAAAATTCTCGGCGCGCACGCCAACAATCTGAAAAACATCGACGTGGAATTTCCGCTCGGCCTGCTCACTGTCATCACCGGAGTCTCCGGCTCCGGCAAATCCACGCTCGTAAACGACATTCTCTACCGCGCCCTCGCGCAGAAGCTCTATCGCTCCGCCGAAGCTCCCGGCGCGCACCGCGCCATCCTCGGCCTCGAGCATCTCGACAAAGTCATCGAAATCGACCAGGCCCCCATTGGCCGCACGCCGCGCTCCAATCCCGCCACGTACACCGGCGTCTTCAGCCCAATTCGCGAGCTTTTCGCCATGCTTCCCGAGTCCCGCGAACGCGGATATCGCCCCGGCCGCTTCAGCTTCAACGTCAAAGGAGGCCGCTGCGAAGCCTGCCAGGGCGGCGGTCTGCGCCGCATCGAAATGAATTTTCTTCCTGACGTTTACGTCACCTGCGAAGTCTGCCGCGGCCGCCGCTACAACGCCGAAACTCTTTCCGTCCGCTTCAAAGGCTATTCCATCTCCGACCTGCTTGACATGCCCATCGAAGACGCGCTCCCCGTCCTCGAAAACATCCCGCAAATCAAACAGAAGCTCCAAACCATGGTCGACGTCGGCCTCGGCTACGTTCAGCTCGGCCAGTCCGCCACCACTCTTTCCGGCGGCGAAGCCCAGCGCACCAAACTCGCCCGCGAACTCTCCCGCCGCCAAACTGGCCGCACGCTCTACATTCTCGACGAGCCCACCACCGGCCTCCATTTCGACGACGTCCGCAAATTAATGGACGTCCTCAACCGCCTCGTCGACCTCGGCAACACCATCATCATCATCGAGCACCACCTCGACGTCATCAAACAGGCCGACTGGCTTATCGACCTCGGCCCCGAAGGCGGCTCCGGCGGCGGCCACATCGTCGCGCAGGGCACGCCGGAGCAAGTCGCTCGCAACAAAAAATCCTTCACCGGCGCCGCCCTCGCCCCATCCCTCAATGATGGTGGCGAGAACTTGCACGGTAGAGCTCTATTGCCCAAATAAGGGCTACCATCAGATAATTCGAAGATTCATGCCAAACTTTGAAGTCGATTTTCTAGACGATTACACAGATGAGTCGTTACTATCTGAGATTCGTCGAGTTTCGGCGCAAGTCTCGAGTGGACGACTCTCTTCAAGGGAATTCGTCCGTTTGTCGCGTCGAGTCTCGATCAGTACGATTCGCCGTCGATTTGGAAGCTGGCAAGGCGCTTTATCCAAAGCTGGTCTGGGGCATCTTTATTCCGGGCAAAAAGTTTCGGACAAAATGAAGCGTCAGCTTGCCAGGCAGATGAGCGACAGCGACCTTATTGCCGAACTAAGACGCGTTTACACAATCGTTGGAGCCGGGACGATGAACAGAAAACAGTTCAATACTCACTCAAACATCAGCTATGAAGCCATTCGCCGGCGCTTTGGGTGGCATAAAGCTCTGAAAATCGCCGGAATTACGCCATCACTTGGTGGCGGGCGTCAAAAGTGGACGACAGAACAGTGTTTCGAAAATCTGGCAAAGGTCTGGGTCCACTATGGGCGTTCCCCATACATGAGTGAGATGTCCACCGCGCCATCCACCGTACACGCGAGGGTGTATGTTGGGCGATGGGGAACATGGCGGAGGGCGCTTCGGGCATTCATCCATTGGGCAAATTCGGAGGCAGAAGCACTGCCGACAGAGTCGCTGCCTCGTCGCGTGAGCTCAATGACAGGTGATGCGACCTCTCATAAGACACCTTCCTTTGAGGACAAACGGCAGGTCGGACAGAGGTTGCGGTTCCGCGTTCTCCAGCGCGACAATTTCAAATGTGTTGCGTGCGGCCGAAGCCCTGCCAATCAAATCGGCATCTTCTTGCATGTCGACCACATAGTGCCAGTTGCCGCAGGTGGAAGAACGACCATAGATAATTTGCAAACGCTCTGCCAAAACTGCAATCTCGGTAAAGGAACGCTATCGGATAGGAGCAAAAACTAAATCTTGTCTCGCAAATCTCCAAGCACCTACAAAACCCAGCCGCTCAACTTCCACGGCCTTCGCACCTATCCTCTCGCCTCGCGTCCCAGCAAAGTCAGCGTCGGACAGTTCGCCAAGCCCTACCGCCAGGGCGAGTCCTTCGCCGAGTTTCTCGGCTCGCTCCCACGCATCCTCGCCGCCGAAGACCTTCGCTCCATCGCCCAAGCCGTCATCGACGCCCGCGCGCAATCGCGCACGATTCTCTGGGGCATGGGCGGACACGTCGTCAAAGTCGGCCTCGGCCCCATCCTCATCGACCTTCTTCGCCGCGGCTTCATCTCCGGCATCGCCATGAACGGCTCCGCGCTCATCCACGATTTCGAAATCGCCATGATCGGCGGCACTTCCGAAGACGTCGAAGCCGTCCTCGGCGAAGGCAAATTCGGCATGGCCGAAGAGACCGGCCGCATCATCAACGAAATGGCCGCGCTCGCGCGCCACTCGCGCATCGGCCTCGGCGAAGCCGCCGGCAAACTTCTGAACGATAAACGCACTCGCGCCAAGCATCTCGATCAGAGCATTC
>JBAQYT010000148.1:0-2612 GCA_049787175.1 Candidatus Acidiferrales bacterium | reverse complement strand
GGGAGGCCAAGTCGGCCACGCCCCCGGCAACCTGGATACCCGCCTCTTCCAGAAGCGTGGTTACAATCAATGCGCGGGCGTTGTCATCTGACGTGTAACCTTCCGGATAGTTTGGCACGACGAAAACTGCATGCTCGACTATCCCTGTCTGGTCGGTCATTTGCAGCATGTGGTCCAGCTTTATGGTGGGGAGCCGGTCGAGCACTTTTACCGTGTTCCGGGCAGAGAATGTGGCGCGAGGAGTTCGCAAGCGTTCATTATAGACGGTCTCGAAGCTCTTCATATATTTCTGTGCAACGCGGTTCCATACCATGTCTCTCGCGTACAAATACGCGCGCTTGCGCATAGCATGCCTGCCCGTCGCGTCATCCAGCAGCGCAATTGTTTTCGCAGCTATGGCTCCTGGATCATCAAAAGGAACTAGCGCGCCACGCTCGCCGTCCAGCAATTCAACGGCGTGGAGGTACGGCGTCGAAATGATCGCCTTGCCGGCGCTCAAGGCATACGCAAGCGTGCCGGAAACTACTTGCGCCTTGTGCTTATAAGGCGTGATGTAAATGTCAGCCGCGCCAATCAATTCCACGAGCTCTTGAGGGGTCTCAAAGCGGTTGCGAAAGATAACATTGGATTCGACCCCCAGTTCCTTCGCTAGGCTTTGCAAGGAATGCCGGTATTTGTCACCCTCGCGCCGCAAGATATGCGGGTGAGTTACACCGGAAACCATATATACAACGTTGTTGTGCTGGGACAAGATTTCTGGCAGGGCATGAATGACATTCTCGATGCCCTTATTCGGCGATAGCAGTCCAAACGTCAGCAGAACGTCTTTTCCTTCCGTGCCAAATCCATCCTTGTAGAAATTCGGATCCGTGAATGGCAGATCGGGAACCCCATGGGGAATCATGTCAATTTTGTTGATGGGAACGTGGAACACTTCCTGCAGGATCTCTGAAGAATGCTGGCTCATGACGATCAAGCGGTCCGATAGGGACGCAATTTCCATCATCACGGCGTATTGGTCCGGATCTGGCTCGCGAAGCACGGTGTGCAATGTGGTTAGAAACGGCATCTGCAGGCGCCGCAACAACTCCAGGATGTGTCCGCCGGCGCGGCCTCCAAAGATTCCATACTCATGCTGCAGGCACACCAGATCGGCATTGCTGAAATTCAGGAAGTCGGCAGCCTGGCGGTAGGAAGCAAGGTTGTCTTCGGCGAGCTCGAACCGCACTCTAACGGGATAATTGTAACCCTCTTCGGTATCGTTAACCGGGAGCGCCAACAGGTCTGTCGTGCCATATTCCGCGTGTATGGCGTCGCACAAGTCTGTCGTAAATGTAGCGATTCCACAGCACCTGGGCAGATGATTTCCAACCACGGCGATTCTATTGGGAAGCGCTAGGCGCGACTGTGCGGGCGTCAGCGTGACGGCTTTCTCTTCCAACGCGGGAGGTTGCACTTCGACCAGCGCTACGGTTTCTGTGAGAGACATCATCATTTTCGGTACTGACATTTGGTTTCCAGTGAGTCCAGGCTTGCGGAAGAGTCACCGCACGACTGCCCAAGAACGGTTTGCATTGGATGTGCTTAGACTATCGGGCTTTTCTGCCGAATCCTCGATCGCCTTCCTGTTATCTGAAGATGTCCGTGTCGCTTTACTCGTGTAAAACGACCGTCAGCAATGACTTGTTGATTTTAATTTTGCCGTTGTATTCGATGAAGCCGAGCTTCCGAAATTTGTTCATGAAGAAATTGACGCGCGAACGCGTCGTTCCGATCATGCTTGCCAGGGTTTCCTGCGAAACCTTCGCAAGGATGCGGTCAGGTTGTTCTTGCTCTCCATAGCGCGCAAGTAGCAGGAGTGTGCGTGCCAAGCGCTTCTCGCTGGAGTTGAAGAGTTGATCGATCAGATCTTCCTCGACGCGGATGTTGCGCGCGAGCATGTACGAAATGAAATGATCGGATAACTCATGCTCCGAGTGGAGCACACGCAGCAGTTCCTGTTTTTGGATAGCAAGGACAGTCGTTGGTGTAATGGCTGAAGCCGTGCCCATTCGGAGCGACTGACCCGCCATGCATCCCTCGCCGAAAAAGTCATTCGGACCAAACATCGCAACAACAGCTTCCTTCCCAGACCCGTTTACTACGGTAAATTTTACGCCGCCATTCTGCACGTACATGACAGTTTCCGCGGCATCCCCTTGAGAGTAGATTGTTTCGCCCCTCCGATATTCAACGACTTTCCTCGACACGCCAACGGTATCGAGAAAAACCCGCGGATCAAAAGAGTCAACACTGCGCTTATTCTTGGGTCTCTTTACTTTCATATTCAGGCCGAATCAGCATCCCGATGCGAGGTTTCGCCCCCAACCACCCTACCAAGAAGCCGTTTCGGAAGACTGTGCAAAAGAGCACAGCGTCCATCTTGATCGTCGTTGGGACGGGCACTTGACGGTGAGAAAAGGCGAAATTTGCCCGGATGCAACTGTGACCTTCACCCCTCATTCTGCGCAGAAGTGTATATGATTTTCGGACTCTGCGGCGAGCGGAGAGAGGGGGAGGCATGTCGAAGAGAAAATACTCGGAAGTGGAGATGATCGGGGCGCTGAAGCAGA
>JBAQYT010000145.1:0-9253 GCA_049787175.1 Candidatus Acidiferrales bacterium | reverse complement strand
CGCAGCAAAATACCGGCGACATGACCGTAAAATTGAAGCCGCGCTCCCAGCGCCGCGACATCAACGACGTCATCGACGATTTGCGCCACCAGATCGAAACCAACATTCCTGGCGTCGATGTCGAGTTTTCGCAAATCCTCCAGGACATGCTCGGCGATCTCGAAGGCACGCCTGAGCCCGTCGAAGTCAAAATCTTTGGCAGCGACATCACTGAACTGGAAAGTCTCGCTAGCGCCATCGGCCCCAAACTGCAAGCCATTCCCGGCCTCACGGACTACAAATCCATCGAAAAAGGCAATCCGCAAATCGTTTTCGACATCAACACCACCGCCGCCGGCCGCGTGGGTATGACCCCCGCCGGCATCTCGCAACAGGTCAGCGACGGTTTGCTCGGCGACACCAAAACTGAACTCCGTGAATCCGACCGCACCATTCCCGTTCGCGTGCGTTTTCCCGATTCGTTTCGCATGAACTACAACGACGTGCTGCAATTCCCCATTCTCACCCCGAGCAAGCAAATGGTTCCGCTCTCCGCGCTCGCCAACGTGCATCAAGTCCAGGGCGAAAGCACGCTCGAGCGCGAAAATCAGCGCCTCATGATTTCCATGACGGGCGAGCTCGACCAGCCGAATCTTCTTGGCCGTGTGATCAACGACGTCAAAAAAGTAATGAACTCCGTCCAGCTTCCCGTCGGCTACACCTACGAAATCGGCGGCCAGTACGAAAGCCAGCAAGCCGCTTTCCACGATTTGCTTTTCGTGCTCTTCTTGGCGCTGGGAGCCATCTTCATCGTGCTCGTGATTCAGTTCCGCGCGTTCGCTCCGTCGCTCATCATCATTTCCGCCGCGCCGCTCTCGCTTCTCGGAGTCTTCGCCATGCTCCTGGTCACCGGCACCGCGCTCAACGTCTCTTCCTTCATGGGGATCATTCTGATGGTCGGCCTGGTCGTCAAAAACGGCATCATCCTTTTCGAATACGTCCACAAACTGTGGGAAGAAGAACACATGCCGCTCTTCGACGCTCTCGTCGAAGCGGGCAAAATCCGCATCCGTCCCATTTTGATGACTACGCTTGCCACGCTCTTCGGCCTGCTCCCGCTCGCCCTCGGCCTCGGCTCTGGAGCTGAATTGCAAAAGCCTCTGGCCCTCGCCGTCATCGGCGGCCTGCTTCTTTCCACCTTCATCACGCTTCTGCTCATGCCTGTTTGCTACTCTCTTCTGCAACGCAAATCCACCGCGTAAAATGCACGCGATGTCTCGGCTGCCCTCTGGGAAGTAGTATGTCGTGTTAAGAAACTAACTGGCCGCTCCCGGACACGCGGCAAGAGTCCCCGCTTGACCCCCACCGCCCCCGGAACTATAAGCACCGCGAACTCTTGGCCGCTCATATAGCGCCCGGACAAGGCCAAGAGGGTTATTCGTGACGAACGCCGCCCAAGCCGCTGAAGTCGTCGGGATCGGCAGTTGCACTGTGGATTTCTTCGCCCTGGTGCCGCGCCTGCTCGGTCCTGAGGAAAAAACCAACGCCAAACGCCTGGAAATTCATGCTGGCGGCGTCACCGCAAACAATTTGACGCAAGTCGCGCGCTTGGGCGCCAAAGCGGGATGGCTGGGCCTTCTCGGCGACGACGACAACGGCCGCATCATCCAGAAGGCATTCCTCGGCGACGGTATGGACATCTCCGGAATCGAAGTCGTCAAAGGCGAGCGCTCCTCGCTCGCGTGGATTCCCGTCGACATGGAAGGCGAGCGCTGCATTTATATGTTCCCGAACGTTACCGGAAAAATCAGCATTCATCAGGTGCTCACGCGATTCGCGCCGCACATCAAAAGCGCCAAACACTTCCATTCCGAAGCGTCGCAACTACCCCTCACGCCGGTTCGCCAAGCCATGGAAGTGGCGCGCGATGCGGGCGTGCGCGTTCTCTTCGATGTGGACGTTTCGCCGAACTTTTTTTGCCAGTGCAATCTGGGAACGCAGGAGGAACTGCTCGCCGCTCTTAAATTTGCCGACGTGCTGAAACCCTGCAAAGCCGCCGCGCGCGAATTGACCGGCGAAGACGACCATGAACGCATGGCACGGAAGCTTCTGCGGATAGGGCCGGGCGTCGTGGCGATAACTCTGGGCGCAAACGGCTGCCTTCTTGCCAGCAAAGACCAAACCGTTCACGTCCCGGCATTCACGGTAAAGCCCGTCGACACTACCGGCGCGGGCGATGCTTTTATGGGCGGCCTTTCCTACGGCCTCTTGCAAAAATGGGATCTCGAGCGCGTCGGCGCATTCGCGAACGCCTGCGCGGCGTTGTGCTGCACAAAAGTTGGCGCGCGCGCTATGTCGAAATACAACGAGGTCGTTTCCTTCATTCGTGAACAACGGCCTGCGGTTGCCGCAGCCATGTGACGTCGCGAGCGAAAAAAATACCCGCTCCCCATAGTTTTACGCCCTGGGAATTATTAGCCTCGTGAGGGCGCAGGGGGCTGCATGAACGCACCCGCAGCATCCCGTATCAGGCAGTAACAAATGGACTTATGCTGTGCATCCTTGATTCGACACCGAGAATAATGATACTTTCAAAGCCTCTGAAGCCCTCTCTCGTTCCATGAGCCTGCCATCAAAACCCCAACATTCCTTGGATTTTGGGAGCGTTGCGCACTCAACAAAACCCAACCTCGGAAATGCTACTTTCTGGCGCATCGAAGGCAGCCTAGTAAATCTCACCGCCGTCCGGCCCGTTGCGTTCTTTGCATGGAACGCGCAGAGCTTCCTGGAACGGTGGGGGCGCCGCGGCACGATGCTCGCGCTGGCGATCGCCCGGCCCGTTCTTTACCTGACAAACAGAGCCGTCGCCACGCGCCTCTTGCATGCGGTTCTACGCGGAGTGAGCCGCGACCGCTTGGATTTGCTCGGCGAAGAGCACTTTGAATACCAACTGAAACCATCTCTCAAGCAAGCGGGAGTGAATGAACTGAGAAGAGCGCAGGAGCGCGGCGAAGAAATCGTGCTGGTGAGCCAGGGGCTGGACCACGTGATGATTCCGCTGGCCAAGCATCTTGGCGTTAAGTTTCTGGTCTGCAATCGGCTGGACTTTCGTGACGGCATCGCGACAGGGCGTTTGCTCGAGCCGGTGATTCGGCCGCGCGGCCCACTGGCGCGTTTCATCGGAAGCAATCCTGATGGACGCGTGCCGCGCGTGCGACTGGCCACGAACTTGGGATTTGCTGAGCATCCGGAAATCTTGGACGGAGCGATTCGGCCGGCCGAGCGGCGTCCGGTTCCGAATAAACTTCAAATCGTTCAGTTTTACGCGCAAACAGAAAATCGGCGACTCTCCGTGCGTGAGGCCTTGCACGGCAAAAGCATTTTGCTGGCCGGCGCCACGGGCTTCATCGGAAAAGTTTGGCTTGCAAGCCTGCTCGAAGACGTTCCGGACGTTGGAAAGGTTTATCTATTGATCCGGCATCACCGCACAACCAGTTCGGTGTCGCGTTTCCGCAGAGTCCTTGGCGAATCGCCGGTCTTCGAAAATTTGGCGAAGCAGCATGGGACGCGCTTTCATGACTTTTTGGCGGAGCATATTGAGGTTCTTGACGGCGATTTGAGCAAGCCGATGCTGGGCTTCGATGAAGCCACTCGCGTGAAGCTCGCGCGTGAACTGGACTTGATCGTGAACAGCTCCGGCTTGACGGATTTCAATCCGGATCTGCGCGACGCGCTCAGCGCGAATGTCAATTCGGTTACCAACGTTTTGGATTTCTTGCGCAAGACGGACCATGCGGCGCTGCTGCATCTTTCTACCTGCTATGCGGCTGGCAATCGCGACGGCCGGGTCATCGAGACTCTGACGCCAAACTACGTTCCGGCCGGCATTGCTGGCTTCGATGCTGAGCAGGAATTACTTTCCCTGCAATCCATGATCCGGAACACAGAGGCCAGCGCGGAGAGCTCTGCCGTCGCCGGCGAATTGCGCCGCGCGGCGCTGGAAAAACCAGAAGCCGCAAAAAAACTGGAAGGCGTGGCGCTGGACAATCAGATCCGCAAGAATCGGACGCGATGGCTGCGACAGACGCTGATGGATGCGGGGACGCGGCGCGCGCGCGAACTCGGCTGGCCGAACACGTATACATTTACAAAAGGCCTCGCGGAATCGCTGATCGTAAAGCGCGGAGCCGGGCTGCCGATCGCGATTGCCAGGCCGTCGATCGTCGAATCCTCGCTCGAAAAACCGTTTCGCGGGTGGAATGAAGGCATCAACACATCGGCGTCGCTTTCTTATCTTCTGGGAACTTATTTCCGGCAGCTTCCGACGAACGCCCGCAAGTGCCTGGACATTATTCCCGTGGACGAAGTGACGCGCGGAATGACGCTGATGAGCGCCGCGCTGCTGGAACGCAGGCATGAACCGCTCTATCAGCTTGCGACTTCCGTGACCAATCCGTGCAACATGCGGCGTTCGATTGAATTGACCAGCTTGGCGCACCGGAAGTTCTATCGCACGCAGGACGGCTTCCATCACTGGCTGCGCTCGCGCTTCGATGCGATTCCAGTGTCAAAAGCGCGCTACGAGAAATTTTCCGCGCCGGCGCAGAAGGCCATTGTGCAAGCCATCAGCCGCGGCGCTTCCAGTTTTGGATTCAAAACTGCGCCACTCGCGCGTCGCGAAAGAGAACTGGAACGCGTCATCAAGCTGATCAATTTGTTCGAGCCTTTTATTCTGCATAACAATTATACATTCGAAGCCATGAACATCGAGCGATTGTCCGCCGCGCTGCCGTCACAGGAAAAAGAGAAGTTCGGTTACGATTGCCGGTCGATCGACTGGTGGGATTATTGGATCTATCTGCACATCCCGGCGCTGCGGAAGTGGTGTTATCCTCTCATCGAAGGCCGGGCCGGAGAAACGCGCAGCCCCGGGGGAATGGCGCCGGCCGGCGAATCGCCGGACGCCTCCGCAGCGCAGAGCGCGTCCGCCGCAGCCTCCTGAGACTCCAATACAGTGGCTATTTTCATAACCGGATCCACCGGATATATTGGCGCGCACATCGCCGCGAATCTGCTCGATGAGTGCGGCGAACCCCTGAATCTGCTTGTTCGCGCGAAGAATCCGCAGGAAGCTCGCGAGCGTCTGTGGCAATCGCTGCAACTGCACATGGATTTTTCGCGCTTCCGTTCGTTTCTGAATTCACGCATCCAGGTTTTCCTCGGCGATTTGACAGACAAGAATTTCGGAATCGAAAATGACGAATACAAGGATCTGGTTCGCACGACGGAATCCATCATCCATTGCGCGGCATCGCTGAATCGCAAATCGGAAAAGAGCTGCCTCAACGTGAATTTACGCGGCACATTGCAAGTGATCGAGCTGGCCATGCGCGCGAAAGAGGATCACGGGCTGCGGCGGTTCAGCCACGTCAGCACCGTCGCCGTGGCCGGGCAAAGGCAGAGCGAAGTGGTTCATGAAGACTCCGCGATCGAATGGGACCGCTCCGACTACGATCCGTACGCACGCACGAAAAAATTCTGCGAGCATATGGTCGGCGAACTTTTGCCGGACGTATCGCGCACGATTTTTCGTCCGAGCATCGTCCTGGGAGACAGCCGCCGGCCCGAGACAAATCAATTCGACATGGTGAAAGCATTTGTTTTTCTCGCTTCGCTTCCTGTGCTTCCCTTCCGGCCGAGCGACAAAGTCGACATCGTTCCGGTGGATTATGTCGCCGGCGCGATCTCGCGCCTTCATCTGAAAGAAAAGCCGGAGCACGAGATTTATCATCTGTCTTCCGGCACGGATTCGGAAACGTACAGGGAGCTGAACGCGGCTCTCGCCGCCGCTCAGGGCAAGCGGCCGCCAACTTTTGCGCCTTCCTTGGAAAAATCCGCGTCGGGAATGGTGAATTTTCTTTCCGGACGTGCGGGAAAAGCTGGGAAAATCGCAACGTTGCTGAAAGTGTTTCTGCCTTACCTTACGTGGAACACGGTTTTCGATAATGCGCGCGTCGTAGAGGAAATGGGAAGGAAGCCCGCGCCCTTTTCGCAGTACTGTTTCGCGCTGCTCAAATTCAGCCGCGAGAACAATTTTTCCTATCCCTACAAGGAATGGCCGCGCGATGCCGATTCGCGAATCGCGCAGCCTGCCGCCCAAGGAATACCACGATGATGGACTTGTTCCTAGAGGCGTGGGTCGCGGGCTCGATTGAATCGGCGAAATTGGCGTGGACGCTTGGTCGCGGGGGCTCCTGGCGCCCCGGCGAAAAGCTCCGACTGCTTTTTGCGTGTTATTGCGGGGCGCGGAACACAGGATCCGATCTGCGCGTCGAGGAAATTCTGCGGCAGGTGCGGCGTGTGCTGGGCGATAAGAATGTCGATTTGGCCGTGATGACGCAGGATTTCAAACTGACACGCGGATATTTTCAGGGAGTGCGCCAGGTGCGCCTGCCGGATCTGTTTCCGCCATTCCTGAAGCGCGAAGTGCCAAAATATCACGGCGTGGTGGCCTGCGAAGGGTCGATGTTCAAAAGCAAATTCGCGAACGCGCTGACCACGATGATGATCGGCGCACTGGGGCTGGCATCCGCGCAGAATCGATTGTCCGTGGGTTATGGCGGCGAGGCCGGCCACATGGATCCACTGGTCGAAAAACTCTGCCGGCGATATTGCCGCGGCTCGGTGGTGATCACACGCAGCGAAGAATCGCAGGCGCTGCTCAGCAAATTGGGTATCCCGACGGAATTGGGAACGGACACGGCGTGGACGTTCGAGCCGCTGGGATCGGAGTACGGGCAAAAGGTTCTTCGCGATGCGGGATGGGACGGCGCGACGCCGGTGCTGGTGGCCTGTCCGATTAATCCATTCTGGTGGCCGGTGAAAGCGTCGGTGATGAAGGCCGCGGCCAGCGGAATTTCCGGAGCGTACAAAAGCAGCCACTACCGATCGATTTATTTTTTCCGGTCGGGACACAAAGTGGAAGCGGACTATTCGCGGTACATCACAGCATTTGCGCGCGCGGTGGATAGGTTCCGCAAAGAGCAGAAGGTTTTCACCGTGTGCGTGGGGATGGAAATGCTGGACCGCGACGCGTGCGAGCGATTCGCCGCGCATCTGGGCGGCGTGCCGATTTTTTGCGCAGACCAATACGACATGTACCAGATCGTGAGCATTTTGCGTGAATGCCACCTGATGGCGTCGTCGCGATATCACGCAATCGTTACGTCGATGCCCGCGGGAGTGGCTTCGCTGGGCATTACGATGGATGAGCGAATCCGCAATCTGATGCGCCAGCGAGGCCATCAACATCTGCTGCTCGAGGTGGACGACACAGAACTGGGGGAGAAGCTTTTTGAAGCGTTGAAGCGGCTCTATCGCGAAAAGGAATGCGTGCGCGATGGCATCAGCCGAACGGTGGCGCGAAACCTGCAGCTCATGGCGCGCATGGGAATGTATTTCGAGCGTATGGTGGCGCAGCGGTATCCGGAGTTTCCTTTTCGTCAGGGCCAACTCAGCTGGGAAGATTATCTGCCTTCGCTCAGCCCGAATCTTCGCAAACTCGTCGAGACGTACGATCCATGAATCCGCCGGGCGTGAATTTTCTCGAACGCATATTTCAGCGGTTCCGCGTGGCGGGAGACGGCGTGATCCTGCAAGAAATTCGCGGCGGCGAGATTGCGGCGGCGACAGGCAACGATCTGCTCGCGCTGATTGCGAAGGCGCGCGGATTTCTCGCGAGTGCTGGACTGAAGAAAGGCGAACGGTGTGCGTTGCTGTCTCCAAACAGCATCCGCTGGGCAGCATTGGACCTGGCGCTGATGGCTGAGGGGATCGTGGTTGTGCCATTGTACGCGCGGCAGGCTGCGGGCGAGCTGGCGGTCATGATTCGCGACAGCGGAGCGTCACGAATCTGCTGCGCGAACCGCGATTTGCACGAGGCGATTCTGCGCGCGTTGCCCGATGCGCCGCCGGTTTCTCTTTTCGACGACATTTTTGCCGCGCGAAACGAAGTGCAATCGCCGCCTGAGCCGGCTGCGCCTAAGGATGCCGTGACGATCATTTATACGTCGGGAACTTCGGGCGAAGCGAAGGGAGTTGTGCTGAACGCGGGAAACATCGATTTCATGCTGTCGTGCACGACTGCCGGAATTGACCAACTAATGGGCAGGCAAAACACACCGGATCGAATATTCCATTGGACACCGTTCAATTTTGCGGCGTCGTGGATTTCGCTGCTGACGTGGCTTTCGCGGAACAGCGTGGTGTCGTTGTCGACGGACCTGACAAAGCTCGCGGACGAAATGAAAGTTGCCACGCCGAATTATTTTCTGAATGTTCCCACACTGCTCGAGCGCGTGCGCACCAAGATTGAAGAAAACATTCGCGGGCGGGGCGGATGGATCGCTTCCATTTTTTCAAAAGCCAACCAGGCGCGCCTTTCGGACGGATCGCACCGCACCGATCTTGGCGGCCGCGCGGCGCTCGCGCTGGCGAAAATGCTGATATTCCCAACGGTCCGCAAGGGGCTGGGGCCGAATCTGAAGGCGCTGATTTGCGGCTCGGCTCCGCTGTCGGTGGAAACGCAGAAATTCTTTATGATGCTGGGCATTCCCGTTTTGCAAGCATACGGGCTCACGGAGACGACGGCAATTTGCACGCTCGACGATCCGGCTTTTGTCGAGCCTGGGTACGTTGGCCCGGCGATCCCGGGAATCGAGATGAAGCTGGGCGAAAATCAAGAAATTCTGGTGCGCGGGCCAAATATCTTTTCAGGCTACTGGAACCGGCCCGAGGAAACGGTGAAGGCTTTGCGAGACGGCTGGTTCCACACCGGCGATCAGGGCGAGATGAATTCGCGCGGGAATTGGAAAATTACGGGGCGCATCAAGAATTTGATTATCCTGAACTCGGGCCACAACATTGCGCCCGAACCGCTGGAGGAAGAGCTGGCGAGCCATCTGCCCGGAGCGCAAGTGATGCTGGCTGGCAACGGGCACAGCTATTTGGTTGCGCTCGTCGCGGCAAACTCGGGTGTGACGGACGCGGGCGTGGGCGCAACGCTTGAAAAAGTGAATGAGCGATTGCCTCATTACCGCCAGATTCGCGCGTTTCATCGCACTGCCGAGCCGTTCACGATAGAAAGCGGGATGTTGACGGCCAATGGTAAACTCAAGCGCGACGTTATCGCCGCGCATTTCGCCGCGCAGATCGAACAGCTTTATCGAAAGCGAGAGGCATGAAAAGTTTTCAGGGTAAGAGGCTCTCGTGGAAT
>JBAQYT010000142.1:0-20026 GCA_049787175.1 Candidatus Acidiferrales bacterium | reverse complement strand
GCAACTGGAAGTAATCCATCGCCAATTCAGCATGCAAGCTGAGGTTGACCGTCGCCAGATCGGCGGCGCTTGCCTGCGCTTGCGCCCGCGCCGATTCGACCTGGCGCCGAACCTGCCCCCAAATGTCTGGTTCGTAGGAAACATCGATGGGAAGCAGGTAATCGTTGTACGTGACTTCTTCGCCTGAACTGTACAGAGCTTTGTTCTGCGACTGCCGTTGACGTGAAGCGGAAGGCTGGGTTGAAACAACGGGGAAATAGCCCGACCTGTAAAACCGCACAGCCGCACGCGCCTGGCTGTATTGCGCCTCGGCAGCCTTCAGGTTCTGGTTGGAAACATCAACCTTGCCCTCAAGCTCGTTAAGCCGGGAATCTTCAAAAGTCTCCCACCACTTGCCGCGAGGCGCTGCGTCTCCAGGCTGAGCCGGTTGCCAGTTGCCGGCTTCCTTATAAGCATCGGGTGCGGGAGCCGGCGCGGTGGGGCGAACGTATGCGGGTCCCACAGTGCAGCCGCTCAGAAATAAACACGCTCCCAGGAGAAATTCGCTGGCGGCGGAAACGACACGTAGTCTTCTCCGCGCATCGCCCGAAGCGCGGTTGCCGCGAAACACCGTTTTCACTGTTGCCCCTCGGGCGAGCCGCTTGGTTGAGAAGGCGTGGTCTGTGCGTTGATGCGAACTTCTTCGCCGTCGACGAGTGAATCGGGTGGATTCACAATAATCGAATCTTGATCCGTTGCGCCAGAAACGACTTCAACGCGAGTGCCGAAGTCGCGTCCGAGCGTGACGCTGACGAGCTTCGCATGTTTGCCGTCGTCGACCGTGGCGAGCTGAATTCCTTGCGAACGAAAAATGAGCGCGGCAATCGGAACGATGTAAGTCGACGCCTTCCCGGGAATTCCAATGTGAACTTCGGCATACGCGCCCGGCAAGAGCGTTCCCGAGGAGTTGTTTACGTCGACTTCGATCAGCAGCGTGCGAGATGCTGGCGTGATCGCGTTGGCGGTGCGGACCAACGTGCCAGGAAACTTCCGGCTGGGGAACTCCGGCAAGATCAAATACGCTTTGGTTCCCGGCCGCGCCGCCGCCGAATAGATTTGCGGTACGCTTACATACACGCGCAGCTTGTTGATAGCGGAGATGTGGAACAGTTCCTGTGCGGGCCCGGCGCTTCCAGCATTGATCAAATCGCCGACGTCGATGTTTCGAGCGGTAATAACGCCGTCGAAAGGCGCGTAAATTTTCTCGAACGATTGCAGATCCTCCACGCGTTTCACATTGTCTTGGGCCGCCTGCACCTGCGTTTGCGTCGCCTGCATATTCGCAACGGCATTATCTACGTCCTGCTTTGCCACTGACTCGCTATTGAGCAAACCCTGGTAGCGATTCGCGGTGATCTGGGCAATGTGATGGTTCGCCTCAGCCGTGGAAAGATCGGAGCGCGCTTGTTGAAGCTGCTGGTCGACTTCGGGGGTATCAATGTCGGCCAGAAGCTCGCCCTTCTTCACGTGCGCCCCGATGTCCACGTACCAATGCTTCAGGTATCCGTTCGTGCGAGCGTAAATCGGTGCATCAGAATAGGCTTGAATGTTCGCGGGAAGCACAATCTCCTGCTGCGGCGCGGAGCGTTCCGCGTGGATGATGGAAACCGTCGGCACGGCAAGCGTAGCCGTGTCTTTCTTGAGTTCGCCTTCCGCTCTCGATCGCGAAAGAACCCCGAAAATCACAATCGCGGCAATGATGGCCAGTGCAAGGAGAATCCACAGCCAGTGCTTTGGCCCCATCCGTTTGCTCACAGCGGCGGATGGTCCCATCGGCCCTGAAGCGCCTTCTTCGGTGCCGGGCCTTGTGTGTACGCTAGCTCCCATAAGATTTAGGCCTCTTCACAGTTGAAATACGTTGCCGGCAGTTTCAATTAGGCGAGTTCCTTGGATGCCTGTTTAGGGCGACGCCGATGAAAAAGACTGAAACACACAGGAACGAAAAATAGCGTCGCGATGGTGGCGAACAAGAGTCCACCAATCACGGCGCGCCCGAGCGGAGCGTTTTGTTCGCCGCCTTCGCCGAATGCCAGCGCCATCGGCACCATGCCGATAATCATAGCGAACGCGGTCATCAATACCGGTCGGAAACGCGTAAATCCTGCCTCCGCTGCCGCTTCGGCTGGACTCTTGCCTTCGTGCAACTGTTCCCGGGCGAAACTGACGACCAGAATGCTGTTCGCGGTCGCAACTCCCATGCACATAATTGCGCCCGTCAGCGCCGGGACGCTGAGCGTCGTGCGCGTGACGAACAGAATCCAAACAATCCCAGCCAGTGCAGCGGGAAGGGCCGTGATGATGATAAACGGATCGAGCCAGGACTGAAAATTCACCACAATCAGCAAATAAACAAGCAAAACCGCAAAGACAAGGCCTCCGAGGAGGCCCGCAAAGGAGCTCACCATGGTCGCAATTTGTCCGCGAACGGCGAGCTGCGATCCGTGGGGTAAGCCGGACCGGTTGGCATTCACAATTCTATTGATGTCGCGGGAAAGGCCGCCCAAGTCGCGGCCTTCTGCCGTTCCATAAATGTCTATCACGGGCTGAATGTTGTAATCGGATACATCCGCCATTTCCGCACCGCGGCTAACCGTGGCCAGATTGCCCAAAATCTGCGGCGGCGAGCCATTCGTCGGGGTGAGTGGAATGTTCTCCAGATCCTGCAGAGATTCGATTCGATACTGCGGAGTCTGGGTCGCGATCGGGTAGCTGACGAGGTTTCGGGGATCGAGATAAAATGTTGGCGTCGTTTGAAAACTGCCGCTGAGTGAGATAAGCACGTCGCTGGCAACGTCGTGCTGGGTCAACCCGATCTGGCTGGCTTCCGTCCGGTCAATATCCACATGAATATCCGGATAATTGAAAGCCTGTTGGACTCGCAAGTCCGCCAAACCGGGAATGTATTTCAGCTTTTGCAAGAGCTGGTCGGCAAACTCGCGATTCGCCCCGCGGTCTTGGCCGATCACCTGGATATCGATAGGCGAGGGCAGGCCAAAGTTGAGAATCTGACTCACGATGTCGGCCGGGAGAAAGGCGAAGGTCACTCCCGGATACTCCTGCCCCAATTTCAACCGCAGAGCATGGACGTACTGTGCAGTCGGATGGTGCTTCGGTTTTAATGAAACAAGGATGTCGCCGTCTCCGGGCCCGATCGGAGACGATGTGCTGTAGCTGAGATTGATGCTGCTGTACGGCGTGCCGATGATGTCGATGATGCTATCGAACTCGCCAGACGCGATCGAATTCTGAATCGTGCCTTCCACGCGCGCGCACAAAGCAGCCGTATCTTCAATGCGCGTGCCGGTCGGGGCGCGGAGGTGGACACGGAACTGCCCGCTATCTACCGAGGGGAAAAAATCCTCGCCGATCAGAGGAATCAGCGCCAAGGAGAGCAGGCAAGCCGCCAGGAAAATGGCCGCAAACACACCCTTATGTTCAATGCAGGTTTCGAGCGTACGCCGGTATCGAACCCGAGTGCGCTGGTACATGCTCTCAAAGCCCTGCTGCATGCGCACAAGAGGGTTACGGCTGCGCGGCTTGCTAGCTTCGCTTCCGTGATGGATTTTTAGGAGATATTTCGCCATCGTCGGAACCAGCGTCCGCGATAGCAGATAAGAGGCAAGCATCGCGAAGACGACGGCTTCTCCAAGCGGCACGAAGAGATATCGCGCGACGCCCGTCAGGAAAAACATCGGGACGAAAACAATGCAAATTGCCAGCGTGGAAACAAGCGCCGGAACAGCGATCTGCTGTGCGCCATCCAGGATCGCCGGTTCCAGTTCCTTGCCTTGCTCCAGGTGGTAGTTGATATTTTCAATCGCCACTGTCGCATCGTCAACGAGGATGCCCACTGCCAGCGCCAGGCCTCCGAGCGTCATGATGTTGATCGTTTCTCCCAGAGCGCCGAGAACGATCAGGGACGTGAGGATGGAGAGCGGAATCGAAACCGCAATGATCACCGTACTGCGCCAGCTCCCCAGGAACAAAAGAATCATCGCGGCCGTCAGACACGCCGCGATAATCGATTCGCGAACCACTTCATTGATGGCGGCCCGTACGAAGATCGATTGATCCGCCTGAGGGCGAATTTGCAACGCGGCCGGAAGGCTTGCCTTAATCTGTGGAAGCATTTTCTTCACGCCGGCGATCACGGCAAGCGTCGATGCGCTGCCCGATTTCTCGATGGTCAAGATCGAAGCGCGCTGTCCATTCACGCGGGCGATTTCCGTCTGTGGGGGATAACCGTCGCGGACATGGGCCACGTCGCGAATATAGATGGTCGTGCTCCCCATCGTCTTGATAGGCAAATTGTTTAGTTGCTCCACAACAGTAGGACTGCCGTTCATGTCGACGTCATATTCGAATGAGCCGATCTTCACTGTCCCCGAGGGCAGAATCAAATTTTGATTGTTCATGGCATTGACCACATCCAGCGGCGACAGACCGCGGGCCTGCAGCGCCTGCGGTTCGAGGTCCACCTGAATCTGCCGCACGCGGCCGCCGTCGGGCCACGGAATCGTAACGCCTTCAACGGTTGCAAGCTGATTCCGAATGAAATTCATTCCGAGGTCTGTTACCTGCTGTTCGGAAAGACCGTTGCCCGAAAGCGCCAATTGAAGGATCGGCACCGTGGAAGCGTTGTAAATCAAAACTACCGGCGGCGTCGCGCCCTGCGGAAGCTGCCGCAAGATCGTCTGGGAAATAGCCGTGGTCTGCGCAACCGCTGTCGCTATATTGACATCCGGATGGAAAAACATCTTGATGACCGCTTTTCCGTTGATCGATTGCGATTCGATGTGTTCGATATTGTTGACCAGCGTTGACAGTCCCCGTTCCGATGGCGCGGTAATTCGATAATTTAATTGTTCCGGCGTAAACCCTTGGTAGTCCCACACCACGCTGATAACCGGGATTGCAATGTTGGGAAAAACGTCCTTCGGGCTGCGGATGATCGAAAGGGGGCCGATAATCAAAATCAATAGCGCAAGGACAACGAATGTGTACGGCCGTTGTAGCGCGATTCGAACAATCCACATGTTCTTACCTGTACCCTTATCCCTTCATTTGCCGCGAGCGATATATTGCCCGCGCCCTGCGGAAGTTTTAACGCGCCCGGAAAGTCGCCCATTCGTTCCTTGCGTGAGCCGCCATTGTTACCGGCCGCAAGCGCGCTGCTTTTCCAGTATCTAAGAGACGTATGGCGCTGCTGATTTGATGCACGAACATTTCTCCTGGCTCCGGCCGCTAATTTCCGCTGCGGGGATTCCTCTGAGTGGCGTTAGCGACGGCAGTATCCGGCGGAAGCCAGAGGCCGCATTACATTACAGTCCCCGGAAGCATCCAATTTTGCTCTGAATGAATCACAAGTCGCGAAGCACAGAGAGGTGGCTGGTCGAGGCTGGCGATGCCACAAATAGCGTTACCCCAACAGCGAGTTTTCACGTCTAAGACATAGTTAAAGAGCAGTTATAGCAGAGGTATACTGAGGCATTGCGGCTTAGATCAGCGAGGCAAGCCCGGACTCGTATGACGGAACCTTCAATATACGCCAGCGCCAGAACCGCTACTGAGCCGGCCGCAACTCTGACGGAGGCTAAGCTCCCTCCGATCTTTTCCACCGGCGAAAATCCTCACCAAACACCTCGGCGGCCCAAATCTTTCGCCGCGATTCTTGCAATTGTCGTGATTGCCGCAGCAGCGCTTCTCTTCGTTGTTTTTCGCAAAAGACAAACCCGGGCTTCCGCTAACGCCGGCGTCGAAACGGCGACGGCGGTCACGAAGGCTTTTGTGAGTGTGTTGCGCCTGGCGGGAAGTACGGAGGCGATGCGCTCTCGGCCAGTTCTGGCGCCGGAGTTGGCTGGAGCGCAACTGGAGTCGATGGTCGTCACTAAGCTGGTGCCGGCAGGAACGCGGGTCCGGAAAGCAGATTTGCTTGTCGAGTTTGACCGCCAAGCGCAGATCAAGGATGCGCTAGACAAGAAGGCAGCCTATCAAGACCTGGTGGACCAGGTCGTGGAGAAGCATGCGACGGAAGATGCAGCCCGCGCCAAGGACGAGGACGATTTGCAGCAGGCGAAAGATGCGTTGCAGAAGGCTCAGCTCGAAATGGGTAAGAATGAGATTCTTTCTCGGATTGATGTGGAGAAAAATCAGGAGGCGCTTACCGAAGCCCAGGAGACGCTCAAGCAATTGCAGCACACCTTTGACCTTAAACGCCAAGCAGCGGCGGCGGACATCCGCACGCTGGAGATCCAGCGCGACAGGGCCCGCGCAACCATGCTCTACGCGGAATCGAATGCGAACAGGATGTCCATCGTTTCGCCGATGGATGGCGTAGTTGTGCTGAACAGTATTTGGCTCGGATCGCGGATCGGAGAGGTGCAGGAGGGAGACGAAGTGCGGCCAGGTGTGCCCTTTATGAAAGTGGTCGATCCTTCGGCGATGGAGGTTCGCGTCGAGGTAAACCAGGCGGATTTGCTCAAACTGCATTTGGGCCAACATGCCCAGATCAGCTTGGACGCTTATCCCGGAATGACATTTCCCGGAACACTGGAAGAACTTGCCCCGCTGGGGCAGGCGAGCGAACAGTCGGACACCATTCGAAGTTTCGCCGCGGTCTTCAGCATTCAAGGGGCAAACTCCAAGCTCATGCCAGATCTCTCGGCGGCCGTGGACCTCCAATTAGCGAATTTGAAGAATGCCCTGGTTGTGCCGGCGGAGAGCGTCGAGCACGAAGCGGGCGGGGACTACGTTTGGCTAGAAACGGGCAATGCCTTTGAACAGCGTGCCGTGACAGCAGGACCAAGCGATGGAGTGGAGACGGTTATTGACGCAGGATTGAAGCCGCACGACGTGGTGAGGCTGAGTCCCCAGCCGGGGCAGGGATCGTCTTAAGAGAACCAAATGAGCAAGCTCGGCAATTTGTGGCGAAGGCGAAAGGTTGCAGTGCTCGGCGTCGCTGCGCTCCTCGGTGGCTCGATCACTTACGGAGGGTATCGGATCACCAAGCCTTCGCTGGACATTCCAAGTGCGCTCGTGCAGCGCACGGACTTCGTGGATTACATACAGGTGCGTGGACAGGTCAGCGCGCGCAAATCGGTTACCATCGCCGCGCCTTATGAGGCGGGCGATTTGCAGATTATCAAGCTGGCGAAAAATGGCGCGCCGGTGAAAAAAGGCGACATTGTGGTGCAGTTCGATGCCACGACGATAAAGCAGGGCCTCGCTCAAGATCAATCCGCTCTGAAATCCGCGGAAGCAGAAATCAAACAATCTCAGGCACAAGCACGGCTGAAGGAGGAACAAGACCTCACCGATGTGATGAAGGCTCGATACGACGTGCAATCGGCGGGGCTGGATGCCAGCAAGCAGGAAATTTTATCGAAGATCGACGGTGCGGAAGCAAACCTCAAAGTGGCGGACGCAAAACAGAAGTTGAACGATGTAGAAGTGAAGCTCAAGACCGACCAAGAATCGGACGCCGCGGACGTCGAGAGCAAACGACAGAAGAGCGAACAACAAGCCTACGCCCTGCGGCAGGCGGAGCGAAGTCTAGCCGCACTGACCCTGCGGGCGCCGCTCGATGGAATGGTGACGCTGCAAAGTAATTGGCGGGCTTCAAGCCCGATGGGAACCCCCCTGCCTTTCCGCCAGGGTGACCGCGCATGGGCAGGAGCCGCAATCGCCGAGCTGCCGGACTTGGCGACCCTGCAGATCACTGGTCGCATCGATGAGACGCAGCGCGGGCGTGTGCAGGTGGGGCAGATCGGATCCGTGCGAGTCGACGCAATTCCCGACAAGGACTTCACTGCGAAAGTGGCTCAGATCAGCACGATTGCGAGCATGGATTTTTCGGGAGGTTGGCCCTTTCCCAGGAATTTCAGCCTTGATTTCTCCCTTCAGAAAACGGACGCCCGGCTGCGGCCCGGAATGAGCGCGAACGTTCGCATCGCTGTCGACCGCGTGGCACAAGGGATCGTTATTCCATCCGAAGCTGTCTTCCAAAAATCGGGCCAGAGCGTCGCGTACATCCTTCACGGGTCGAGTTTTGAAGAGCAACCCATTGAAGTGGCGCGGCGCAGTGGGGACCAAGTCTTGATCGCAAAAGGGTTGCAGGCGGGTGAACGAGTCGCGTTGCGAGACCCGAGTCCGACGCCTTAACGGATGCGAAGATGGCACAGAGAAAAACGCCCTTGGTTCCACTCGCAATTTGGTTGCTGACCACGGTGTGGCTTGCATCCTGCTCCGCTCAGGGCAAGGTGCGCCCATCAGAGGGGAGCGTCCCGGTTGCCGCCGTCGAGCAGGCCGATGTGCAGCTTCGTGTAAATGCGAGGGGATCACTGCGCTCCACGCGAACCGCGATGCTAGTTGCTCCAACGATTGGAGGGGGCGCCCTGCAAATCATTCATCTTCTCAAGGCCGGTTCACAGGTGAAGGCCGGCGACGTCGTGCTCGATTTCGATCCAAACCAGCAGCAATACAACCTCGGCCAGAACCGCTCCGACTACGACCAAGCGGAACAGGAGATCGTAAAGGCAAAGGACGATGCCGCGGTTCAGGCCGCCCAGGACCAAACCGCGCTGTTGAAAGCGCACTTCGATGTGCGGCAAGCCGAGCTTGAAGTGAGCAAGAAGGAATTGGTCAGCGCGATCGACGCTCAGAAAAGTCAGCTGGCTCTCGATGAAGCCCAGCGCGCACTTGAGCAACTGCAGCAAGACATTGAGTCTCACGCAGCTTCCGGACAAGCGACCATCGCTGTGGACCAAGAGAAAGCTCACAAGGCGAAGTTGGCTATGGATCAGGCGCAGGAAAATATCAAAAACATGCAGGTACGCTCGCCGATCAGCGGACTCGTGGTCATTCGGCAGAACGAGAATGCCTCGGGAGGGTTTTTTTTCACGGGGATGAGCCTCCCGGAATATCAGCAGGGCGACCAAGTGAATCCCGGCAGCACTATCGCGGACGTCATCGACATGGGCCAGATGGAGCTCGCCTCGCAAGTGAACGAAAGCGACCGTGTAAATGTGAAGATCGGGCAGCCCGTTGAGGTTCGCGTAGACGCTCTGCCGGGAAAACTCTTCCACGGAACGGTGAAGACCGTCGCTGCCGGTGGCGGTGATTTCTTTTTCACGGGTCCCGGTGGAAACTCCGAGGTCACCGTCGAGCTGAACGATCCTAACGAACAATTGCGGCCGGGGTTTACGGCGCATCTCGTGATCCTCGGAGATCGCCTGCAAAAGGCGCTGTGGATTCCTCGAGAAGCGGTGTTCGAGAAAGATGGCAAACCCATTGTGTATGCGCGGAGCGCGAACGGCTTCGAGGCGCGCGTGATCCAGATTCGATATCTCTCGGAGGGGAGGGCCGTGATCTCGGGGCTGAAAGTTGGAACGGAAGTGGCCGTGGTTGATCCTCTGCAGCAGGCAGGCGGTTCCGCTAAACCGGCGAGCGCGGCAGGCCCGGTGGGAGCGCCGCGATGAGCGTAACGAATCGAGTCGTGCCACCTCGGCTTGGTTACGCGTTTTCGCTTTGGCAGTGGCTTCCGGATCTGCGCCTGGGATTTGAGAACCTGCTTGTTCACAAATTACGCTCGCTGCTCACCATGCTGGGAATGATTTTCGGCGTTGCTGCCGTGGTCTCGATGCTTTCGATTGGCGCTGGCGCACAGCAGAAAGTCATGGCGTTCATCGAGCAACTGGGCGTGCGCAACCTGATCGTGGAGGCAAAGGAAGCTGCAAGCGACCAGGCGCTCGAAAAGATCCGCCGAGTTTCTCCTGGCCTTTCCTTCGCTGATTATCGCGTGATCCGACAGGGAGTGAGCGGAATTGCCGAAGCGTCCGTGCGCAAGCGCTTCACGCCGGCAAAACTAATTCCCAGTCCGCAGCAAGACATCCCTGAGGTCTACGGAGTCGATCCTTCGTATGAACAAATCGCAGGACTCCGGATGGTCGATGGGCAGTTTTTCAATGCACGGGAAAATGCCGCCGCGGACCCCGTTTGCGTGCTGGGAGAAGCCGCAAAGGCCACCCTGTTTGGTTCGGGAGAGGCTGTGGGCAAATACGTCAAACTGGACGACCAATGGTTCCGTGTAATCGGCGTTGCCGGACCGCAGCTAACACCACAGAACGATGTCGCTGGCGTTCCTAATGAAGATCTGAACAACATGATTTATGCGCCCGTGAACTCCGTCATTTACCGTTTGGCGGACTCGTATAGCTACATGAAAGACGAAATTGACGGCATCTACCTGCACCTCGCTGCCAACGCGGACAGCGCCAACGTTGCCGCGGTCGTCCGTGGCATTTTGAATAATTCACACCATAACGCAGGAGATTTTATGGTGATCGTGCCGGCGGCGTTGCTCGCGGAGCAACAGCGTACTGAGCGGCTGTTCAATACCGTGATGGTAGCCATTGCTTCGATTTCGCTGCTCGTTGGCGGGATCGGCATCATGAACATCATGCTAGCCAGCATTCTGGAACGCACACGGGAAATCGGCGTGCGGCGCGCCGTCGGAGCGCGCCAGTTCGACATCGTGCGGCAATTCGTCATCGAAGCGATTCTGATTTCGTTCGCGGGAGGGATTCTCGGTATCGTCTTCGGATTCGGGATGTCGCGGCTGATCGCGTGGTTGGCGGGATGGTCCACGATGGTCACGGCAGGCTCGATTGTGCTCGCTTTTTTCGTGTCCATCTCGGTGGGGTTGATTTTTGGAATTTATCCGGCGGTAAGAGCGGCGCGGCTCGATCCAGTGGAAGCGATCCGATACGAATAGTTTCAGCAGTCCGTCTGGTCGGCCACTCTGCTTTCGATTGTTTCCAGCAGGGAACAGGGACTTTTACGCTCTTCAGGGGGGAAAATGAGATGCTCACCTGTTTGTGTCTTCCGACTGTTGCTGGCTGTGTTTGCAACTCTCGTCTGGGCCTGGACGCTTCCTGCACAAACCCCATCTCCGCGCGCCACTCTCACCGAACAGACGGCGCAGGGTTCAACAGCCGGACTGCCCGTGCCGCACGGTTTTCAACAGTACGTGAAGGGCGGCAAGCTGCGGCTTTCCTTGAACGACGCGATACTCCTAGCGTTGGGGAACAATACGGATATACAACTCGATCAGACGCAGATTGACACGGCGAAGAATGCTGTTGAATCCGCCCGTGCGCCCTTCGACCCGACCGTCACGGGGCTCTTCAATACCGAACGGTCGACGGAGAGCTCCTTCTCGCAGGCAGCCATAGCCCCGACGCTGACCGGCTTGACCCAGGAATATCAACTCGGGCTTTCACAGACGTTCGAAACTGGAACGAACGTCCAGACGTTTGTGAGTGCTACGAAGTTTTCCTCGAATATCGATTTTGGTTTTGTCAATCCCTCTGTCTTCGGAACCGTATCAGTTCAAATTACGCAGCCGCTCCTTCGTGGCCGCGGGCTTCTGGTCAATCGCGGGCCGATCATCATCGCGCAGCGCAATCTGGCGCAGTCGCGCGCGACATTCCATCAGCAAGTCGCCACGGTGATCTTTAACGCGATTCAGCAATATTGGAATGTCGTCGAGGCGCGTGAGAATCTCGAGGTCCAGCAGAATTTGCTGGCTCAGGCGCAGCAGTCATACGATCACGATAAACAAGCTCTGGAGAAGGGCGCCCTGCCTCCTCTCGACATTTATCGCTCCGAGTCGCAGGTCGCCGCGCGCCGCGTGGCGGAAATCCAAGCCGAATACGTCGTCAAACAAGCCGAAGATACCTTCCGAAATGTTATTGGCGCCGATCTCGATCCAAACATCCGGGCGCTCGATCTGAATTTGACGCAGACTCCAGAACCAACAAATGACCTGCTCAGCGTGGATATTGGCACGGAACTCCAGAAAGCGTTGGTCAACCGCTCTGAGGTTGAGGTTCAGCGGCTCCAGCTCGCCAATGATGACCTGAACATTAAAATTGCACACAACGGTCTGGAGCCGCAATTGTCCCTTACAGGAATCTATTCGGGATATGGGCTGAACACCACCACGAACGGGCCATTTCTCGAAGCACTCGACCAGACATTCGGGTTCAGTCAGCCGACGTACGGCGGTGGACTCAATTTGACTCTCCCTGTCAAGAATTATGCGGCGAAAGCTGCCTTTGCGAATGCCCAGGTATCCAAACGTCACGATCTCTATTCTGATCGCCAGGTCCGCCAGCTGATTACGCTCGACGTTGCCAACGCGGTCCATCAATTGGAACAATCGAAGCTTTCCATAGAGGCGGCGAAGATTGCGCTCAATCTGGCGCAAAAAAACATGCAAGCGGAACAACGAAAATATGAACTCGGAGCGGAAACGCTCTTTGTCGTCCTGGAGACTCAGTCGGAACTGGCTCAAGGGGAGCAAAGTCTAATTCAAGCCCAAGTTGACTACCAACTCGCGGTTGCCTCCGTGTATTTGTCTACCGGCGAGCTGCTCAGTAACTTCAACGTCGAGATTGCGGGCTTGGAAAAATAGATAGCTGTTCCAGTCCGTTCGTTCACAATCCTCTGACGTCTCGCCAGGCATTTGTGGGCACGTCAAAATTCGGATGGTTGCATACGGACTTTGAAGTGACCTGCCCTCACGAAACCAGTTGACCAAGTGCCCCTGAACCCCCTGCGGGACCACTCTGTTTGGGTTGAACGACGGGCAAGGAGGAAGTAATCCCACGAGTCCCGATCTCGTTATTAGTTCCTGTTTGCCGACAACTCCCCCCTATTGTCGGCAATGAGTGCAACTCGGCATGGAAGGCGAACGGTAGAATTGTTCTTCGCCGCACGCCAACTATTTATTTGTCGGCGGAGGCCATGGCTGCGTCGAGTTTCTGCTCGCCCGCTTTTTCCTCCTGATCGAGCTGCTGGAAGACGGAATATTCCGCCGAAGTCGGCCGCGCATAGGAGAGGTCGATGTCGGCAGCAAGATAGGCCAAGTAGCTGCGAAGCTTGGCCTCGTGGAGCAAGGTGCCTTCGCTGGAATGGATCTGCAACTGAACGAGGTTGCCGATGATGCGGTCGAGATCGGCAGCGCTGGATTGCTGGCCGCTGGACGCGAACTTGTCGCGCAGAGCGATGGCCTGATTGAGTTTTTTGTTGAGCGAATCGAGGTCCGCGTGGATTTTCAAGCCCAGCGCGAGGCGAGCGGCAAGATCATCGGCGGTCGCGTGGATGCGTGGATCGAGAGTCGCATCGAAATTCTGCTTGGTTTGCGAGCCGCCGTAGTCGAGCACGACGGAATAATTGCCGGGCACCACGAGCGGGCCGTCGACAGAATCATCGAGTCCACCCGCGGCCACCGGCGGATAGAAACCAGTCACTTCGGTGGCTTCGGAATAGCGGAGATCCCACTGGAAGCGGTTCATGCCTGGCTCGATAGCGGTGAGTTTTTCCTGCGCGTCGCGTTTTTGCTGCTCGGGAGTTTTCCGGCTTTCCTCCTCGGGTGTGGGCTGCTTGGCCTGCTTATTTTTCAGATGAAGATCGAAGCTGCGGACGAGCTGACCCTGCGAATCCATGAATTCGAGCTTCACGGGCGTGCTGCCATTGTAGTTTGCCGGAATATTGAAAAAGACCGTGGCGCCGAACGGAGGATTCTGGCCGGCGGCGGCTGGCATGAAATCCGGATTGCCGCCGCCGTAGGCGTGGCTGATCCAGGCTTTTTGCGGAGCAAAAAGCGATGGGCCATCGGAATCCATGGAAGGATTCTTGGTCATTTGCTCGAGAACCGAAAGATTGTCGAGGACCCAAAACGAGCGGCCATGCGTAGCGATGGCGACTTGGTCTTGACGCGTATTGAATGCGATGTCGCGCACTTGCACCGTGGGCAAGTTGAGCGAAAGCGGCTGCCAGTGCGCGCCGGCGTCGAAACTCACGTCGATGGTGTTTTTCGTGCCGAGGAGCAAAAGGTCGGGGTCATTGGGATCCTGGCGAAGATCGAAAACGTACGCGTCCCCGGGAATGCCGTCGGTAATGGATGTCCAATGCTTGCCATAGTCGTCGGTTTTAAAGACGTAGGGTTTGAAATCGTCCCACATATAACGGCGCGCGGCGAGAAAGGCTGTGCCTGCGGCGGCGTATGACGGCTGAATGGAGTTGATCCAGGAATGCTCGGGCAGATCGGGCGGATTCACGGTTTGCCAGCTCGAGCCGCCGTCGGTGGTGACGTGGACGAGGCCATCGTCGGAGCCCGCCCAAATCACGTTGTTGTCGCGCGGCGAAACGGCGAGGGCTGAAATGCCCGGATAGACTTCAGCACTGGAGTGATCGAGGTCGATTGGGCCGCCGCTCGGAAGTTCGGTGGCAGGCTCATTGCGCGTGAGATCAGGGCTGATTTGGTGCCACGTCTGGCCGTAATCGTCGCTGCGAAAAACACACTGCGCCCCGATGAGCAGTTCCTTGGGATCGTTAGGCGAGAAAAGTATGGGATGGGTCCAACCGAAACGATATTTGAGCTCGTTGGACGCGGCGCCTTCCTGATAATGCGGCCACGGACTGACTTCTTCATACTGACCAGTTTCCAGATTGTAGCGAAGGAAGATGCTGAAGTAACCGCTGCCGAAAGTGATGTTGGGATCGCCGGGCTGCGGCACGGAATAGGTGCTCTCGCCGTAGGCGACGCGCTGCCAGGCTTCGAGCGGAACGGAACCGCCCGGGTCGGCGCTGGGGCCTTCAAATGAGCCTTCATCCTGCTGCGCGCCGTAGATGTGGAATGGGAATTGGTCGTCGATATTCACGTGATAGAACTGGCCGGTAGGCTGATTGTGCACGCTGCTCCAAGTCTTGCCACCGTCGGTGGAGACGGTCGCGCCACCGTCGTTACCTTCGAAAATAATTTTGGTGTTGTTGGGATTGACCCAGACGACGTGGTTGTCGCCGTGAGGCGGACGCATCGGCAGGAAAGTTTTCCCGCCGTCGCGTGAGACGTACACGGCGTCGACTTCGGGAACGTAGATAGTGTTCGCGTCTTTGGGGTCGCCGAAGACGCACATGTAATAGAAGGCGCGCTGGCGAAGCTTCATTTCATCATTTACGTGCTTCCAGCTGTTGCCTCCATCGCTCGAGCGGAAAACGCCGCCATCTTTGGCCTGGCAGATTGCGTAGACCACGCTGGGATCGGCGGCGGTGACGCCGACGCCGACGCCGATGTGGCCGAGGATCCCTTGCGGGAAACCTTCATTGTGAGTGAGGTTGGCCCAATGCGCGCCGCCGTCAGTGGATTTGTAAAGACCGCTGCCGGGTCCGCCGCTCGAAAGCGAATAAGGAGTGCGGATGGCCTGCCACATTGCGGCATAGAGAACGTTAGGATCGCTGGGCGACATGACGAGATTGATAGCGCCGGTTTGATCGTCGACGAAAAGAATTTTGTTCCACGTGCGGCCGCCATCGGTGGATTTGAAGACGCCGCGGTTGGGGTTTGGCTTGAAAACGTGGCCCATCGAGGAAGCGTACACGACGTCCGGATTGTTCGGGTTGATGACAATGTTGCTGATGGTATGCGTATCGCGAAGCCCCATGGAATGCCAGGTTTTGCCTTCGTCGGTGGATTTGAAAACACCGTCGCCGGGAATCATGTCGTTGCGAATGTCGGTTTCGCCCATGCCGGCGTAAATGATTTTGGGATTGGAGGGAGCGACGGCGATGGCGCCGACGCTGGGGCTGGAACTCGGCAGCGTACCATCCGAGATGTTTTGCCAGCTGACGCCGTAGTCAGTGCTTTTCCAAATGCCGCCGCCGACAGTCCCCATGTAAAAAAGATCCGGCTCGCTGGGGACGCCGGCAATGGCGACAACGCGTCCGCCGATGTATGGGCCGACGCTGCGCCACTGGAGTTTGCTGATCAGTTTTTGCACGGGGATGGGGCCGCCGGATGCGGCGGTGGCAAAAACGAAGAATATTGCGATGAATCCGAAAAACATGGAAACGGAGGATCGCCATTTGCGAGCGGTCGGAATCTCAGAAAAGATGACAGGGATATTCATGATGAAAGCCTCCGGCGTTGAAATTTTATTCTGCGCGAGATCCGTGCGATTGATAACCATTGCAGTCGGTGTGGGCGATTCCTTGTTAATTCTCGCGCTGCCCAAGATAACCGCGATATTTGCGCGAGCGGCCGCTTCCGAAACCAACGATCATGCCTTGGTAAGAAAAGCAGGATCGGACGGTCGCATAACTTTTCCAACTGCTCTGTAGCCAGGTACATAAATTCCGGGAAACAGATTATATCCTCATGGCCGCCTTGCGATACGAATAGTTCAGCCACATGTAAGCGCCGATTCGCCTTGAGGGCTACCCGCATGAACGTTTGAGGGAATGCGTTCCTGGCGATTGTTCCCGAGTGATGGGCTACTCGGAAACAATCTGCTAGAGACGACGGGTAACTCCTGGTAAGTCGGATAATCGCAAACTAGGTTTTGCAGATGGGTCGGGGCGGTTTGGTCCGGATAGACGTTGGGATATCCGCGCGGAAACAAGCTCGATTCGCGAATGGAGTACTCACAGACCGGATCTTTCACCGCAACGGAGAACCCATCGGCGAATTCAAAAAGTCATGGGCCTCGGCTTGTGTAGCTGCGGGCTTAGGAAAAATGGTCTGCCTGAAGTGCGGCCCACTAACGAGTTTGTTCGGTGAAAGCGCGTTTGCGCCAGCGAACGTAGAAGATGATACCGATGAGCATCATCAGGATGCACAGAGATGAACTCACGGGCTTCTGCACAAAGGTATTCACGGTCAGTGCCAGCGCGCCTAAGACAAAAATCAACGGGACGATGGGATAACCCCAGGTGCGATATGGCCGCGGCATATCCGGCTCCCTCCGCCGGAGCACAATTACACCGAAGGTTTGGGCTGCATAGAAAATCCATACCAGAAACACATAGAAGTCGGAGAGGCCTTCGAACGTTCCGATCAGCGCGAGAGCAGAGGCAAGAATTCCCTGAAAAACAAGAGCGTTTGCAGGAGTGCGAAAACGCGGATGCACGCCGCGAACGATGCGAAAGAAGAGTCCATCGCGCGCCATGGCGTAATCCACGCGAGCATTGGTCAGGATGGATGAGTTGAGCGTGCCGAGGGCGCAAATGATCATGACAATCGTGAGCCAGGTGGCCACGTTGGTTCCGGTGGCGCGGGCAATGACGTCGGAGGCGACATGCGGCGATGCGGCTACTTTGTCAAATGGCAACACGTAGAAACAAGCGGCGCTCATGACAGTGTAGATTCCGCAAACGATGACGACGCCGAAAATCAGGGAAAGAGGGATGTTCCGTTCGGGCCGTTTGATTTCGGAGCCGACGAAAGTGAGATTGTTCCAGCCGTCGTACGCCCACAGGCTACTGGTGACAGCGGTCAGCAGGGCGGCCACAACTCCGATGCGGCTCAACGAAACTGGTGTCGCGTGAAAATTTGCGAAGCTGCCTTTGCCGAAGAAAAATCCGATGATGGTGACGGTGATCACAGCGGCGATTTTGATGACGGTCAGCACAACCTGTACGCGTCCGCCCAGACGAACGCCCAAGTAGTTTACAAATGTCACGAGGGCGATCGCTGCCACAGCAAGCGGCTGCGCCCAGGTGAACGTGAAGTGGACAGCGGTGTGCGTAAGAGGAAGGGAGTTCAGCGCCCAAATCGGCGTGGAGATAAAAGGGAAAAGATAACCGGCAAATTGTATCAGGCCGGCAGCGATGGTCGCGATGGAAGCCGGCGCGCCGATAGTGGAGTAGGTCCAGCCAAAAATGAACCCCCAAACCGGCCCGTAGGCGCGGTTCATGTAAGCGTAGGTGCCCCCGGCCTCGGGCAGAGCCGCACCGAGTTCTGCCGCACTGAGTGCACCAAAAAGAGAGAGCGCGCCGCCGATCAGCCAAGCCAACGCCACCAGGCCAACAGTGCCTGCGGCTTGCGCCATGCTGGCGGGCTTGATGAAAATTCCGGTTCCGATCATCGTGCCTACAACGATAGCCGCAGCGGCCCACGGACCCAGCCCGCGAATCAACTCTGGCGATTTTTGATCGAGCATATTCATGTGGAAGCTGTGATGGACGATTGTCTTTTGCTTAAGTATTGACCAACTGCCAGAGAGTCTCTCAATACCACGGACGCCGCACGCGCTTCTTTCTGCTAATTTCCATAGCGTAAGGCATTGCCAGAACTAAGGTAAAGCTGCTGCTGCTGCCATTACGCAATTTGCAGGCGCGTCAGTCGGTCATATTGTCGCCAGCGGGATCCATCCGATGGGAACGATGAATCCGTGAGCACCTCTAAGCGGGGGGGGGCGATCTGGCTGAGTGTGAACGGCTGTTCTGCGGGAACGGAACCAGCAGCCGCTGAGAAGTCATTTCCTCTCATAAATGACTTGTCCGTCGAAAATGGTCAGGTCAACTTTCGTTTCGCGAATCTGCTCTGGACGGATGTGAAAAATATCCTGGGAGAGAACCGCAATGTCAGCCAATTTGCCGGGTTCGAGCGAGCCCTTGATCTTCTCCGTTTTTGAGGCGTATGCCGATCCCATTGTGTATGCGTGAACCGCTTCCGCAACGGAGATTTTCTGCTCAGGCACCCAACCATCCGGACGTTTTTCATCCAGAGGCCGCCGAGTCACGGCCGCATAAATACCTTGCAACGGATCGATAGGCGCCACAAACCAATCGGAGCCGAATGCAAGGATAGCGCCCGAGTCGAGCAGCGAACGAAACGCATAGGTCGTCTTAGCGCGCTTGGGTCCGATGCGCTGATCGGCCCAACGCCCATCGTCGATGCAGTGGTAGGGCTGTACCGAAGCAATCACATTTAATCCAGAGAACCGGCCGATGTCCGCGGGCTGAAGGTGTTGCGCATGTTCGATGCGCAGGCGCCGATCACGTGATCCGTTATCCTGCTGAAGTTTCTCGAAAAAATCCAAAATCGTATGGTTCGCCCGGTCTCCGATTGCGTGAACCGCGAGCTGCAAGCCAGAGTCATCGGCTTTACACAGGTTTCGGTACATCTCTTCCGGATCATTCAATTCGTCGCTGGGAATGCCTCGCGAATATGGCGCATCGGTGTATGGATCGAAAAACCACGCTGTTGCTGATCCCAGTGCGCCATCGGCAAAACTTTTGATGCCCCGCATCTGAAGCAGATCCGTTGTCGGCGTCCACATCTGTGCAAACCGCCGATACTCTGGAAGGGGAAAGTGCACAGAAACTCGAACGTGAAGTTGGTGCTGAGCTTGAAGTCTCTGGTACGCACGAATGACTGTTTCCAAAGTGTCGGCACGACGGAGTCCTAAGACACCCATCTCTTGAACGCTGGTGACGCCGTATTTCGCGGCATGTTGCTGGGCCGCCGAAATAGCCGAGATTACCTGCGTCTCGGAGGCAGCGGGAATGTAGCGCTCGATCAAATTTCGCGCTGCATCTTTGAAGATTCCGGTCGGGTCGCCATGAGCGTCTCGAAGGATTTCGCCTCCGGGCGCATCTTTTGTGCCCCGGTCAATCCCGGCCAACTTCATGGCGAGGGAATTCGCCAGCGACGAATGTCCTTCGAACCGATTCACGAAGACAGGGTTTTCTGGAGTGACATCATCTATGAGTTCGTGAGTGGGAAGAAAGGGAGGCGTCCAGTTCTGATGGTCCCAGTTCCCTCCAAGAATCCACTCCCCCTTGGGGCGTGTCCGCGCAAACTTGCCGATTTCTTCGCGGAATGCGGATGGGCTTCCTACATGGCGAAGTTGAACGAGCGAAAGGCTGGCTCCTCCCATGTAAAAATGGAGATGGGCATCATTAAAACCCGGGACGACTCGTCGGCCGCGCAGATCGATGAATGTGGTGTCCGGGCCAGCAAAGCTCAGAACATCATCGGAAGTTCCGACCGCCACAATCCGGTTTGCTTCGATTGCTACAGCTTCGGCCTGAGGCTGCGCCGGATTTTCTGTCCAGATTTTACCATTGGTAAGAATGAGAGTCGGCATTCGTTCCATACCTGATCACGCTCGCTATGTGTAAGAGAACGTTTTGAAGGCCA
>JBAQYT010000096.1:0-8755 GCA_049787175.1 Candidatus Acidiferrales bacterium | reverse complement strand
GTGAAAATCCAGATCGACCAGCTTTCGCAGCGCGCGCTGGCTCTCGCCAATCACCAATTGACCGAAAATCCGAACGACGCAGACGCGCTTTTTGCCCGTGCCGTTGCCCGCGGGCTCGCCACGGTCTATTCCGCGGTCGTCGAAAAGCGCTGGCTCGGCGCGATGCGCGAGGGACTCGGCGCTTATCACGACGATCAACGCGTGCTCAAGCTCGACCCGAATTACGCGGATGCCAAGCTTGTCGTGGGAACGTTCCAATATATTGTGGGCAGCTTGTCTTGGTGGGAAAAGAGCATCGTCTTTGTGGCCGACATCCGCGGCAGCAAACCAAGGGGTCTCGCGCTTCTTCGCCAGGCGGTTCAGGGGGACGGGGAAGAAAGCATCGATGCCGGCACCATTCTTGCGCTTTTCTTGGCGCGCGAAGGCCATTACGGCGAGGCTCTCGCGCTTCTCGGAAAGGATTACGCGGAGTTCCCCCACAACTTCATTTTTGGACTTGCCGATGCCGATCTGCTCAACGCCGCCGGCAAACAAGAAGAGGCCATTGCGGCCTATCGCAATCTATTCGAGCTCGGCAAACAGGGGTTTTTCCCGGACGCCCGTGTTGAGCGCGCCGCCTACTCTTTGGGGCAAGCGCTGCGCCGCGAGAAAGACTACGCCCCCGCGGCTTATGCCTTTGAAGAAGCCATCCGTTACCCCCACGCGAATCCCGGCGTCACCGGGCCAGCCGCACTCGAGGCTGGAGAAATGTACGACCTGCTCAATCAGCGAAATAAAGCCGTCGAGCGCTATCAACAAGCGCGCTCCATCGCCCCGCCGAACTCCGACACCGCGCGCTCAGCCGCGCGTTTCCTGAAGCACGCCTACAGCGGCACTTAGAGCTTTCGACTGCCTATGTGCATTGCGTTTGCATCCCTAGTTGCAAGAGTTTTCACATTCCCATAACTGTAATTTCTAGTATTATTTGCGGTTGCCTCTTCGGCGTCGCTCCTGCGCATTCCCATCGCAAATTCTGTTTAGACGCGCCATTTACTTCCTTCTTGACAGCGCCTTATCCGTTTAGATGGCGTTTAGAAACAATTTAGCGTGAATTCAGCGTTCAAGCCCCTCTGCTCCATCGCTTCGGCACGGCTGTTGCATCTACGGGACGCAAGCGCGCAGCTTCAGTGCGCCTAGGTTTGGGTACTTAATTGAGCGGCTCAAGGACACTCGAATGCGAAAAGTGATCACTTCGGTAGCAGCTTTGGTTTTGGCAGTGGGGTTTACGTCCGTAGCAGCTATGGCATCAGCAAGCGGAACGATCGGTTGCGGTAGCCCATTGGTCGCGTGCAACGGAATGAGTCTCCCTGGAACGGTCACGGAGAACATGGATGGCACGTTCAGCAGCGGGGGAATCGACACGGTCATCACGAGCGTTTCCGGCCTTTCATCGGAAGTCTCGGCGTTGCCCGTCTTTACACCGCAGGTGGACCAATTCAATTTCAGTTTTTCGAACGTGGGCAACACACTCACCAGCGGCGGGACCTTCAGCTTCGCCGATCTCACAGAGGCGGGAGCTTTGACGGTCACTGGCGAGGCCGAATTCGGCAGCACCCCCAGTCTGACCGGTCCGCTCGGTCTTGTACTTGATGCCACGGCATTCACGTTCAATTTGGACGGTTTGAAAGCAAGTGGAACGATCAATGTGATGGGCAGCGCCACGTTGAACTTGGATCCTGGCACGGTCACATCAATGACTGCTACCGTCGGATTTCCCAACATCGGCGGAAGTGGCGGTTCAGGTCCGAGTCCAACGCCGGAACCAGGGACGCTGTTGCTTCTCGGTTCTGGTCTGACTGGACTTGGCTTTATCCGTCGCCGGTTCGTGCGGGCCTGAGGTAAGGCAGTCCAGGGCTCGGTAGAGTAGCGCCGAGGCGAAGGTGGCGGCAGCAGTGGTGGCTGCTCGCCGTCTTTGGAGACGAACAGAAATGGTTGCGCGGGTCCAGCCTCGCTCTTCTCACGCGCCGTTCTGGGCGAGGGCCAGCGAAAATGCAAGTTTAGGAGGGCTGAGAATGAGAAAGTCTTTGTGGATAATGCTAGCATTCTTAATGGTTGCCGCTATGGTCGCCCCTAGCGTCCGGGCTGATTCTGTGACCTTCGTCTGCAACGGAGACAACATATAGTCCGGGAGGAGTTTGTTTTGAGGCAGCGCCGACCGCACCAAACGTGACATTCTCAAGCTCCGGGACAACCCTTGACATAACATGGTATTCCCAAACATTCGACATTACGCTCAACAGTCTCTGGAAGGATTCCGACTCATTCTCATGGCTTGCATCCAATAAGGGCTTTTTCATTTTCGACAACACACAACCTTTTACCGTTAGTGCGTTCGCCTCCCCGATCAACACGAATTTGCCAGACGGCACGGGAATATCTGAGTTCGGCACATTATCTTTCACTCCCGGTACCGGCGGTACCGGCCCCAGCGCTACGCCGGAGCCCGGAACGCTGTTGCTCCTCGGTTCGGGTTTGACGGCGCTAGGCTTGCTTCGCCGCAAGTTCGGAGCATAAAGGGCGGTCTGGGATTTGAGGCAGGAGAACACAGTTCGCGCAAATAAAGCGGAAGCATCGGAGGGTACCAGAATGCGAAAAGCGGTTCTTGCGGCAGGTGTGTTGTTTCTCGTCCTAGGATCTATACCGCTCAGTACATATGCGAACGAAACACCAGCCGTCCAATTCACCGGAGTGATTCCCGGCGTCGGGTTCCTTGATCAAGAGGGGACCCTTACTGGCTCGGTAAGTGACAGTACCTATGGAACATCTTGGAGTGCAACTTTGACGATGACCTACGGTCCAGACCTGGCCGCGGTTTCAACGAGCGGCTCGTTGGCGGGAGGGGGAACCGTAGATGAGGGTTTGCAAGATAGTGGCGAGGTAGTCTTCGCTTTTGCCGTAGTTGGTCCGGCGGGCGTACAGGTGCCTCTCATCGCTACAGCGTTTGGGCAAGCCCAGGGGGGCGGTGGCGACTGGGGCGAGGCTGGGTTCCATATTGTCGGTACTTCGGTGCTCTTCGCAGCTTGCTCGGACCCCAGCGCCCCTAGCGCCTGCTCCTCCTACCCGAACGCCTTTGGCGGATCAGAGGATTTCAGCGCCGTCGCAGGATGTTGCTACTACGTTGTGGTCTCCGCCGAGGGCGGGGGCGGTATCACTGGCCCCAGTGGAACTTGGTTTGCCAGTGTCGACCCTATGATTACCATTAATCCATCGTTCGCCGACGCGAGCGAGTTCTCGCTGGAATTCAGCGCCGGCCCGATGACCAGCACAACTCCCGAACCAGGCACGTTCCTCCTGCTTGGCTCAGGTTTGCTCGGACTTGCACCGCTGATTCGCCGCCGTTTGATTTAGCAGTTTGCGCTGGTCGTGTGGTTTAATCCGCCGCCCTCCGGGGAGGCTTTTGGGAGGCATAACGATGCGATGGATTAGGCTTTTCGTAGCTTTTGCAGTCGTTCTTTTTGCAACCGTTGCGGCGCGCGCGAATTCCGCCTCGTTGTCTTACACAGGCACGCTGGCGAACGCGCAATCAACCTTCAACTTGGTCTTCACCGTCGGCGGCGGCACGGCGCAGAATGTTGACTTCCAGACTTGGGGCTTCGGCGGCGGCACGAACGCGGCGAGCATGCTCATTCCCGCCGGTGGTTTCGATTCCTCGCTCGCGCTTTTTGCTGGCCAGGGACCGTCCGCGTTGCTGGTCAATGGCACGGCGGACAACGAAAGCAATTTTGGCAGCTTTGCCGGCTGCGGCCCTGCCGGCACGGTGGCCTTCAGCAATGGCGATTCGATTTGCGGCGACATCAATATGCCGCTCACCCTCACGCCGGGCACCTACACGCTGATCCTTTCTGATGCCAATTACGTTCCCAACGCCTTTTCCGACAATGGCTCTCTCGGGGAAGGCTTCACCGATTTCACCGGCGGCGCGTTCCAGACCTGCGATTTCAACTTGATGGGCGTCATGAGCTGCATCACGCCATCCGGCGCCTGGGCCTTTGACATCACGGACACAACCGGCGCGAACCTTGGCACGTCCGTTCCCACGCCTGAGCCAACGACGCTGTTCTTGCTCGGCACGGGACTCCTGGCCCTTGCTTGGCGTTCTCGTTCAGCTCTGGCCCTGCGGCCGGTGCGCGTGGTGAGCCGTCGGTCCAGCGTTTAGGTTGCGTGACGCGGCTTTCGCTTTTGCCGTTGTAAAGGCCGATCAGCGTTGTCGGCCCGCTGTGATCGACGGATGTTTGGCGGCATCCGCAGATGCGCGTGCTGGCGTGCTTGCCGGAGACGAGCCTGCCGTGGTGGGCGGGCTCGCGCACGCTGCCGCTCGGCCGAAGCGCAACGGAAACCAAACGCCGATGAGTGTTGTCGGGTTGGAAATTTAAGTCTCACCTCGTGAGTTCGGACGCTACGTGTGTGTCCGCGCAAGCGCGGACACTTCGCGCAAAAGGAGAACTGGGATGAAATTTGCAAAACGCTTGTTGATGTTCGCGGGAGCAGTATCTTTGGCAGGGCTTTTCAGCGTGATGCTCGCCCCAAAGGCCGTGCACGCCGTAGTGTCCACGCTGGTCACCGTGTCGAACACCACGGCGCAGCCCGTCCCGACAATGGCCGTGGACACGCGCAACGTCAACGTGGTCAACACGCCCAACGTCAACGTGAACAGCCTGCCCGCTGTGCAGCTCAGCGGCACGCCAACCGTGAACGCTACAATTAATGGCACGCCGACTGTCAACGTCGCCAGTCCACTTTCCATCGGCGGTAATGTCAACGCTACTGTCTCGAATCCCGCAGGCACAAGCGGGCCCATCCCTTTGGAGACGGCCGAGGTGAATAATCCCGCCTACCAGCCCGCCAGCATTGAGATTAGCCTGCTTAGCGCGGCGTCCGCAACGGCCACGGTTCCGTCCACCTTACCTTCCGGGGGGACCTTTCGGGAATTGGTAATCAACTGGGTGACCGGCATCTGCCTGAATATTACATCCGGTGTTCCTGTTTCCACGATAGCCCTCCAGACAAACGGGTCTCAAGTTTCGTTTTTCTCATCCAGCTCGACAGATACGACGAAGTCTATTCCTGTGACCTATTTCGGAACGAAGACGAATCTATATGCCAGTCCTGGTAGCACGTTAAATCTTGTGTTACTAAACGGCTCAAATGTTGGCTTTGCTGGCGAAAGCGTCTCTTCAACCGGCGCCACGGGGACTTGCCTTATCAACGCCGACGGCTACTACGTGACGCAATAAGAGGTGGCCCCGGAGCCAGCGGTCGCATGGGTCGGACGTGACGCAAAGTTGCAGTCAATCTGCAGCATTCTGCACACGTCGACCGTCCCGTGCGGGGGTCGCGAAACAAGCAGCCGGGCGCGATGGCCGAAGAGCAGGGTATGCGGCTTAGTTTCAATTGTTTAGTAAGGCAACGAGAAAACCTATGTTCGCGAAATTTTCGGCGCAAGTTGGCGGCTCTCGTGCCTAAGTATTAGCAGAATAGTTTTGTCAGTACGGGCCACGGGTCGATCCTAGGGGCATTTCCCAAATTAGGTTTGAAATCGGAGGTATTGAGCGTGCGAACAATGAAAGCAATTGTTTCCATTTGTGGTTTGGCTTTGGCGGTCCTGATGTGTCGGCCGGCAATGGCAGGGACGGTCACGGCCACGATCGGTTGTGGCGGCGCGGTGGCTGTCGCGTGCAATGGCCAGGATCTTGGCAGCGTCAGTTCAGATTATTCCAGCGGCAGCATGGATGTTTTCATCACTAGTATTTCCGGTCTCAACAAGAATCTGACGGGCTTCGAGGTTTTTACGCCGGACACCGACCAATTTGATTTTAGCTTTACTGGCGTCGGGGCGACGTTTGGGGATGGCGGCACATTCAGCTTCACCGATTTGACCGAAGCGGGACTCCTCACTGTGACTGGCGAGGCGGAGTTCGGCGATACACCTAGCTCCAGCGGTTTATTGCTCACATATGAAGCGATGAATTATACCTTTGACGGCAAAAGTGGTACGGTAAGCGCCACCGGGAACGCCACCATTGACTTCGTGACAGACAGCGACCCAACCGTTTCGTCTATGACGGGAACCGTAGGGCTTCCGAACGCCATTTCTTCGGCCACGCCAGAACCGGGTACGCTTTTGCTCCTCGGTTCAGGCTTGTTGGGATTTGTTCCACTGATTCGCCGAAAGCTTTCAGCCTAGGCGGATTTGCTTTAGGTATTTGCGGCAAGAAAACGCCTCGCGCTGTGAGGTCAAGTGGTCAGGTATGGACCACGCGGCGCGAGGCGTAATTTTTGTGCTAGTTCTTTGCGGCCTTGGCTACCGCGGTCTTCGTCGACTTCCGGCGGCGTTTCGGCCGCGTCGGCCGTCCGGCAATCTCGCCCACCACTTCCGCGGACCAAATACTCGTCACAAATTTCTTTATGCCGTGGTCGTCAAACTCCACCGACGTGCGCTCGGAATCCGATTCGGTTACCGTGCCGACGCCATACTGTATGTGTCGAACTGTCTGTCCTGCATCCAATACTTGCACAAAGCCTCCTTGGAACTGCGCCTTGCTAGGATGAAAAGCGCTACTCAGATTGCAGAACCCATTGCTGGACTTGTATGTGGAAAACCGGGCTAATAGAGCTTCCCCAATGCACTTAGATGCTTCCAAACGCTTCCGGGTAGCGAAACCGGATCGCCACTCGCCGTCTGCGACTCTCGAGGTTCTCCGCGTCGCGTATATTTATTTGTTTCAATAGTTTAGAATAGCAAGATGAGAGGGGTCATCCCCATTGGTTATGACGAAGCCCCACTCCTGATAAAAAACGGACTAGAGACCGACGACGGCTTCCGCCTGCAGTCCTTTGGGTCCTTTTTTCACTTCGAACTCCACAGCTTGACCTTCGTTGAGGGTCTTGTAACCCTCGGACTGGATCGCGCTGTAGTGCACGAAGACGTCCTCACCGCTCTGACGCTGAATGAACCCATAGCCCTTGCTGGCGTTAAACCACTTGACTGTACCTTGTTCTCGACTCAACTTCTTACTCCTTGCTGGATGGAGCTATTTGCGCTCGTCGTCGCCTCCCGAGTCCACAAAAAAAGGCTGCTCAGGGTTTCACCCCGCGCAGCCTAGTCGATGTCTCAAAAAGCAGTCACAAGAGCCACAAACGCACTATCGTTATACCATAGTGACAACCCTGTACACCACTGTATTTTTCACCTGCCCGCCGCGAGGTCTCATTCGCCATGAATAGACCCCAACGCGAACTAAAGTCTAGGGATACAGCAGCAGAAGCTTTAGGGGCATGAGGTGCATTCTTTTGCAGTTTTCGTACTAGTCCCGTTTCTAACCTGCTTGTTTTCAATAGGCGCCGTGGCTTCTCGATTGCATGTGCCACCTTGGTGCATTTGGATTGCTTTAGGCAGTGGTCTTCACGTTTTGGGATTCGTGGTTCGGTTTTAGGGGGATTATGCGCAGGTATGCAGCAGGGCTAGGAGCTCTTGGACTGATTCTGATAGGTCTTGTCGCCGCGCCAGCGGCGCGGGCGGGCAATATCAGTCTTACGCTGAACAGCACCACGCCGTCTACCACGACGTTCCTGATTTCTGGTACCTATGCACCAGGCGTGCCGACCACACCGATCAGCGCTCCAAACGATCCCTACTCGATGTCCTTCACACTGGCGACCAATCCTTCGAGCCTCTCTTCATTCGATTACAGCACCGCCGCAGGAGCCTTTGTGGTCGACGCAAACTTCACTTTTTCGCTGGATGGCGGCGCGTCTATGACGTTCACTACGCCCTTTTTGGTTGAATTCGCCAATGATAATAGCGGCAATCTTGGCGGCCTGATTTTCTGCTTCGACGACAGCGGAACTTGTACCAGCCACACCGATTGGGACATCATCGGTCAGCAGCTTTTCACCGGGAGCGTCTCTGATCCGACCTTTATCAGCACGGCGAACGCTTCCGTCAACCAGACCATGAGCGGCTATTTCATTAACAGCTCCGGGCCATTTCCCTTTGGAACGGCGCCCGCTCCGGAACCAGCATCGCTGCTCCTCCTGGGTACCGGACTTTGCGCCGCCGGCTTGGTGACGCGCAAGAACCTGCGTTTGAGCTAAACGTTCGTCGCCGCGTAACAACCTTTGCATTTCCTCGGCCGGGCTGAAAGCAGTCCGGCTTTTTCATTTTTCCTCGATATGTCGTGGGGATCGTCACGCGCATCGTCGTTTCGTGTGTCACTCGCTTGCCTGAGGAACCAAGGGTCCACACTTGCCACTGCCATTCCTATCGCAGCGCGTCGGCGGGATCGATGCGCAAGGCGCTGCGCCCTGAAATGACTGGCGCATGAAGTCTTGTTACCGCGCCGCGATCGCGGAGTTGTGGCTGCGGAGATAAAAAATGAGGGCCACGCCGAGAATGATCGACGCCAAGCCCGCTGTCTGCGCGTTGGTCATGCCAAAGAACGAGCGCGGATTGATGCGGATAAATTCCACCAAAAATCTCGCCACGCCCGTCAAAATCAGATACCACGCAAACACCGTCCCGCTCGGAATCGCCGCGCCAGAGCCGGTCTGATTTTGCGGGTGCCCCATCCTTTGCGCTTTGCGCATCTCCAGAGGCGCAGCAAAGGGTGGGATTGGTGTCTTGGTTGTTTCGCCTCTCCACGAACGACCTTCAGCCACGCCGGCCGTGCTTTTTTGCACAGCCTGACGCGCGCCCAGCTTCCACAGCCACCAAAAA
>JBAQYT010000122.1:0-63099 GCA_049787175.1 Candidatus Acidiferrales bacterium | reverse complement strand
CGCGCCTCCGTCAGGGCAAATTCCACGAGTCGTCCACCCAGGCCACGTCCACGAACCTCCGAGCTCACGGCAAGCGAGCGAATCTCCGCTAAGTCGGAGCCATAATTCTCCAGAGATACGCAACCGGCGATCTCGCCCTTGTCTTCAAGCACTAAGAACGTGCCAAGATGCTCTCGCACATTCTCCTGTGTGCGTGGGAGCAAAATTCCCTCGGCGGCGTAGCTTGCGATCAGCGCATGAATCGCCGGCGCGTCGCTCAGGCGCGCTTTCCGAGCCCTCAATTTTTCTTCTCCGCGGACGCGAGTCGCTCTTTAGCTTCATCCAGCGCTTTACGCACGGTTGCCGGAGCTGTGCCGCCCAGCGAATTGCGGCGGTTGAGGGACGCCTCGACCGTCAGTGCGCTCGAAAAGTCCGCTTCAAACATCGGAGAATACGTCTTCAGCTTCTGTACCGGCCATTCGACAAAGCCCTGGCTTTGTCCCTCGCTGTCGCGAACCAGTCTTCCGATGATTTCGTGCGCCTGCCGAAAGGGAACGCCCTTGGCCACCAGATAATCGGCCGCTTCCGTGGCAACCAGTCCCGGCTCTCGAACGCTGCGACGCAATCTGCCTTCATCGAACTTCGTTGCGGCCATAGCGCCTGCCGCGATTCTGGTCATCGCCAGAGTCTGATCATGCGCGTCGAACAGCGGCTCCTTGTCCTCCTGCAAATCCCGCTGATAACTGGAAGGCAAGCCTTTCATCGTGACCACCAGCGCCATCAGCGCCCCGGCAACACGCCCGCATTTTCCTCGGATCAACTCCCAGGCATCGGGATTTTTCTTTTGTGGCATCAGGCTGCTGCCGGTCGAATATTCATCCGGTAAAATCACGAATCCAAAGCCCGAAGACGCGAACAGGATCATATCCTCCGCCAAGCGCGAAAGATGGCTCGCGAGTACGGTGAGGGCAAACAAATAGTCGAGCGCAAAATCGCGCCGGCCAACCGAATCGAGGCTGTTGCGCGTCACTCGCGCGAAGCCCAAATCTTTCGCTAAAGCTTGGCGGTCGATGGGGAAAGCGCATCCCGCCAGTGCAGCCGTGCCCAGCGGACACGCGTCCGAAGTTTTCGCGGCAAAATCGATGCGATCCAGGTCATGAAAGAAAGCTTCCGCATGCGCCAGCAGGAAGTGGGAAAGCAAAATGGGCTGCGCAGCCTGCATATGAGTCATGCCAGGCATCGGCCAGCCGAAATGCCGCTCGGCCTGCTCGATAAATGCCCCAATCAGTTTGCGCACCGCGCCGTGCGCTTCCGCAGCGGCGGCGTCCTTAATGAACATGCGAAATTCGGTGACGATCATTTCGTTCCGGCTTCGCCCTGTGTGCAGCTTCTGGCCCAATGGACCGAGCATTTCCGTCAGCGTGGATTCAACGAAATGATGCACATCCTCTGCGGACGAACCGTCCAGCCATTTCGGTTCGGCGGCGGCGCGTTTTTCAATCTGTTCAAGCGCCATGCGAATCTGTCCCCCCTCCGATGCGCTCAGAATCCCGTTCTTCTCCAGTGCATGCGACCACGCCCGGTCGAGCTTCAATTCGAACGGAAGCAAGCGCCGGTCGAAGCCAAACGAGCGCTCGAACTCGTAGAAATCCTTGTTTGGCGCGTGTTCGAAGCGGCCTCCCCACATCTTTTTTTGCGCCGCTTCGTTCAACGCGCCTCGCCTTTCGCGGCAGGAATCGTTATCGGCAGCGCGAACAGATTGATGAAGCCTTCCGCGTCCTTCGGGTTATAGCCGGTCATCGTGAAGCTCGCGAGATTGGTTCGATAAAGCGAATACGACGATTCGCGCGAAGTTACGTTCACGTTGCCTTTGAAAAGGCTCAGGCCCACCGTGCCCGTGACGCGGCGCTGCGACGATCCGAAAAATGAGTCCAGCGCCTCGCGCAGCGGAGTGAACCACATGCCGTAATAGACCATCTCCGCATAGCGCAGCGACAAGTGCTGTTGAAAGTGCAGCGTTTCTCTGTCGAGGCACAGCGCCTCCAATTCGCGATGCGCCGCGATAAGCAATGTTCCTCCGGGCGTTTCATACGCTCCGCGCGATTTGATCCCGATCAGGCGATTCTCCACCATGTCCATCCGGCCGACCGCGTTTTTCGCGGCAACGTCGTTCAGCGCTTCGAGTAATGCGAGCCCTCCTAATTTCTTGCCGTTCACGGAAACCGGCATGCCTGCTTCAAATCCAATTTTCACTTCGGTCGGTTGATCCGGCGCGGTCGCTGGAGAAACGACCCATTGCCACATGGCCTCTTCCGGCGCATTGGCCGGGTCTTCCAGGCACCCGCCTTCGTGGCTCAAGTGCCAGATATTGCGATCGCGGCTGTAAATATTCTTGGTCGTCTGCTCAACGGGCACATTGTGTTCGCGCGCATAAGCAATCGCCTCTTCGCGCGAGCTGATGTTCCACTCCCGCCACGGAGCGATGATTTTCAGCTCCGGCGCGATCGCTTTCACCGCCAGCTCGAACCGCACCTGATCATTGCCTTTTCCCGTGCAGCCATGCGCCACCGCGTCGGCTCCCAGCTTCTGCGCAAGTTCCGCTTGCCTGCGCCCTAAGATCGGCCGCGCAAACGATGTGCCCAGCAGATACTTGTGCTCGTAAACGGCGCCGGCGCGCAGCGTCGGCCAAATGTAGCTCTTAATGAATTCCTCGCGCAGATCCTCGACATATGCCGAGCTTGCGCCTGTCGCCAGCGCCTTGCGCCGCGCCCCTTCCAGGTCTTCCTTCTGCCCCAGGTCGCCAATCATGGCGATGATTTCGCAGTGATAATTTTCCTTCAGCCACGGAATGATGATTGAAGTGTCGAGTCCTCCGGAATATGCCAGTACGACTTTCTTTGCCAACGTTTTCTCCTTAGCCGAGCAGCGTGAGTAGAATTGCTTTTTGAACATGCAAACGATTTTCAGACTGGTCGAACACGATTGACTGCGGCGAGTCGATCACTTCCGCAGAGACTTCCGATCCGCGGTGAGCCGGCAAGCAGTGCATGAAAGCCGCGTGGGCATCTGCCTGCTCGAACAACCCCCGATTCACTTGATAGCGCGCGAAGATCGCCTCGCGCTCCGCCGCTTCGCCCTCTTGTCCCATGCTCGCCCAGACGTCGGTGTAAACTGCCTGAGCGCCGTTCACTGCCTCCTCGGGCGAACGCAGGATCTCGATTTTGCCGCGGCTCTCTCTTGCCGTACGCCGAGCCTCGGAGACCACCGCCGGATCGGGTTCGTAACCCGCCGGCGTTGCGACGCGAACATGAGCGCCCAACCGCGCCCCGACGGTTAGGAGCGAATGGCAGACGTTGTTTCCATCTCCGATGTAAGCAAATTTCAATCCGCGCAAGCTGCCAAAACGCTCCTCCAGCGTGAAAAAGTCCGCGAATGCCTGGCACGGATGGCAGCGCTCCGAAAGAGCATTGATCACCGGAATCGACGAGTTCTCCGCCAATTCCTCCAGCAATTTGTGCTCGAACACGCGCGCTACGATCCCTTGCACCCAGCGCTCCAGATTTCTCGCAACATCGCCAACCGATTCGCGCTCGCCCAGTCGCGCTTGCGTGTGATCCAGGAAAACCGCTCCGCCGCCCATGCTCGATATGCCCACTTCAAACGTGACTCGCGTGCGCAACGACGGCTTTTCAAAAATCAGCGCCAAAAACCTTCCCGCCAGCGCGCTGCGGTAACGTTCCGGTCGCGCTTTGATATCAGCGGCCAGGTGGTACAGCTCGCGCACTTGCTCCGTGCCCCATTCGCTTCCCGTCAAAAGATCATTCGCTAAAGTTGGTATTGTTGCCGCGACCGCGTTCATGGTCACCTCGCTACGGCTTGAGCTTGCGCTCCCGCCGCTTTCTCCATTCGAGAAGTATCGTGCGTCTGCTTCGCCTGGTTTGGTTCCCAAGCCTTCCGTGGGGCTTTCGCCAGCACTTTGCTAAACGTGCTCAGAAACTCCCGCACCTGCTTGGCGCGGATCACAAACGGCGGCAGGAATCGCAGGATATGCTCGTGCGTGCAATTGATAATCAGGCCTTGGCGCCGCGCTTCTTCAACGATCTCCGCGCCTTCGATGGAAAGATCTAGCCCCAGGATCAGCCCTTCGCCACGCACCTCGCGGACAAAATCGAAGTGCGCCTGCAGCTTTTCCAATCCACTCTTCAGTTCGGCGCCGCGCTCGCGCACATTTTCAAGCAGTTCCTCGTCCTCCACGGTGCGCAGAAATTCCAATGCCACGGCGCAGACCAGTGGGCCGCCGCCAAAGGTCGTGCCATGAATTCCCGGTGTAAACGCTTCGGCGAACCTTTCATTGGCGATCACCGCTCCCAGAGGCAAGCCTCCCGCGAGCGGCTTGGCTACGGTTACGATGTCCGGCTTGCTGCTGAATTTCTGATACGCGAATTTTCGGCCTGTACGTCCCAAGCCGCATTGAATTTCATCGGCAATCAGCGCTGCGCTATGCTTGGTCGCGAGCTCGCGCGCGCGCTGCCAAAACTCTTCGCTTACAGCCGAAACGCCGCCTTCGCCCTGAATGGTTTCGATAACGATTGCGCCAACCTCGGCGTCAAATTTCTTTTCGAGGTCGGCAACATTATTGAAGCGAACGAATTCCGCGCCCGGCACGAGTGGCTCAAACGGTTCGCGATACTTCGCGGGATAGGTAATCGAAACTGCGCCGAATGTCCGCCCATGAAAAGAATTCTCGAGCGCCAGAATTCCCGTCTTAGGCCGCGAGCCTGTAGTCGCAGCTTTCTTCGCATATGCTCGCGCCAGCTTCAGTGCCCCTTCGATCGCCTCGGTGCCGCTATTTGTAAAAAAAACGCGATCCAGTCCGGACCACTCGGCAAGTTTCTTGGCCAGCGGGCCTTGAAAAGGATTGTGAAACAAATTCGAAAGGTGAACGGCCCGCTTGGCCTCACGCTGTATCACTCGCACCAGTCTCGGATGTGAATACCCGAGCGCATTCACGGCGATGCCGCCAAGAAAATCCAGATAAGCCTTGCCTGCGGAATCGTACAGATAGCAGCCGCTGCCGCGTGTGAACACCACCGCCGGTCGCCGGTAAGTGCGCATCAAGTATTTGTCCGCGTCGCGCAAGATTCCCGTTGCCCCGGCTCCCGGCGTTTTCACAGACTTTTTCGCTGTATGCGTTTTCATTTGTTTTTTATCGGGAAGCGCGCATCGCCAGCTTGGTTTCCGTAACCGGAAGCACAGGCATCACTCGTGTCCCCGAACCCCTGGCGCCATTGCTGGCCGAGCGCAGGACCCGTGGTCCGGTCCCACCCACGATTCGCACTTGTTTGACGCCGCCAGCCAGCGCGCGTTTTGCGGCTTCGAGCTTCAAGATCATTCCGCCGGAAACTTTTTGCCGGTGGATTAAGTCCTCAATGTCTGCGCTGTTCACTTTATCCAGAACTTTCTCACCGTCGAGCACTCCGGCCACATCGGTGAGGTAAATCAGCCGTTCGGCGTGGCAATACTCCGCCGCCGCCGCTGCCATGTGGTCCGCATTAATGTTGTAGAGCTCTCCGTCCGAACCAAGCCCCAGGCAGCACGCGACCGGCACGATCCCGGTGCGCCACAAAGAAGTCAGGAATTCCAGATTCACGCCGGTCAAATAGCCGACGTATCCCAGTCCCCCTGTGTCGCCTTCATGAATCATCGGCTCGGCGAGGAAACAGGCGGAATCCGCGGCGGAAATTCCCACCGCGTTTTGACCGGCAAGCGAAATAGCCCCCGCCAGTCGCTTGTTCAGCAGCCCCGCGAAAACCATCACGGCTGCATCTCGCGTTTCGCGATCCGTAACGCGTAGGCCGGCAATGAAGCGCGACGTGATTCCCATCCGCGTCAGCGTCCCGGTGAAAATCTTGCCTCCGCCGTGAATTACCAGCAGTTCGTGGCCGCATTTGGCAGCCTCGGCGATCTGCCGTGCAAGCTGCCGCATCACAGCTTCGTCATCCAAAAGAGCTCCCGCCAGTTTTATGACCAGTCTCATATCAGTCCCGTCGATTCCGTATGGCCGTGCATCCAATTGAAATTTTGCACCGCTTGTCCTGCCGCGCCTTTTCCCAGATTGTCGAGGCAAGAGACGACCACAATTCGCTCGCCCGGTTCGTCGAGCGCAAATCCCATGTCGCAAAAGTTTGTGTGCGTCACGTGCTGCAATTCCGGCAGTTGCCCTGCTGGCCAGACGCGGACCATGGGCCGGTTGGCATAAAATTTGCGAAACGTCGCCTCGATCTCTTCCGCGCTGTGCGGCTCGTTCAGCCAAAAAGAAAGCGTCGACAAGATGCCGCGCTCCATCGGCAGCAGATGAGTCGTGAAAATCAAATGTCCATCTTCGATGCCGGCATGTTCGGTAACCTCGGGCGTGTGCCGGTGCGTGAAAACGCCGTAAGCGCGAAAATTCTCATTCACCTCCACAAAATTCGTTTCGCGCTTCGGTTCCTTTCCCGCGCCGCTCGCCCCCGATTTGCAATCGCATACAATGCCGCGCGACATGTCGATCCAGCCTGCCTCCACCATCGGTCGAAGACCTAAGATCACCGAGGTCGCGTAGCATCCGGGATTCGCGACCAACTCCGCTTCGGCCAACATCGTCGAGTACAGCTCCGGCAACCCGTATACCGCGCGCTTCGTCACTGCCTCATTCGGTTTCGGCAGTCTGTACCAGCGCGCAAAGGTCTTCGGATCTTGGAAACGGAACGCCCCGCTCAGATCGACTACTCGCAACCCGGCTTGCAAAAGCTCAGGAACCAGCTCGAGCGAAACTTCGTGCGGCGTAGCCAAGAATGCTGTGCCCGCGCCGCTCGCGGCAATCGCATCCACCGAAAGTGGGCGGCACGGTGCCTCTCCCCATCCGCGCAACTGCGGAAATAACTGCGTCAAGCAGCGCGTTTGCGCGTTTTCGCCGCGAAGATAAAACGTTGGCCGTTCGATTTTCGGATGTCGCAGCAGCAGCCGGGCTAGCTCGAATCCCGCGTAACCCGTGGCCCCGATGACTGCGACCCGTCGCGGGTCCTTCATCGGAGCAGGTCCTCCATGCGTTTCTGAATCGCTGCCCGGGCGGCGCGTGTCGGCGTAATGATTAGAACCGTGTCGTCGCCTGCGAGCGTCCCCGCCACTTCCTTCCAATGTTCGCTATCCACGGCCGCCGCCAGCGGCTGCGCCCCTCCGGGCGGCGTCTTAAGGACTAGCATATTTTGCGCAGGGCGAATATCGACGAGGAAGTCGCGCAACGCTCGGCCCAGTTGGGGCGCCGGCGCAGAGTCTTCCGTGGCGGCGCTCAGCGGCCGGTAGCCTTCGGCTGTTTTCACCAGCTTCAGCTCGCGAAGGTCACGCGAAAGAGTCGCCTGCGTCACTCGCACGCCCATGTGGCCAAGCCGCCTCCGCAAATCGTCCTGATTTGCCACGGGCTCATCCCCGACTAGTTTTAGGATTTGTCCTTGCCGCAAGCGCTTGTGAGACCCCATCCAAGTGTCCGCTGTTTGAATATGCATTTCTATGCATATTTATACGATGGCAGCCAAGCCGCTGTCAAGCAAGAAAAAAAGGTAGGCATGAGTTCCAGGATTCCGGACAAGTCCCGAGTTAGATCGGCGGTCCGATGTCCGGCGGAAAACGGGAAGCCAGTCGGAATCGTTGAAGAATCCGTATTCTCAGATGGACGGCCGCCCGCTCTTGCTGTGCCGTCGCGCTTGACACGTCCCGCCTGAATAGGTTTTGCTTTCCATGGAGCGCTTTGGAGAGGACGGATAATCCCTATGGCGTTGCAGGTGGTACAGCGCCGCTCGCGCGGCTTCATTTGCCTTAACGCTCATCCTGATGGCTGCCGGCGAAACGTGCAGCGGCAAATCGAAACCATCGTTGGCCGCGATGCGTCTCGGCGAAGCGGCCCGGCGAACGTACTCATTGTCGGTGCATCGACGGGTTATGGCCTTGCTTCTCGAATTGCCGCGGCCTGGGGCTTCGGCGCGAAAACCGTGGGCGTTTTCTTCGAGCGTCCTCCCGATGAAAATAAGACCGCAAGCGCCGGTTTTTACAACACTGTGGCCTTCCACGAGTTCGCGCGCCGGCAAGGACTGCTTGCGGCGAGCATCAATGCGGACGCGTTCGCCGGCGAGACCAAACGCGCCACGGCGGAGCTACTTCGCAAAGAGCTTGGCAAAGTGGATCTGATTATCTACAGCTTGGCCGCTCCCAAGCGCACCGACCCGGTTTCCGGAGCGGTCCATCACTCCTCCTTGAAGCCCATCGGCAACTCCTATACGAACAAGACCGTCGAGCTCGACTCCGAGAAAGTCACCGAAGTGACCATTTCTCCGGCAAGCAGCCAACAAATCGCCGATACCGTTGCCGTAATGGGGGGAGCGGACTGGAAACTCTGGATCGATATGCTAGACGAGCAAGGCCTGCTTGCCGAAAATGCCCGCACAATCGCGTATTCTTACATCGGACCCGAGATGACCTGGCCCATATACCGCGACGGCACAATCGGTTGCGCCAAAAAGAATCTCGAGGAGACTGCGCGTGCCTTGCATTCGCGGCTGCGCGATAAAGTGGGAGGTGGCGCGCGCATCGCGGTGAACAAGGCTATCGTAACGCAAGCTTCAGCGGCAATTCCCGTCGTTCCGCTATACATGAGCTTGCTCTTTCGTGTAATGAAGCAGAAAAGCCTCGACGAAGGCGCCATCGAGCAGATGCGCCGTTTGTTTTTCGACTTTCTCGCGGATGATTCGGCTCCCACATTCGACGAGGCGGGCCGCATCCGCCTCGACGACCGTGAGATGCTTCCTCCCGTGCAAGCAGACGTTGTGGCGGCATGGCCGCGGGTTAATAGCGAAAATCTGCGCGCGTTGACGGACTTCGCCGGTTTCCAGCACGAGTTTCGCGCACTTTTTGGTTTTGAAGTTGACGGCGTGGATTACGCGGAGCCTGTCGAAACGGAACTATCTTGGTAGTGACAGTCCCCCACAAATTAAAAATGTATAACCAGTCCTGCACAAATTTGGCCGTTGCTCTGGCTCGGTTGTATGTTGCCGGTCACGGCATCCGCCTCGATCGCGCGAACGGAAAGATAATGATTCACGCGGATATCGAGTCCCCCGCCCCATTCCGTGCTGAAGGCATTTTTTTGCAACGTCGGCAGGCTTAGCCTCATATCGCCGGCGAGAACGTGAACAAAGGGCGAATAGCGCATAGGGAGTGAGAGCTGTGGACCTACATAGAAGTCGTGAAGATTCATCGATTCGCCAAAAAGAGTGCCGTAATTCCCCGTGAAAGCTCCGGTCACTCCGATGTAGGAGCTGAACTTGTATGTGAGCGAACCTTCCCACCCGCTTGTGTGCGCGTCACCACCGGGCTGTACAAGTTGCTCATAAGAGTATCCGGTGAAGACATCGAACTTTTGAGCTCGCGCAGCCACCGGCGCCAGCAAAGACAACCCCAGCAAGATTGCAATCTTTCGCACTTCATTTCTCCACAGGGCGGGAACGGGAAGCTCACTCCCGGATGCGTAGTTGCTGACGATCCGCTGGCGACAACCCCAATAAACACACTAGCGCAAAAAATCGCGATGAGAGAATGCTCCGGCTGGAGCTGTGCGCAGAGGTGCAACGTCTCGAAGAAAGTATCAGAGCAAAGGCTCGGCGGCGCCGCGTGCAATCACTTCGCGGGTTTCATCGCGCAGACGCACGATCTCACGCCAGCCGTCCGCTTCGCCGCTTGATTCGATCAAAGGCCCCACGGCTATGGTCACTCTCCCCGGCTTCGGCAGATAAGTCTCGTCCCGCAGCAATTCCCGAGCGCCGCGCACGGCGATAGGGCAAATCGCTCGCCTTGTGTCCACCGCGGCTTTGAAAGCGCCTAGCTGAAATGGCCTGACCCCGGCCTCCGAAGTGAACGTTCCCTCCGGATAAATCACCACGGATTCGCCCCGGCGAAGCGCTTCTTCGATCTCATTTGACTGCGCCACGCGCGCATTCGCGTCGCTTCGGTCAAACGCGAAATGCCCCGAACGGCTGGCCAAGGTGCACACCAGCGGCATCAAGTGGATCTCTCCCTTAGCGACGTAGCGGGCCTCAGCGGGCAGGCAGGCCAGCAGGATCAGAATGTCCAAGTAGCTCGAATGATTCGGCGCGAAAATCCACGGTCCTTCCGACCGCCATCGCCCGAGCAACTCCCGCCCTTGAATCTCGATGCGAATCGCCGCGAGAACCAGAAGCATTCGCGACGCCCTGTGGATGAGCCTTGCGGAAAAGGCCCGGCTTTTCACCGGATAAACGATCAGCCACACAACGCCCGTCGCCATGCCAAACAGCGTTAGCGCGTAGATGCCATAAACAACTTCAGCGCCACGCAAAACGGCCCACTTTACTAGCGAGCCAAAGCGTGGCAGCGCTCCTCGGGCGGCCAGTTTGCCAACCTGCACCCATGCCGGTGCTTGCCGTTTGCCCAATTTCGCTTCCAGATACAGCCGTCGCGTTTCGCTGCGCCGAAGTTTCCCGCTCGACGTCTTGGGAATCGATTGCGGCGGCAGAATTTCCACGATGTCGGGAGGCAGGCCAAGCGCCTCGCTGACTTGGCGCGTAATTTCCTGCGCGATTCGATCAGCGTGTTTTCGATCGCGCGCCTCCGCCACGACAGCCAGCCGCTCCGTACCACTCGCTTCATCGGGAACGCCAAAAGCCACCACACAACCTGGGCGAACGCCCTCCACGCGCCCGGCAATCTCTTCAATCTCATGCGGATATAAATTTCTCCCGCCTTTGATGATCACATCTTTGGCCCGTCCCGTAATGTAGAGCTGGCCGTCGGCAACGTAACCAAGGTCGCCGGAATCGAGCCATCCATCGCCACGCATGAGCTCCCGCGTCGCATCCGGATTCTTGTAGTAGCCTGCGGTCACGGAAGGTCCGCGGAACTGCACTTGGCCCTCAGTGCGTTCCACCGCTCCGCTGCCTTGCTCGTCGACGATCCGAATCTCCATTCGCGGCAGCGGGTGTCCTACGGAAAGAAATTGCAGCGTCGCGTCGTTTTGCTCGGTGGCAGGCACGGCTCTGCCCTCGTTTTGAAACTGCGCGCGCTCGATTCGGTCCACGCGTGCGCCCATGCCCATCTCCGGAGCTGCCACTCCAAGGCTCGCTTCCGCAAGTCCGTACACCGGCAACAGTGCCTCGCGACGGAAGCCGCATCGCGCGAACTTTTCGGCGAATCGCTTGAGCGTTTCTAGGCGCACCGGCTCAGCGCCGTTGAGTGCCGCCCGCCAGCAGCTCAAATCGAGACCTTCCATGTCGTGCTCGCCAATCTTCCGCACGCACAGCTCGTAAGCGAAGTTCGGCGCTGGACTGAGCGTTCCTCGATGACGGCTGATCGCTTGCAACCAGCGCACTGGCCGTGTCAAGAACGCGAGAGGAGAGAGCGACACAAGAGGAATACCTGTCGCAAGTGGCACGAACCACGCGCCAATCAGGCCCATGTCGTGATACAGCGGCAGCCAGCTGACCGCCACATCATCGTCGGTGAGTTTCACGCCTTCCGCGATCGAGCGAATGTTTGCCAGCAGATTTGCGTGTGTGAGCACTACTCCCTTCGGATTTCCTGTCGACCCGGAAGTGTATTGTAAGAATGCGATATCTTCGGCGCGCGCATGGTGTCGAAGTCCATCGACTGGCCGAATCTCGGTTTCCGGCGGGATTGCCGCACCATATGCGGAAACAAGGCTCGCCGCCGTGGCCACGCCACGCAACGTCTTCACCTGCGGCCTTAGCAATTTCGCCACGCCCTCCGCGCGTCGAAATGTAACCAGCAACCGCGCTTCCGCATTCGCCAAAATCGCCGCCTGTCGTTCCGCATATTCCTCGATGCGATCGGCTCGAAACGGCGGATAGATCGGCACCGGAATCGCCCCCGCAAGCATCACTCCCGCAAATGTCCAGAAAAACTCGGCGCCGGTAGGAAGCATGATTCCCACGCTATGCCCAGGGAGGATTCCTCGCCGCACGAGCTCAGTAGCGACGACCGAGGCGCGCGTGTAAAGCTCTCCGCACGTGATCGTGCGCACGCTTTCATCCTCTTCATACAGGTAAATATGTTTCGTCTCCGCGTCATACCGTCCGCGAATGGCAATGATTTCTGCGAGTGTTTCCGCGCGCGCGAGCCTCTCGCGCAGTTCCTGGCTCGGCTTTTCGATTGTTTCGTGGCGAAATGCCTCAAATGACGCCGCGGTTGCTCCGCGCGCATCCGTCTCTCGCTCGCCCGGATGCTGAAGAACAGCATTGAGCAAATCGGCGACGCTGTTCGCTTCCGCGACAACCGTTTCAGGCAAATGGATTGAAAAAGCTTTGTCCAGCCGCAGCATCAGTTCCACGCGTTCCAGACTGCCAAGTCCCAAATCTCGCTCCAGATGCGCTGCGGTTCCCTTGCGATTAAATTCTTCAAGCGCGCGCGGATTCCCAAGCTCGCGCAGAAGCTGAACAATGATTTGCCGTATGCTTTGTTCGAGGCTGGTCCGTTCGAGTTTGGCGGCGGAGCTTCCCACGGTGCGTCCCGCTTCGTGATACTAGCGTGCAGCGGTTGATGCAGGCTTAATCAAAGCTATCACGCCGGTGGTGACGTGTTCAACCTTGCCAAACGCCTTTTTGCGGACAAACGACCGTCAATATTGCTGGGCATATCGGCGGCCCATTTTTCAATGGGCCGCAGTTTCGCCATGCCTTCTCCACGGTAGCGTCGTAGCTGTGGCACTTTCCGAATTCCACAACTGTGCCACAACCGTGCCGAAGCAACCGTTCGTCACCATGAGCACGTGCTTCTGCGACGTGCGCTGGGGGTACGAGTGTACAAGCCCAGTGAAGACTCGGGTTCAGCGGACGTTCAGCTTTGGTCCACTCGGCTCGAGAGAATCGAAACTGCGCGTGTCGTCGCGGATTGAATCTCCAGTCGCAAAGTTGTGTCGCTGAGGTGCGTCGCCGCTTCGTGGATTACCTTGGCGAGCATCAGTTGTTCTGCGATCAGAAGATCCCTGGACTCATTGCATTTCGAAAAAAGCCAAATCAGCGATCGATTTAGCCGTTCTGTCGAGGAATTCGTAATGTGAGACACTTTGACACCCATGGATCATCGCTCCTGTTGTGATAGGTCACAATGGTCTCTTGCTGCGGACCGACTGCGGGAAGAGTATTCAGGCGGAAGGGGTGTCCCGATGCAGTAAAACTACTCCGAACACGCCACCACGTCAAGCCCGCAATCCGAGCCAGCGGCCGGGAGTACGTCAGTACCAGGACTAATTGAACCTTTCGGCCTATCGACGCTTGGATGTTAGACCGGCACAATGGCCCTGCGTTCGAGGCTCGGCGTTGCGCCCCCGCGCGAATCGGGTCTCGAAAGTGTTTTCACCTCCATCACCCATGCCCACGGCGGTCGGCACCCCCACCGGCCGCCCTTTTCTTGCGTGTGAATCGGCCAACAAGTGTCGATGGGCAGGCACTATAACCCTCCGCCGAACGCCTCCTCAATCCAGACAAACGTAGGGAAATATTATTTTGAGTATATTTTGGACCTCCTCACTGGAACTGTTCACTGCCCCGAGCAAGGCTAAGCGTGCGCGCTTTCGGACACTTAGCTTTTTATTGACCGATTATGCGAATTATGGTACACGCCTTGCACGAACATACCGGCAGCGGCGTGTTTGAGTGGGCTCTTGGGGTAATTCCCTGGTTGTTGTTATGTCCTTGGGTGGTGCGTCTGCGGCAGGGTGCCTCGGACGGTTTTTTTTCTGCGGGATTTGAGTTGGACAATCTAAGCGGAGGTGGACCGTGAGGAGAATCTGGCAGCTATTGCTGTTGGCGTTCTTGGGTGCGGCACTTAGTGGGTCTGTGTGGGGGCAAGCCACAACGTCGCTTCGCGGCGCGGTGACCGATCCGAGCAATGCTGCCATTCCTAACGCGACTGTACATCTGATTAATGCGGATACAAACCTCGCGCGCACCACCACCACGGACCAAGAAGGAGATTACGTATTCTCCGAAGTACAGCCCGGCCATTACGCCCTCGAAGTGGACGCCACCGGATTCTCCAAGTTCGAGCAAAAAGGATTCGAGCTGCTCGTCAACTTGCCCGCCACCATAAATGTCAGGATGAAAGTTGGCGCGGCCACAACCACCGTTGAAGTAACGGCCCAAGCGCCTCTGCTCAACACGACTGACGCCAGCCAAGGCAACACCATGACCGGCACCGAAATCAGCAACATGCCTCTCTATGGTCGCAACGTCACCCAGCTTCTCTCGCTTCAGCCCGGCGTTGTCTTCACTTCCAACCGTACCGATTTGGCTATTAATGATACGCGCAGCGGTTCCGTGAACGGTGCGCGCAGCGACCAGAACAACATCACTCTCGACGGCGTCGACGTTAACGATCAGAGCGGCGGCGCGGGTGTGGACCCATCTGCAGCAGCGTTTAGCACCGTTGTCCCGGTAACGGTGGCTTCCGTCGAAGAATTCCGCGTCAGTACATCGAATTACGGTGCTGACCAGGGCCGTTCAGAGGGCGCCCAATCAGCGCTCGTAACCAAAGGGGGAACCAACGCCTTCCACGGCTCACTTTACGAGTACAACCGCAACCAATTTGGCGAAGCGAACGACTTTTTCAATAAGACTTCCGAGGAGAATTCTGGCCTGCCGAACAAGCCCCTCCACCTCGTCTATAACATCTTTGGCGGCACGATCGGTGGGCCCATCAAACACGACCGCCTGTTTTTCTTCTTGAACTACGAAGGGCACCGTCAGGTTCAGGCAGCCAGTGCGGAGAGGACCATCCCTTCGCCTACTCTGGCTGATGGAATCATCCAGTATGTGTGCGCAACTCCGTCGCAATGCCCGGGTGGAACCGTGGTCGGAGCGACTAAGACTTGGACCGTCCTGCCGGGGAACTATGCTCTCGGTCCAACGCAACTCAAGGCTATGGATCCGCTGGGGATTGGGCCCAGCCCGTCCTCTTTGGCTTACTTTCAGTCCTACTATGCGAATCCGGCCGTAGTACCCAACGACCCCACTCTCGGCGACGGTCGGCTGTTGAACTTCGACGGCTTCCGTTTCGCGGCATCCCAAGCCTTTCGCGACGATATCCTCATCGGCAGAATTGACTACAAACTGACCGCGAACGGCAACCAAACCCTCTTCTGGCGCGGTAGCGGTCAAGATAACTATGAGCCGGGAACACCTTTCCTGCCGGGAGATCCTCCGCAAACTACGGATTCCGATTTCAGCAAAGGCATGGTGATCGGCTATACGGCCGTTTTACGCCCTGACTTGGTAAACAATTTTCGTTACGGCCTCACGCGGCAGAGCGTCGTGGACGCGGGAGACACCTTTGCCCCCTACAACGAAATACGTGAACTTTCTCAGGACATCAATCACGGGATTGGATTCAATTTCCCTGTGCACAACTTTAGCGATGACCTGTCTTGGACCAAGGGAAAGCACACATTCCAGTTCGGAACAAACATCAATCTGGTTTACAACAACTCAGCGAGCACCGAGAGCTCTTTTAGTGACGGTAGCACCAATGCCGCTTGGCTGACTACCGGTGGTTTTGCCATCCAGAACAGACCGGATGCCTTCAATCCGGCATGCATAGCTGAAAATCCAGGCAACACAAATTGCAGCTCGGCGGATACTTTCCCGGCGGTTTCATCTGGTTTTGTCAATGGCTACGATTTTCCTTTGATTGGCCTCTTGGGAATGGTTACCGAGGTGGACGCGCAATATAATGTTCACGTGAATTCGCAGGGTGTTGGGACTCCGTTGGCCCAGGGTACCGCAGTTCCGCGGCACTTCGCGCTCCACGAATCAGAGCTGTATGCGCAGGATTCCTATAAAGTGAAGCCGAATCTCACTTTCAACTACGGCCTGCGCTACGAAGGAATCACAGCTCCGTGGGAGACGGACGGTCAGGAAGTCGCGCCAACCTTTGATCTCGGCCAGTGGTTTGCCGAACGTGGTGCAGGCATGATGGATGGTATCCCAGCGAACCAATTCCCCAACGTCACCTTCGACCTCGCAGGAAGATCGAATAACCGGCCTGACTGGTGGCAGACGGGTCTTGATTTTGCTCCCCGCCTGTCGCTCGCTTGGTCGCCGGAACCAAGTGCGGACTGGTTGAAGAAATTGGTCGGCGATGGTGACAAGACCGTGATTCGTGCTGGATTCGGCAAATACTATGATCACTTTGGCCAATCCATGATCCTCACTTTCGACCAAAGCGGCGGTGAGTTTGGTCTGAGTACGTTGCTTACAAACCCAGCGCAGGTCGAGACCATCTCGTCCGCTCCGCGTTGGCAACCGATTGCCGGTCAGCCTCTTATCTCGGCCATCAACAATATTCCCAATTTGAACAGCAGCGGAAGTCCGATATTGGACCCCGAGGGAAATCCCATCTTTAGCCCGGCACCGGCAACGAATTTTCCGCTGACGTTCAGCCCCGGAAACTTCTGTATCTGTTGGGGTATGGATAGTTCTCTGAAAACTCCCTATTCCTATGCGCTTGATTTCTCCATTTCCCGGGAGTTGCCGCACAATATGGCCATCGAAGTGGCCTACATCGGGCGTCTGGGCCACAATCTCCTCGTCCAGAGCGATTTGGCCCAGCCGCTCAATTTGAGAGATCCCGCCTCGGGAATCACCTATTACCAGGCGGCGGCAGCTATGGCCACTGTGGCGCGCTCAGGCAACGCGCCCGATCCGTCTACCGTTACTCCGGCGGCGCTGGCTTCCGCAATTGGGCCGACCGCAGCGTATTGGCGAAATCTTTGGACTCCGTTGCAGGCGGGCGACAAATACGATACGACAGCCTTTGGTTGCGGTGGGCCAACCTCAGATGTAGTGACAGCCATCTACGCGGCGTACTATTGCAATTCGGATAACGAAACGTCAGCGCTGGACTTTATCGATGTCTACGGAATCCCAAGCGCGAATAACCCGAACAACTCCTATTTTGCAAAAACGGGACAGTACACGTGGTTCGACAATCAGTACTCCTCCCTCTTTGCGTGGCGCTCACAGTCTTTTTCCCACTATGAGGCTATGCAGGTGACCTTGAAAAAACAGATGTCGCAGGGCCTCTCCTTCAACGTCAACTACACTTACTCGACTTCGTTCGACTTGGCCTCCGACGCCGAAAGCGTCGGCGAGTGGAGTGCATTGAGCGGAAACGTGGTGAACCCTTGGATGGGCGATCAGTTGAGCGGCCCCTCCGATTTCGACTTGCGTCACCAAATCAACGGCCAATGGGTCTGGCAGCTTCCCTTCGGCCAGGGTCGGATGTTGGCAAGCCACGTAAATAGAGGCCTTGATGCTGTCATCGGCGGCTGGCAGCTTTCCGGCCTCACGCGCTGGTCCAGCGGATTTCCGGTCAGTGCGGGAACCTGTTTCTGTTTCCCAACGAACTGGCAGTTGACCGGTCTTGCCACGGCCTCATCGCAGCTCAGCGGCAGCCACTCCAACGTCGTAGATCCGGGCGGAACACTCACTTACAATGTCTTCAAGGATCCGGCGACGGCGTTCAACAATTTCAGTGTGCCGCTTCCTGGCGAGTCCGGTTCGCGTAACCCGATTCGCGGAGATGGCTTCCTCAATACGGATATGGAACTCGCCAAATTCTGGAAGATGCCATACAACGAGAATCACAGGCTGCGGCTCAGCGCTGACATGTTCAACGTCTTCAATACGAAACGCTTTGATGTTCAGAGTTTGTCGCTGGAGCTCGATACGGAAAGCTCATTCGGTGACTACCAGCGGCTTCTGACTCTGCCGCGCATCATGCAGTTCGGCTTGGAGTATGATTTCTAGCTCCGGCAAAGAATCAAAAGCGAAAAGGCCCCGAGAAATCGGGGCCTTTTTGTCTATGCGATGACTTTGATTGGGTCGCCGGAGATAGCATCCCCTGCGGTGTCAGGCGCGTCCAGCCGTCTATTCTTAATCGCAATATGAATTAGGAGAAGTCGTCGTAGGTTACTGACAACGAAGGACGGGTGTCTTTCTAATCGCATCTTTTGACAGTCTTTTCACCACAACCACAGCATCGTTCCCTCAGTCTTTGGGTGCTGGCGTCGCTGCGGTTTTCAGTTTATCGTTGAGCGAATCGACCTGCTTCTGTAAGTCATCCACTTTTTTCTGAGCTGCTTCCATCGCCTGCTGTTTTGCGGTGATTTGGCTTTTGTCAGCGTCCAGTTTCGCTTGGCCCTGCTGATCCGCTGCGTAATTCGGCGTGCTGTAGTATTGATCCGAGTCCAGTTTGTATTCGCGTTGTGCGATATCCAAATCGGCTTTCAGGCTGTCGAGATTCTTCTGGGCCTCTGCTAATTCAGCGCTGGTCTTGGAAAGATCGCTTGCAGCCGTTCCCGCGTCCGAAGTCGGCGAAGGAGTCCCTGCTTCCCCGCTTGGCTGCGCTTCGCTGGCATTCGACGTATCTTGTGGTGGTTGTCCCACGACGCTCACGGAGGCCGACGTAGGCAAGTTATCGTTGGTCCAGACCATTTTCGCCTTGGGTGCCTGCTTCTGCTGCTCTTTTGCCTTGCGAGCCGCGTCGCCTAGGGATTGGCTTGTCTGTTGAGCCGTAGCGACCGCTGGCAAGCCTGCGAGAAACGCGCAAATGCCCAATAGCATCGCCATTCTTTGAACTCTCATGATTTCGCCTCGAATCTTTCTGTTCTTATCTTAGTGCTGCTTGTGGACATTGAAAAGGCTCGCCTGCATCAAGCCCGTCGAAAAAGTCACCTGTACGCGAGGCTTGCCGAGTTACATGGACGGCACGCTGCTTCCCGGCGGGCATTGTCTCGAGCGTGCCGCTCACTTAGACTACTTGGAAAAGGGAGCTACCATGCCGGCCCCTCTCTCAGCAGTGGATTCTGTTTCTCCTGCGTTTACCGATGCTCGGCGCATTCTTTTCGCGCCGTGGTCGTTTAGGATGTGGTCCCGCATGGCCATCCTTGGGCTGTTGACTGGCGAATTCGCTACTGGCGGATGGAGCGGCGGCAACTTCCAGGTTCCTCGCGCCAATAGCCATTTTTCCTTCTCATTGATAAGTTCTGGCGCTATGGATGCAGTATTCGAGTCGCTGCGCGGGAACTGGATGTGGATCGCCATCTGTGTATTCCTTTTGATTGTCCTCTTTTTCGTCGCCGAATATTTATCGAGCGTGAGCCGGTTTGTGCTGCTCGAATCGGTAATCACCGGAAAATGCGAGCTTCGCAGCGGATGGAAGAAATGGAGAGGGAAAGGCCTGCGATACTTTGCGTGGGATGTAGGCTTCGCGATTTTCTGCATCATTGTCCTTCTTCTACTGCTCGGGATCCCTCTATGGACAGCGATCAGAAAAATGCCTCCTTCAGGCAGTCCGAACATAGCCGCGCTCCTCGCCGGAGGCGCTCTCGTCTTGCTCGCCGTCGGGATTTTTCTTGTCATTGCCGCCGTCATTGATCTTCTCGCGCGGGATTTCTTGGTGCCCATCATGGCTGTCGAAAATCGTGGAGTTTGGTCCGGCTGGCGGCGCTTGCTTCCCATGCTGACGGCGGAAAAGCTTGCCTACACCGGCTACATCCTGATGAAAGCCGTTTTAGCGATCGGCAGCGCCATTTTCTTCGGCATCATCGACGTGATCGCTCTCTTGCTGTTGCTGATTCCCCTGGGACTCATCGGCGTGCTGATTTACCTCAGCTTGCGGGGCGCAAATCTCTCTTGGAATTTCGCCACGATCAGCGCAACCGTTGTCCTCGCCGCTCTGGTCATTGCGCTGATCTTGTGGCTGTTCGCATTTATCTATTCGCCTGCTCTTGTTTTTTTCCAAGCGTACGCTCTGCGATTTCTTGCATCGCGTTTACCTTCGCTCAGCGCCGTGATGAATCCGGCAGCGAGCGACGCAATTCCCTCGCCCATGCCGCCGTCCGCGGCCGCGCCTTCGGTCTGAAGCTTAATCTCGATTCGTCCTTGAAGTCTTTACAGTGCCAAAGGATAATCGCCTGCTCAAGAAAAGCGCGCCATTGTGCTGAGGAGGTGTTATGCCCCGGTCCCGCAACCGCCACTTTCTTGTTGGCCTTTTCCTTTGCTTCGTTTTTATGCCGCCCCGCGCGCTCGCGGCGCCGCGCAATGGCGCAACTTCTCCTTTCGCGCAGTCGCAGCAGGCCACGCTGGCTCAGTCACAATCACAGCAAGCCGCCAATGACGTAAAAGCGTACACGCTTCCCCCGGATCTCTACGAAAAAGCGGTCAAATATAGCCGCGCGCAGTACATCCTCTACTTCGTGGACTTTGTCTGGGGCGTAATCATATTGCTGCTGATTCTGGCCTGGCGTCTCGCGCCGAAATATCGCGACTGGGCGGAGCGCGCAACCCGTGTCCGCTTTTTGCAAGCTGTGATTTTCACGCCGATTCTGCTGCTGACCATCGCCGTGCTCACATTGCCGGTGGATATTTACGGGCACTGGCTTTCCCGCAGTTATGGAATCTCCGTGCAAAGCTGGGGTTCCTGGGCCGGTGATTGGGCGAAAGGCCAAGTCCTCAGCTTCATCCTCGGGATTATTCTCATTTGGATTCTTTACGCCATCATCCGGCACAGCCCGCGCCGCTGGTGGTTTTATTTCTGGCTGGCCGTGCTCCCGATTCTGTTCTTCGTGATCTTTCTTTCGCCGGTGGTCATCGATCCGCTGTTCAACAAATTCGAACCGTTGCAAAAGACGGATCCGCAACTGGTTACTGCTCTCGAAGAAGTGGTGCATCGCGCCCACATGAATATTCCTCCCGACCGTATGTTCCTGATGCGCGCCAGTGAAAAAACCAGGGCGGTGGACGCCTACGTCACCGGCATGGGCGCTTCCAAACGCGTGGTCGTATGGGATACGACCATCCAAAAAATGACCGTGCCCGAGACGATGTTTGTGTTCGGCCATGAAATGGGCCATTACGTTTTGGGCCACGTTTACAAAGGCCTGATTTTCGGCGCGCTGCTGGCGTTTGTGCTGCTGTATTTTGGTTTTCGCGGAACGCTTTGGATGCTTTCGCGATGCAGCAGCCGCTGGTCTATTCGCAGCACGGACGATTGGGCGTCCTTTCCCGCCCTTCTTTTGTGGCTCGCCATTCTGAGTTTTCTGGCCGCGCCTTTGGGTAACACCTTCAGCCGGCATATCGAACACCAAGCGGATCAATATGGCCTCGAAGTCACCCATGGGTTGTTTCCGGACTCGAAGCAAGTCGCTGCGCGCAGTTTTCAGATACTCGGAGAAGTGGACTTGGCGGATCCAGATCCCAATCCGTTCGTCAAAGTGTGGCTCTTCAGCCATCCGCCGCTGGCGGAGCGCGTGAATTTTGCGCTGACGTACGATCCCTGGGCCGAAGGCAAGCAGCCGGAATTCGTCAAAGGCCAGTGAAAAATATGCGGCGCCTGCTTGCAGGCTCTTCCGAATAAATCTCCATGGCAGATTTGCGGTTCGTCGAAGAAATTTCCGCTCCAGTGAAAATCGTGGGCGCGTTTTTTGTGCCGCACCGCATGGGCGCATGGTACGGGCGCGAACTCGATTTGCAATTCGAAGTGCAAGGCGGCGCGATCGAATTCCGCAGCGGACTGAAAGTGCGCCTGACGGGGCGAATCGGCAAACGCGAAATGACGCACACGGCGGTGGTCACCGAATTTGAGCGCGGGCGCGTGCTCGAATGGCAATTTCAAGACGCCTATGGCGTGCGCGGCATGCAGCGCTGGGAGATTCGTGAAGCCGCGAATGGCACGCGGGTGCAAATGGGCGACCGTTACGAGATGCCGGGACGCTTCGGCCGTTTTTTCGATTGGCTGATGACGCGCCACGCGGTGGCGCGCCGCGACCGGCGCGAGCTGGCGCGCCTCAAGCGGCTGGTCGAACACGAGTGACAAGGGCCACTCTCCTGAAAAACGCGATTTCAGTCCCGATTAGAAAATGTTTTCTCCTTTGTTTTGCGTGAGTTACGAAGAAATGACTTGTGTTTTGTGTACCGATTAACTTTTTCTTCGCCTTGGCGGCGCGAAGCGTTGAGTTTTCTGTTGGTTGCAAGGTGGGCGGCCGTTTTCTTTGTCACCGGGTGATCGGGACAGTTTGAGTTGTCTTCCTTTCTATTGCAGCGTCCCTCCAAAAACGAGAAAGCCACCGAAGCAGTGGCTGCCGGGCAAATTGCCCGCGCGAAGGATATATGTACTACTTTATAACTCAATTGTCAAGGAAAAAACAGGGAGAACGTCTATGATGGACGTGCGCTACTCCACGATGATGCGGAGGAATTTCTTTTTGCCGGCCCGAAGAAGAAATGAAGCAGGCTTCGAAAGGTCCAGTTCTTTCTTCACGTCGTCAACGCGCTGGCCGTCAATTTCCACGCCGCCCTGCTTGATCAGCCGTTCGGCTTCACTGCGCGACGGCGCGAGATTCAATTCGACGATAAGCCCAGAGAGGCGCTTGGGCGCGCCGCGAGGCCATTTCTTCTGCGGTGCATCCTCGGGGGCCTGGCGATCGCGGAAGACGCGCTGAAATTCATCCTGCGCGGCGCGCGCGGCTTCCTCACCGTGGAAATTGGCGATGATGGTGTGCGCGAGCTGCATTTTTGCGTCCATGGGATGCAGCACACCGGTGCGGACTTCTTCTTTCAATCGGACGATGACGCGCTCTTCGAAATCCGTGAGCAACTCGTAATACGGCCACATCAACTCATCGGAGATGGACATGAGCTTCCCGAACATTTGCTGCGGCGATTCGGTGATGCCGATGTAATTGCTCAAGCTCTTGGACATTTTCTTCGCGCCATCGAGGCCAACGAGGATGGGCATGGTGAAGACCACCTGCGGAGACAGGCCGTACTCGCGCTGGATGTCGCGGTGAATCAGGATGTTGAATTTCTGCTCGGTGGCGCCCAACTCGACGTCGGACTTCAGCTCAACCGCGTCGCAGGCGGTGAGCAGAGGGTAGAGCAGCTCATGAACGGAAATCGGCAGATTATTTTCGAGGCGCGAACGAAAATCCTCGCGCTCGAGCATACGCGCCAGGCGATAGTGCCCGCAAAGGCGCACGACTTCGTAGCTCGACATTTTGCCGAGCCATTCGCTGTTGTAACGGACTTCCGTTTTGCTTCGGTCGAGAATCTTGAATACTTGGTCGAGGTAGGTTTTGGCGTTGGCGTCGACTTGTTCGCGCGTGAGCGGAGGGCGCGTTTCGGATTGGCCCGTCGGGTCGCCAATCATGGCGGAAAAATCGCCGATCAGAAAAATCGCGGTGTGGCCGAGATCTTGAAAATGCTTTAGCTTGCGAATGACAACGGTGTGGCCAAGGTGGATATCCGGCGCGGTGGGATCCACGCCCAGATAGACGCGCAAAGGCTTGCCTGTTTTCGCGGACTGTTCGAGCTTGGCCTTCAGTTCGTCTTCACGAATGATTTCCGCGGCGCCCTTGCGCAGGTAGGCGAGCTGTTCTTCAACGGATTTGTGGGGATGCTGCGCTGATTTTTTGCCTGCTTCAGACATGCGATTTCGCGGCCTCCGCTTCCTTGAGAAGAATCACGCGGCGGCCTTCGATGCGGTAGCGCCCTTCGAGAACGATGCGCACGGCTTCGGAATAGATGCGATGCTCTTCGCCGAGGATACGCGCGGAAAGCGAATCAACCGTGTCGTCATCGCGAACGGGAACGGCGGTTTGCAGAATGATCGGGCCGGCGTCGAGGTTTTCGTCCACGAAATGCACGGTGCAGCCCGCGAATTTCACGCCGTGCTCGAGGGCCTGGCGCTGCGCTTCGAGTCCTGGGAACGCGGGCAGCAGCGAAGGATGTATGTTCAGGATGCGGCCGCGAAAGGCTTGCACGAAGTAACTGGAAAGCAAGCGCATGTAGCCGGCGAGGCATACCAAATCGATTTTCTTTTCGTGCAGGACGGCGACAACTTGCCGGTCGTAAGCTTCGCGGTCGAGTCCTTTGGACGGAATGACGCGCGCATCGATGCCTCGCGCGCGGGCGCGGTCAATGCCGGGCGCGCCTTCGCGATGGCTGACGACCACGGAAATTTCCGCGTTTGGAATGAGGCCGCTCGAAACGCTATCCGCGAGCGCTTCGAAATTCGAGCCGCGGCCGGATAGAAGGACGCCAATGCGTTTTTTCATGAATGTCAGAAGTTAGCATAGTTCCGGCAACCCCCCAAAACGAATCGGACGCTCTACGGACGGCGAGAGCGGGTACCGTGATGGATGGAGCTACGAATGGCGCGAAAGAAATCTCCGACACGGGGAAAGCAGAATTTGCGATGAGCGGAGCGCTCGTCGCTGGTGGCTTGAAGAATTCGCACGATTTCCGAGGCTGGTACGCGCGAAGCGACTCCGTCAACGGAGGAGTATCGCACGGTGCGGTCGCGATCAAGGACGAAAACGGATGGCTTCGCAATGCCGCCTCTTTCCCGTGCGTTGTAGATATCCCATTGCTGTACCACGTGTCGTTCCGTGTCGCACAGAATCGGAAAAGGCAGGTGAAGTTCCTGCCGTACCGCATCCGACTTCTCTTGCTGATCGACGGAAACGGCAACGAGGTTCGCGCCGGCCGCGCGAATTTCTTCATAATGCTGCCGGTATTCCGCCAACTGGCGAAGGCAGAAAGGTCACCAGTGGCCGCGATAAAACAAGAGAACGAGCGGACCGCAGGCGATTAGTTCTGTCAAACGGCGCGGCGCGCCGGTGGAATCAGGAAGCTCGAATTCCGGAGCGACCTGTCCGGCCTTAGGCAGCGTCCCAGCAGTGGGCGATGAGGAAGATGGGGCCATCCGTTATTTAGATTACGCAGCGGAAGAAGAGTTTCTTATGCCCGGACCGGAGCCATGGCAGGAGAGCTTCACGATTCTTGCAACGGCAGAACGCCGGAGAAGGTGACGCGGGATTTGCCGGCCGGCGCGGATTCGATGCGGCCGATGCGAAAAAATCGTTCGCGGCGCCGCTTCATCTCCGCTTCGACTTTGTGGGCGTTTTTCGAGGGAACAATCAAGATCATTCCGATGCCGAGATTGAATGTGCGCAGCAATTCCTCCGCCTCGATTTTTCCGACATGCGCGAGGTAGCGGAAAATCGGCAGGACCGGCCAGGAGCCGAGCTCGACGACGGCATGAACGTTGCGCGGCAGCACGCGCGGGAGATTGCCCGGTATGCCGCCGCCGGTGATATGCGCCATGCCGGAGAGCCAGCCGCGCGCGACGACATTTTTCAGCATGGGCCAGTAGCAGCGATGCGGTTTCAGAAGCTCCGCCGCGATCTTATTGCTGATCTCCGCCACGTATGTATCGGGCTTCAGGCGGGCCACTTCAAAAACAAGTTTGCGCGCAAGCGAATAGCCGTTGGTGTGAAGTCCGCTCGAAGGCAATCCAATCAGAACGTCGCCGGCATGAACGCGCCGGGCATCGGCCTGCTGTCCGCGCTCGACAACGCCGACGATAAAACCGGCGAGATCATATTCACCAGCCGCGTATATCCCAGGCATCTCGGCTGTTTCGCCGCCGATGAGCGCGCAGCCAGCCTGGCGCGCCGCGCGGCTCATGCCTTCGACAACCTGTTCGACGACGCGCGGGTCGATGCGGCCCATGGCCAGATAATCGAGAAAAAACAGGGGTTCGGCGCCCTGCGTCAGGATATCGTTGACGCAGTGGTTGACGATGTCCGCGCCGACGGTGGAATGCACGCCCGCCGCGGAAGCGATCTTGAGCTTGGTGCCCACGCCGTCGGCGCTCGCGACCAGCACGGGATTGCGCCAGCGCTTGGGATCCAGATGATACAGCGCGCCAAAGCCGCCGATCGGCGACAAGACGGACTTGTTCAGTGTGTGGCCGGCGAGATGCCGGATTCGCTGCTTCGCTTCGTCAGCGCGGGAAATGTCGACGCCGGCATCGGAATAACGCATGAGAACTGCCGTCCTGTTTTCTGCAGAAGTTCACTTCAAAATGTTCGGAACAGCCGTCTCCAGCGCATTTCGCTGGGATGAATCAAAATGCTCAAGTATGCGCCGAGCCGCTCGCCAAAGTGCCCCGGTTCCCACACCTCTTCGTCCGCCTTCACGGACATGTAGATGAACAGGGGCGTGCCAATGATATTTTCGCGCGGAACGAAACCCCAGAAGCGGCTGTCGTTCGAATCGTCGCGATTGTCGCCCATCACGAAATACTGGCCGGGGGGAACGTGAAATGGCCCGGTGTTTTCCTGCGGCGCGGACGGGTCCGGAAGCGGGTTCAGATACGGCTCGTTTAGCTGCTTTCCGTTGATGAAAACGACGCCGCGCTTGACTTCCACCGTGTCGCCGGGCATTCCGATGACGCGCTTGATAAAATCTTCGTCGTTCGCAGCTTGCGGCGGCGCTTCAAAGACGATGATTTGCTGCCGCTTCGGATTGCGCCACAGCGCGATGTGATGCTCGGTAAAAGGAATTCCAATGTCGTATCCCAGCAAAGTGACGATCAAGTGATCGCCGATCAATATCGTGTTTTCCATCGAGGCGCTGGGAATCACGCGCGCCTGAATCACCATGGCCTCGATAATAAAAAATGCCAAGATTACCCAGAACCATGAAAGCAACTCTCGCTGGACCCGGTCGCGCGCAGTAGGTTGCGGGGTGTGCGGCTTGGCTTTTGTTTTTCCCTTGGATGTTTTTTGAACGGATGCCATTCGTTTGTACGCTAAAAGCCAGGCCTAAAAGCCACGGAATAATCGCTTCCAGCGCACTTCGCCGGGATGCGCAAAAATACTAAGGTAGGCCTCCAAACGTTCGCCCATGTGGCCCGGCTGCCATACTCCCTCTCCTCCCGGGGCATTGATGGACATAAAAATGAATAATGGCGTGGCGATAATATTTCTACGCGGGACAAATCCCCAATAACGGCTGTCGTAGGAATCGCCGCGATTGTCGCCCATCACGAAATAGTCGTTCGGTGGCACGACCAGACTGCCGTCATGCACGTAGTTGGGAAGCGCGGCGGCCCAATTCGGTGTAAGTCCGTCATAGATCCCGTTGCCTTCGAGCGGAAAGTTTTCGAGTGAACTTCCCATCTCGGCAGGATCGCGGAGGACGTAGGGTTCGTTCAAACGCTGGCCATTTACGTAGACCGTTCCGTGGTGAATGCGGATCGCGTCGCCGGGCACGCCGATGACGCGTTTAATGAGGTCCTCATTGCCGGTCAGCGGAGAAACCAAAATAACGATCTGTTGGCGCTTGGGATTGCGCCAAAGCGGCACGTGCAATTCGGTGTAAGGAACGCACAGGGCATAACCAAACGGGCTGACCACCATGTGGTCGCCAATCAGAATGGTGTTCTCCATCGAGCCGCTGGGAATCAGCCGGCTCTGCGCCATGGCTCCTTCCACGAAAAACAGCGCCAGCAGCAGCCACACCCAGGAAAAAATCTCTCGCAGCACTCTCTGCCGCGTCGCCTGTTTGCGCCGCTCTTTTTCAGGCGCTGATTTTTCCGGTTCAGCCACGATGGGCCTCCACTTCCAGTTGAATGTTTTCCGTGGGATACACGCCAGTGTAACAGGAAGTGCAGAACTTGCCTTCCGTGTCCTCGAGGGCTGCGCGCAGACTCTCGAGCGAGAGATAGCCGAGCGAATCGGCTCCAATGAACTCGCGGATTTGCTCGATGGAATTCCGCGAGGCGATCAGCTCGATCTTCGTGGGCGTGTCGATGCCGTAATGGCATGGCGAAACGGTCGGCGGACAACTAATGCGCATGTGCACTTCCGCGACGCCAGCCTCACGCATCATGCGTACGATTTTCCGGCTGGTGGTTCCGCGCACAATCGAATCGTCCACCAGCACCACGCGCTGCCCTTCGAGCAAGCGGCGCACCGGATTCAGTTTCAAGCGCACGCCGAAATCGCGGATGGCCTGCTCCGGCTCGATGAATGTGCGTCCAATGTAGTGGTTGCGGATCAGTCCCATGCGAAAAGGAATGCCCGATTCGGCCGCGTACCCGATGGCCGCGGGCACTCCGGAGTCAGGCACCGGCACAACAATATCCGCAATGGCCGGACACTCGCGCGCCAGCAAGCGCCCCAGTTTCTCGCGTGTGGCGTTTACCGGGCGGCCGAAAACGATGCTGTCGGGCCGCGCGAAATACACGTGTTCAAAGATGCAGTGCTGGTGCGTCTTTTCCGGCGCGAAATGGATCGATTCCAATCCGCCCTTCGAAATGCGCAACATCTCTCCCGGTTCCACGTCGCGCACGTATTCGGCGCCGATCAAATCGAACGCGCAAGTTTCCGACGCGACGACCCATGCATCGCGCAGACGGCCAAGCGCCAGAGGGCGAAACCCACGTGGGTCGCGGATGGCGAAAATCTCATCGCGCGTCAGAATGAGCAGAGAGTATGCGCCCTCCACCTGCCCTAGTGCGTCCGCAATCGCTCCCGCAAGATTTCCCACTTTGCTGCGCGCCACCAGGTGAACGATAACTTCCGTATCGCTCGTGGTCTGGAAAATCGAGCCTTTGTGTTCCAGGCTGCGCCGCAATTCGAGCGCATTCGTCAGGTTGCCATTGTGTGCCAGCGCAAGCTGGCCTTTGTTGCAATCGCTGGCGAGAGGCTGGGCATTATTGAGCGATGTGTCGCCAGCGGTGGAATATCGCGTGTGCCCAATGGCCGCAGAGCCCGGCAGGCGCGCGATCACTTCCGGCTTGAACACATCCTGAACCAGGCCCATGCCCTTTTCGACGTGGAACTGCACTCCGTCAGTAGCAGCGATGCCCGCCGATTCCTGCCCGCGATGCTGCAGCGCATAGAGGCCCAGGTAGTTTAGCTTCGCCGCCTCTTCCGCGCCGAAAATGCCGAACACTCCGCACTCGTCGTGGAAGTGGTCGTCGTCGAAATGGAGAGTTGAGTTCATCCTTTTTGTAGGGATAGTTCCAGACTGCCGGCCCAGATTTTGCGAAGCGCATCCGCAGCGCCGTGAATTCGCGGTTGACCGTTTACTTCGATGCAGAATTCCCCGCGAGTGACTGTTCCGATTCGCCGCGCTTCAATCTTATATTGTGCCGCAATCTGCTCGACGCGAGCAAGCAACTCCGGCCGCACGGAAATCGTCGCGCGCGCGCCCGATTCTTCGAACAGGGCAAACTCGACCGGATCTTCCGTTTGCACTCTTACTTTCGCGGACAATCCATCGCTTGCGAAGCAGCATTCGGCAAGGGTGACAGCAAGGCCGCCATCGCTAATGTCATGGGCCGATCGCAACGCGCGTTCCGCTGCCAGCGCAACCAGACAATCGATGAGCGCCATTTCCGCATAGAGGTCGACTGCCGGAGGAACGCCCGCGACAATGCTGTGAATCGTTTTAGCGTACTCCGATGATGAGAATTCCCGGTGCTGCTCTTCGGTTATGCTTCGTGCTTCTATGCACCCTTGCAACAACACAATCGCGTCGTCCTCATGCTGAAAACCCATCCCGACGGCGCATTCAGCATTTTCCAAGACTCCCAGCACGCCGAGCACAGGCGTCGGATAGATCGCGCGCCCCAAAGTTTCGTTGTAAAAGCTGACGTTTCCGCCGGTAATCGGCGTGCCCAGTGCGCGGCACGCGTCCAAAATGCCGTCGATGACGTCGCTGAATTGCCGCATCACCTCGGGCTTCTCGGGGTTGCCGAAGTTCAGGCAATTGGTCGCGGCGATGGGGCGCGCGCCTGTGCATGCGACGTTGCGCGCTGCCTCGGCGACGGCGTGCATCGCGCCCGCGTGTGGCGAAAGCTGGCACCAGCGGCCATTTCCATCTGTCGAAAGCGCCAGCGCACGTTTCGTTTCCTTGATGCGAATCACCGCGGCATCGCCCGCGCCCGGGCCGACGCGTGTGTTTGTCCGCACCATGTAGTCGTACTGCCCGAAGACCCACTGCTTCGACGCAATGGCCGGAGACGCCAGCAATTTGCGAAAGTTGCCGTTCAGGTCCGCGTTGGACGGCGCGAATTCAACCAGTGCATCCGAAGTTTTCTTCAGTCCCTGCACGGCAATCGGCCGCCGGTAGACAGGCCCTTCCTCCGCGATGGCGTGCGCCGGAATATCCGCGACGGGCCGCCCATGCTTCATCAGGCGCAACCGGCCATCTTCGGTCACTTTGCCGATTTTCACCGCGTCCAGGCCCCACTTGCTGAAAATCTCGAACACTTCCTGCTCGCGCCCGCGTTCGGCCACCAGCAGCATGCGCTCTTGTGATTCGCTCAGCATGATTTCGTAGGGAGTCATGCCGGTTTCGCGCTGCGGAACGTGATCCAGTTCGATTTCGATTCCCATCGATCCGCGCGAGGCCATCTCGCACGAGGAGCTGGTCAGGCCTGCCGCGCCCATGTCCTGAATCGCCACCACCGCGCCCGTGTGCATCACTTCGAGACATGCTTCCAGCAGCAGTTTCTCCATGAACGGATCGCCGACCTGCACATTGGGGCGCTTCTGCTGCGATTCTTCGCTGAATTCCGCCGAAGCGAGCAGCGATGCGCCGTGGATTCCGTCGCGCCCCGTTTTCGCGCCGACGTAAATGACAGGATTGCCTGCGCCCTTGGCGCGCGCGAAGAAAAGCTCCTCGCGCCGGGCGATGCCCAGCGCCAGCACATTGATGAGAGGATTGTGCGAATAGCAGGGCTCGAATTGGATTTCTCCGCCGGCCGTGGGCACTCCAAAGCAATTCCCGTAAAACGCGATGCCGCTGATCACGCCGTCGAGGATTCGCCGGTTACGCGCAGCCTCCGCCTCCGTCACTTTTCCGCCTGCCTCAAGCGGGCCAAAGCGCAGCGAATCCAGCACGGCGATGGGGCGCGCGCCCATGGTGAAAATGTCCCGCAAAATGCCGCCCACGCCCGTGGCCGCGCCTTGAAACGGCTCGACGAAACTCGGGTGATTGTGCGATTCGATCTTGAACACCGCGCACAGGCCGTCGCCGATGTCCACCACGCCCGCGTTTTCTCCGGGCCCCTGTACCACGCGCGAACCGCGAGTCGGCAAGCGTTTCAGATGCACTTTGCTCGATTTGTACGAGCAGTGCTCGCTCCACATCACGCTGAAAATCCCCAACTCGGTGAGGGAAGGATCGCGACCAAGAATTTTCTGAACGCGGGCGAACTCTTCCGCCGTGAGCCCATGCTCGGCGGCGATTTCAGCGGTGATTCTTGTCTCGGTCTCGATCATGGAAAGAGTCTATTGCGCGCGCGAGAAATCGTACACGACATTCCAGAGAAGATGCACGCCATCCTTATAGTTCTTGATCGGGATGCGCTCGTTATCTCCATGAACGCGCTCGTCGTCTTCAAGGGTGTCGGCGAAAGGCTCGAAGCCGTAGCTTACGATGCCTTTGTCGCGGAAAAAGTGAGAATCGGTGAAGCCGGCGTCCACGGTCTGGACCACGCCCGCGCCCGGGTCAAGTTCGTGCACGGCCTTCTCGATGGATGCGAAAAGCGGTGTGTCGGTGGAAGAAACCGCCGGCGGAAAATTGAGAATCACTTCAATGCGAATCGAGGGGTCGTTGATGATGCTGCGAACCTGCGCCACCCAGCGGTCGATGGTCCAGCCGGGCAACAGGCGGCAATCGAGTTCGGCGCTGGCTTCCGTCGGAATGATATTGGTCTTGTTCGAGCCCTTGAGGCTGGTGATGGAAATCGTGTTCGTGAGGCGGGCGAGGATTTCGGGCCGCTTGGTGAGCAAATCATAGGCGCCGGGTTGCGCCAGAAACTCCTTCGGGTTCGCAAACCGGCTGCGCCACGGCTCAGGCTCGTAAGCAGCGTGAGTGCGAAGCATGGCCTCGACAGGTGGCGTCAATTCGAGCGGCGGACGATATTGACGCAGGCGGTCGAGCGCGGCGACCAGGTGATTCGGCGCGGAATCGGGTATGGGAACCGAGCCGTGACCTGAACGCCCCGTGGCGATCAGCCTCAGCCACGCCGGAGTTTTTTCCGTTGGACCGACGCCAAAATAAATTGTCTTGCCGGAATCATCCGCGAGCGAGCCAGCTCCTTCGGTAAGCATGAAGCCCGCGCCAGCAATCCATTGGGGACGGTTTTTCACCACCCAGCCCGCGCCGAAATTTCCTCCCGCTTCCTCATCGGCGGTGCCGATAAAGATCACATCCCGGCGAAGCGGCGTGTGCAAGCGATGTAGCTCGAGAAACGTGAGCAATTGAATGATGCCGAGCGATTTCATGTCGAGCGAGCCGCGGCCCCAAAGATATCCGTCGCGAATAAGACCCGCGAACGGATCCACGGTCCAGTAGGCCCGGCTCACCGGCACGACGTCCATGTGATTGAGCAGGATGAGCGCAGGCGCCGAGCCAGTTCCCTTCAGCCGCGCGACAATATTTCCTCGGCCCGGCGCGGACTCGGCAATCTGGTAAGGGATGCCCTCGGCCTGAAAGATTTTCGCGTACCACTGCGCGGCGCGAATCTCATTGCCGGGCGGATTCGTCGTGTCCACGCGAATATAGGCGGAGAGCTTCTGAACGGCGTCGTTTTCGAGCGCATGCCAATCCGGAGACGCCGCCGAAGCCTGCGCTCTGGCTTGCGGAGCCAGGACAATGAATACCAGCGAGAAAAGGATCGGGCACAATGAGAAGCGTCGCACGAAAATCCTCCCGAAAAAACGCACCGCGCTAGGCCGGCGCCGAGACCTTGACCTCGGCATCGCTTCCCGCGGATTGCGCCAGGTTGTTGATGATGGAGTGGAAAATGACAAGACCGTCTGCCGAGCCAAGAGGCGCTTCCACGGCTCGCTCTGGATGCGGCATCATGCCGAACACGTTGCGATCGCGATTGCAAATTCCAGCAATCGCCGCGAGCGCCCCGTTTGGATTCGCCGACTCGTCGATTTCGCCGCCAGCCGTCGTGTAGCGCAGCACGATTTGATCGTTGCGTTCCAGTTCAGCCAGCGCGCTCTCGTCGCAGAAATAATTTCCTTCCATGTGGGCAATGGGAATTTTCAAAACCTGCCCGCGGCGCGCCGCGCATGTGAAAGGAGTGGTGGTCGTCTCCACGCGCAGATAAACATAGCGGCAAAGAAAGCGCAGGCCCTGGTTGCGCAACATCGCGCCTGGCAGCAAGCCCGCCTCCAGGAGGATTTGAAATCCGTTGCAGATGCCGATCACTAGGCCGCCATGGCGCGCAAACCGCTCGACCGACCGCATCACTGGCGAAAATCGCGCGATTGCGCCAGTGCGCAAATAGTCGCCGAACGCGAAGCCGCCTGGAAGGATGATGGCATCGCAACCCGCGAGATCCTCGGAACGATGCCACAAGAATTCGACGGGCTGGCGAAGCACTGTGCCTACCGCGTGGTATGCGTCATGGTCGCAATTCGAGCCTGGGAACACTATGACGCCGAATTTCATCGCGTGGAATCTCCGTGTTGATTCTAACACATCGGCCACGCTGATCTTAGGTCTTGGCGGCGTCGCTCGCGTCGCAGCGTGCGGCCCGCTCCCGGTCACTGTCAGGAGGTTTTTTTTCGTTGCTGGGGCGGCTTGCGATTCCGTGCCGGAGGGGTTTTTGCAGCGCCCCGCTGGCCGCGAAGTTCACCGGCGGATTTGCCGGTATGTGCGGCTGCGCTTTCTTCCTCGCTCATCTTGCGTCGCCGCTCGGCAGCCCATCCCGCTTTGTTGACCTGGCGGCCGCGCGCAATCGCCAACGCGTCGCCGGGAACATCTTCCGTGATCGTTGAACCTGCGGCGATATACGCTCCATCACCGATGCGAACCGGCGCCACCAGCGCCGAGTCGCTGCCAACGAAGACGCGCTCGCCGATGTCCGTAGGATTCTTTTTCACGCCGTCGTAATTGCAGGTGATTGTGCCTGCGCCGATGTTCGATTCGCGCCCGACGGTCGCATCGCCCAGGTAAGTCAAATGCATGGCCTTCACGCCTTCGCCGAGGACGCTTTTTTTCACTTCGACAAAGTTGCCCACGCGCGCTCCCGCGCGTAGTTCAGCACCTTCGCGAAGGTGCGCGAACGGTCCGACGATCGCGGCTGCGCTGAGCAAGCTCGCGGTAATCACCGAGTGCTGCCGCACCAGGACGTGATGTTCCAGCAACGCATCGGTCAGCACGCTGCCCGATTGAATCCGGCAGTGCGACCCGATGCGCGTCTTGCCGAGCAACTGCACGCCGGGCTCGATCACCGAATCGCTGCCCACCTCAACCTCGGGATCAATCAGCACTGTTTCCGGCAGATAAATCGTCACTCCACCATCCATCAGCGCCGCCGCCTTGCGCGCGCGGAATACTCGATCCGCCTCGGCCAGTTCGGCGCGCGTGTTGCATCCGAGGATTTCCCTGGCGCTCCCGGCCATCACCGCCAGGACGCGCTCTTTTCGCTTGTTCAACTGCGCGATCGCGTCGGTCAAGTATAGTTCGTGATGGGCGTTTTCCGGCCGCACCTCGGCGAGGCAAGGCCACAATTTTTCGAGCGTGAAGCAGTAAATGCTGGAATTCACTTCACGGATTTTCCGTTCGGCTTCGCTTGCGGACTTTTCTTCCACGATGGCCGCGACGCTTCCATTTTTGTTGCGCACGATGCGTCCGTACCCGGTGGGGTCGTCCAATTGGGCGGTAAGAACGGTTGCGGCTGCGCCCCCTTTGCGATGAGTGTCGACGAGCGCGTTCAGCGTTTCTGTGCGAATCAGCGGCGCGTCGCCGGGAAGGACAATAGCCAGACGCGCCTTAGCGCCAATCGCGCTGCGCGCGATGAGCATCGCATGCCCGGTGCCGTTTTGCGGCCGCTGCAATACGGTGATGGCCTTGAACGGCGTGACCGCAGCGCGAACGTTTTCAGCCTGATGCCCGATGACCACCAAAATATCGCCGCCGAGCGGCTGACAAGCGGTAACCACATGTTCGACAAGCGTTCGCCCGCCCGCGCGATGCAGCACCTTGGCGACTTCGGACTTCAGCCGCGTGCCTTTGCCGGCCGCCAGAACGATGCAAATGAGATCCTTTCCAGCCATAATTCGATTATTGTCTCTTTACACTCGCAGTTTGGCAATCGCACGCGACAACCGGTTTCGCGAGCTGAAATGCGCCATGGGCGTGCAATGGAAGGAAAACTAATCAGCGTGAACTGCGGAGACATCCAACGGAACACCTTGCTCATTCTCGCTGAATTCGTCGTCGAAGGTCTCGATCCAATGCGACGGTTCCGCAAGCAGGCGCGTCACCAGACGCGTATGCAGCGCGTGCCCCGCCTTGTGCGCCACAACCAGCGCCTTGAGCGGCCGGCCCAGCAGCGCCAAGTCTCCAATCAAGTCGAGCGCCTTGTGTCGGCTGAATTCGTCCTTGAACCGCAATTCGTCTTGCATCAGCCCATCCGCTGTGAGCACGATGGCATTTTCAAGCGACCCGCCGCGAATCAAGCCCATCGCGCGCAGCTTTTCTATCTCATCTGTGAAAGTAAACGTTCGCGCGGAAGCAAGCTCCTGGCGGAACGATTCGCTCCCCACGGTGATTTCCGTTTCCTGGCGACGAATCAAAGGATGGGGAAAGTCGATGAAGCAGCGCACGCGAAACTCATCCGCCGGATAGATTCCGATGTGCCGGTCGCCCTCGGAAATCTCGAGCGGCTTCACGACCTTCAAATATTTCCGTCGCTTGCGAAGCTGTCGAATGCCTGCTTCTTCAAGTAACTCGATGAAAGGCTGCGCCGAGCCGTCGAGGATGGGTAGTTCCAGCGCGTCGATTTCGACGTACACGTTGTCGATGCCGCAGGAGTAGAGCGCGGCAAGCAAATGCTCCGTCGTCGAGAGCAGCACGCCATTTTTCATCAGGCTGGTCGCATAACTCACGCGCGCGACGTTTTTTCCGTGGGCCTCAGTTTCAAAGTTGTCCAGATCCGTGCGGCGAAAAACGATGCCGGTATCGGCAGGCGCGGGCACTAACCGAATGTGCGAACGCACTGCGGTATGCAGGCCAATGCCTTCCGTTTCGACCGCTCGTTTGATGGTGTTCTGGAAGCTCAAAACGCCTTCTGTAGTGCATTTTGCATACCGAACAAGAGTAAGCTAACTAGCAGTAAATTATGCTTTTATTTTGTATCTGTGTGAACATATCGCCATCTCTGTTGTAATAAAACAACAATCCGTTCAGCCGGTGTTGCAGCCTTGTAACGCTCTGGAGGGAACGAAGTCCGTCCAACCGCCCAAGGTCGGAAATCAATGCGAAACTTGTGCCCTATTCGCCTGCCGGGTAGAATGGGGATTCACAATAGAGCCCGTGCAGACACCATTTCCGATCATTTCGAATTCACCAACGACTCCGCTGGAGCCGACATCGCATCCGCGCCCTCCCTGGCTGCGCGTCAAGTTCTTTGGGGGACAAAATTACCAGGACTTGAAGCGCATCATGCGCACCCTCGATTTGCATACGGTTTGCGAAAGCGCGCGCTGCCCGAACATGGGGGAATGCTGGGACCATCGCACGGCCACCTTCATGATCCTTGGCAATATCTGTACGCGCGCATGCGGATTCTGCGCGGTTCCCTCCGGCAAGCCCATTGGGCCGCCGGAGCAGGATGAGCCGCAGCGAGTCGCCGAGGCTGCCCAGAAAATGGGGCTGCGCTATGCCGTGGTCACTTCCGTGAATCGCGACGACCAGCCCGATGGCGGCGCGGAAATTTTCGCGCATACGATTCTCGAAATCCGCGAACGCGTGCCTGGCTGCAAAGTAGAGGTTCTCATTCCTGATTTCCGCGGGAACTGGGAGGCGCTGGAGACTGTAGTACGCGCGCGGCCGGAAGTCTTGAACCACAACATGGAGACAGTGCCGCGTCTCTATCGCCGCGTGCGCAAGGGAGCCGTTTACGAGCGCTCGCTCGAGTTGCTGCACTGCGCCAAGGGAATCTCTCCGGAGATGCCCACGAAAACCGGCATGATGCTCGGTCTTGGCGAAGAACGCGACGAAGTTCTCGGCGCGATGCGGGATATTGTCGCGCAGGGCGTGGATATTTTGACGCTGGGACAGTATCTCCAGCCGACGCGGGAGCATTTGCCGGTCGCCCGATTCGTGCATCCGGATGAGTTCGCCGAGTACAAGCGCCTAGGCGAGGAAATGGGATTCAAGCACATCGAATCAGGACCCCTGGTGCGCTCCTCCTATCACGCCTTCGAGCAAGAAGAAGCCGCCCGCGGTTAGTACCGTTTCGCAACTTGCTACTCCATGATACGCGGGTCGTTTGACCGCGGAATCCAGCGTACCAGCCACGCCGCGGTGACGTACATCACAAAGCATTCCAGCGCGAACGGCAAGAATCCCAAATAGCCCGGCGCGGGCATTTCGAAAATCTTCCACCTCTGGAACATGGGGAAAACATAATGCCATTTCGCGCCGGCCCAATAATTCCAGAATTCCCAAAGCCATCCGCAAATCCATCCCGCAACCAGCAGTGAACAAAAGCGGCCCCATCGCCCATAGGAAATGTCGCCGATCAGCGACGGCAGACCCAGGCGGTGATTCAGCGGATCGAGAAGCAGATAAAATCCGATCCAAACGAGTCCGAAAAAGTAAGCTCCGATGTGCTGAGGCAAGATCACGGGAACAATGACGCACAGCGCCCCTAAGACCATCATGTTGCGGCAAAGGGCGGGTGAAACGTTCCTCTCTTCGCCTTGCTTGAACCAGCCGAACGATTCAATCAGCTCGCCAGTTTCCAAAATCGCCGGCGTAATCGTCGCAAAGGACCAACAATAGCCCAGCAAGCCCCGGACGAGCGACGTAGGCACCCCCACGTATGTCCAATTCTCCAGACGCAGGTTGTACGCCTCGAAAATCAGCCACAATGGAATGGAGAGCAGCGCCATCTGGAAAAAATCCCGCGGCGCGTTGCGCAACCGCGACCTGCCGGTAACGGCAAAAACCGCCGAATCGCAGATCAGCAGATATGCCGACCAGGCGATGGGAGTGAAGTACGTCGCCACCGGCTCGATGCCCCGAAACATGAGCCACTCCGCGCCAACCAGAGCCGCGAGCCCGAGCCAGCCCGCGTACGGAAAAAAATGCTTCCGGCGCCGCCAGAATTCGAGGAAAACGATTGTGATTGTAGCTGCGGTGATGATCACGCCGAGCTTGATCATGCCGCGCAAAGTGTAACGCAGTTTGCGCCAACTTTATCGTGGGCCATTTGGCGTTCTTTGTTATCCTTTGGCCTCATCTTCCGCTAGCCAATGAACCAGATAGGAAATCTCGAACGTGGCCTGGGCCTGAAAGAGGCCGTCGCGCTCAACATGATCGATATGGTCGGCATTGGCCCGTTCATTGTGATTCCCTTGGTCATCAAGAACATGGGCGGCCCGCAATGTCTGCTGGCCTGGGCCGTTGGCGCTGTGCTCGCGCTCGTTGACGGCTGCGTTTGGGCGGAACTGGGCGCAGCGATGCCCGAGGCCGGCGGCAGTTACGTTTATTTGCGCGAGGCTTATGGACCGGCCAAATGGGGACGGCTGCTTTCTTTTCTGGTGATCTGGCAGACGATTTTCCAGGCCCCGTTGGTGATGGCCTCCGGCGCGATCGGATTCGCGGAGTATTTCACCTATCTCCATCCGCTTGGCCGTTACGGACAGAAAGCCGTAGCTGGCGCCGTTGTGATTGCGCTCGCCATTCTGCTCTACCGCCGCATCGCAAACATTGGGAAGATCTCCATGCTGCTTTGGATTGGCGTCTTCGGCACGATTCTTTGGCTGATCGAAGCTGGCGCAACGCACTTCCATTCCGCGCTTGCCTTCCATTACCCTGCGGGCGCATGGTCACTCAATTGGCTGTTCTTCGCCGCGCTCGGCAGCGCGACGGTCCAGACGATCTACACGTACTGGGGCTATTACAACGTTTGTTTCCTCGGCGGCGAAGTAAAGCAGCCGGAGCGCAACATCCCGCGCACCATTTTTCTTTCCATCATAGCCATTGGGGTTTTGTATCTGGTGATGCAGATTTGCGTGCTCGGCGTGGTGCCATGGCAAGAAGCGCAGCATTCGCAGTTCATCGTGAGCACGTTTTTCCAACGCATCTACGGGACGCAAATTGCCAGATTTGCCACGGTCCTGATTCTCTGGATCGCCTTCGCATCGCTTTTTTCACTCACGCTCGGCTATTCCAGAATTCCTTATGCCGCGGCCCTCGACGGCAATTTCTTTTCCGTTTTTGGCCGCGTGCATCCCACCAAACGGTTTCCGTATGTTTCGCTTCTGGCGCTGTGCGCCGTGGCGTTTGTTTTTAGTCTGTTGTTCCGCTTGGAAACGGTCATCGCCGCGATTGCCGCGATGCGCATCCTGGTACAATTTGTGGGCCAGGCCGCCGGTGTAATTCTGCTGCGCCGCCGGTGGCCGCGCGAGCGATTGCCATTCCGAATGTGGCTTTTCCCGATTCCGGCGGTCCTGGCTATAATTCTTTGGCTCGCATTGTTTATTGCCACCGGCAAGCGAATGCTGTTCGGCGTGATCGCCATCGCCGCCGGCGTGATTGTTTTTCTGATACGTTCGAAGGGGCTGAAGCAGTGGCCATTTGCGGAGGCGGCTCGATGATGAGGAAATGCGCAATTCTGGCGGCATCAGCCGCGATTCTCGTTGCGGGGCGCCCGGCACGCGCGCAATCGGTCGCTCAGGTGGTGGACGCGATTGATCACGCTCGCATCGCGACGCGCATCCTCTACGTCACCGCGCATCCCGACGATGAGCGGGCCAGCGTCCTCACTTATCTGTCTCGCGGACTCGGCGATACTGTTGCTCTTTGTTCTACCACGCGCGGCGAAGGCGGCCAGAACGCGATTGGCCCCGAACTGGGTCCCGCGCTGGAAGTCCTTCGTACCGATGAGCTTTATCGAGCTACGCAGGCTTATGGCGTACAACTCTTCTTCACGCGCGCTCCGGATTTTGGTTTCTCGAAGAGCGCCGAGGAAACTCTCAACATCTGGCACGGCATCGCCAAGGAAGACTTGGTCCGCGTCATCCGCACATTTCGTCCCAACATCGTTATCAATCAGTGGGGCGGCGTTCATTCCGGGCATGGCCAGCATCAAGCGACGGGAATTGTTGTGCCGCAAGCTGTGCGCGACGCCGAAGATCCTTCCGCTTATTCGGACCAGATCAAGGAAGGTTTGCGGCCCTGGCATGTGGACCGCGTACTGCAATTCGTGTTTGCCGGAGGAGGAAGTCAGGAAGGCGTGGTCCAGCTGCCGGTCGGCGACATTTCTCCCCTGTGGGGCGAAAGCTATTATGACCTGAGCCTCGCCGGCTTTGCGAACCATCGCTCGCAGGGCATCACTCGCATTCTGGATTCTTCTTTTCTCCGACGCCCCGTAAGCCTGACGGTCGTCCAGGGCGACAAGATGACTTCCGAAGACCTTGCGCAATCGCTCTTCTATCTCAATGCTGGCTCGAACGCGCTCGAGGTACCTCTGGGCACGGCGGATGGCGCCCTCGTCGCCGCTCGTCAGGCTGCTCTCCGCCTCGATTGGCCCAACGCGGTGAAGTATCTGGCCACTGCGGGAAGGCAAATCGAGAGCGCGGCCAGCCACGCCCAGTCAGACCCAGCCACCGGCAAAGACGTGCTTTGGGCGCTCCAGCAGGAACGGGACAGGATCGACGCCGCACTGGCCGAGGCTGCGGCCCTGCATCTCAGCGCCGAATCCGACCAGAGCACCTTAGTAGCTGGCGAGAGTTTTTCCGTTCACGTCAACTGGGAAAAGCGCCCTGATGTTGCCGTCGAGCTCGACCAGCCATCCCTTCAAGCGCCGCCGGAATGGAAATCGACTCCGGAAACCCCCAAGCCGGGTACGGAAGCTTCCGCAACGACATCCTCCTTTAACGTGCAGGTTCCCGCAGGCGCGAAGCCGCCCAGTTCACCGCAAAATGCCATTCTTCCCTGGCCTCCGCCGCTTGTGGAGGCGCGCATCACCGGCACGGCGAATGGCTACAAGTTCTCGTTCGAGAAGCCGGTCATCGCCAACGAATACACGTCGACCACCGTTGAGACCATACCGCTCGAGCTCGTTCCGGCGGTCACGCTCTCTGTCGATCCGGCGCAGGTTATGCTTCCGGTCAACCGCCAGTCGCGAGCGTTCCAGCTCTTGACGCGCATTGATTATCACGGAAGCGCGGCGGCGCGTGTGGAAGTCGGGCTCGGTGTGCCGCAGGGTTGGAATGTAACTCCGGTTGCTCCCATCGATTTTCCCAGTTCTGGCGACCGGCTAGCGCGCTTCACGGTCACGCCGCCGGCGGGCGCTTCCGAGGGTGCGTATGACTTGAAGCCGTATGCACGCATCGGCTCGCAGACCTTCAGCACCTCCTATGAAGCGTTGCCGTCGCTTCCGTCGCGGCACGTGAGCGAGCCAACCATTGCGCAGGCCCACGTGCTCAATCTCACGCTTCCGGCGCACCTGCGCATCGCTTACATCGCCGCGGGAATCGATCCTGTTCCGCAGTCCTTGCAGCAGCTCGGAATCGACGTGACCATGCTCGACGAAGCCGCTCTCGCCTTCGGCGATCTGAGCCATTATGACGCCATCGTCGTTGGCATTCGCGCCTACGAGCTTCGGTCCGACCTAATGAGCGCGAATCATCGCCTGCTCGATTATGTGGAGCGCGGTGGCACTCTTATCGTTCAATACCAGCGCGATTTTGCGTGGAATAAACTTCTGCCCGCGCCATTTTCCGCAACCATGGATCAACAAGCCGAGCGCATCACCGACGAAAATTCACCGGTTCGCTTCGTGGATCCGAACAGCCCATTGCTCAATTATCCCAATCACATTACAGCCGATGATTTTCGTGGATGGATTCAGGAACGCGGCCTTTATTTCTGGGGTCAGTGGGACCCTCGCTATCGAGCCGTGCTGGCCATGCACGATCCAGGAGAATCCGACGCCCTTGGCGGTTTGGTGTGGGCTAGGGACGGCAAAGGCATTTACATTTACACCGGCTTGGCATTTTTCCGCCAGCTTCCTGCCGGGGTTCCCGGCGCATATCGTCTTTTCGTGAATCTCTTAAGCGCGTCACAGGCTCAAACCGCGATGCGGTAGCCACAAGAATCTTCGTTCTGCTTCTCCATTGCGCGGCTATTTCCGCACGTCAAACCGCTCCCAGCTCGTTGCCGCCCGTTGAACTTTTCCCATTTACTTTCGAAGAACAGCCTTCGCGGCGTGCGGGCTGTCGAAAATATTCGTGCTATCCTCATTCCGCGTTATCCATATTAATTATTCTTCGAAGCCGTACCGTCTGGGCCGGGAGAAACGATGAAAAAACAGATTATGATGTTTTGCCTGATGTGCTTCTTCGCGGTTTCGGCGGGATGGGCGAGCCCGCAAAAGCAACAGAAAACGAGTCCGGCCGCTTCCACTCCCTCGTTTATGTCCGTGGCTGACGAGATCGACCACGACATCGGCGAAATGCTGGGTGCCTGGCAGGTGGGCGACGTCGAGGCGATGCACAAATACTACGCCGAAGACGCCACTTGGGTCTCGGGAAGCTACGACGTGCCCATCGCCGGCTGGCAGAACTACCTCCAGACGTACATGCAGCAGCGCAAGGACATGAGCGGCGCACAGCTCATTCGCAAGAACACCAACATTTTTCACTACGGCGATACCGCATGGGCTTGCTATCAGTGGGAGTTTGACGGCGTGGTTCAAGGGAAGCAAACCACCGCGCGCGGACAAACCACTCTCGTCTTCGTGAAACAAGGCAACCACTGGCTCATCGTCCACAACCATACGTCGCAGATTTGCCCCGGAGCGTAGGGCGAGCCAAGCCAGTCGTCAAGATTGAACTAAAAGTTCTTGTAACCTTGCCAGATCCACAGGCCCGCGCTGATCGCAGCCAGGAGGATCCACGCGATCATCACCGTCTTAATAATCGGGTTGATTCGCTCAATCCTCGCTACCACTTCCCGCTGCTGTTCCGCCAGAAGCGGATCGGCAAGGTACAGTTGATCGTCTTCATGCGATTCAAGCGTCCCTCGGTAAATGATCAGGCAAAACCATGCTGCGAGAACCACGCCGCTGGCAATCAAAAAGGCAAAACGGGTCACGCCGAATGTGTCCATCGCTGCCTCCTTGCCCGAGAGGCCAGCACTACCGCTTACAACCAACCGGCCCGCCGGGCCCTAGAATTGCCGGGATTATAGCACTGCCAGGCTAATACGGCGGTCCCGCGTGACTTTGGCTTCGTCCCTCCCCATGTCCTGCCTCGTTGACAAAGCCGATGCCCGGCGGCAGAATGAATTCTCCTGCATCGCCCCGCTTTTCGCTGTGCCCAAGTGGCGGAACTGGCAGACGCGCCAGCTTCAGGAGCTGGTGGCCGCAAGGTCGTGGAGGTTCGAGTCCTCTCTTGGGCACCATTTACTTACTTTGCTTCGATTGAAATGCAACTGCCTCAGCACTATTCGGCGTCATGGCTTGCGTAACGCGAATCTTGGTCAGTGGGGCGCCGTTAGACACTTCTATTTCTTGTTTCCTCCGCTCTCGCCCGCCGTTGGGATATGGCGCACGGGCGAAGCTTGTGATCCCGGCCCGGGCTCCGGCTCTGGCTTGGGCATATCCGACGCCGCAAAGCGCGGCACCATCTGGTCGGCCATCGCCACGGCATACACCGCCGACGCAATTTCCACCGCGCCCTCGCGCACATCTTCCTCGTAAATCCGCTCATAAGTGTCAAGGTTCGTGTGGTGCGTGAAGCTGCCGTAGTCGAACGAATCCTGCATTAAGCCGATGCCCGGCAATCCTGCGTTGTTGAAGGATGTGCTGTCGGTGCCGCCGGTTCTGCGGCTATTCGTCGTTCGGACGCCCGTGAATCCCCAATCCTTGAATGGCATCAGCGCGTCGTGAACAATCCCTGCAGTGTCCGGTGGTCCAAACACAATCGCGCCCCGCGGCTTGCCCGTCCCGGAATCAATGTTGAAGTACGCATCGAGTTTCGCGTACTCCGGTTTCTGGTCCTCGAAGCTCCCGAAGTGCTGCTTCACGTACGCCAGCGAACCGAGCAACCCTTCCTCTTCGCCGCTCCATAATGCGACGCGAATCGTGCGCCGAGGCTGCACGTGCAACACCGACAGGAGCCGGATCGCCTCCAGCATCATGGAAGCGCCGATGCCATTGTCGGTAGCGCCGGTAGCGTCGTGCCACGAATCATAGTGTCCGCCGAGCATGACGATTTCATCTTTTTTATCCGTACCCGGGATTTCTCCAATCGCGTTGTAGACCGTCGTTCCCTTCGGGTATTCCTTGTTTTGAATGTTGATTCGCAGCGTCACCGGCGTGCCGTCGGCCAGGATACGCGTGATTCGGCCATAGTCCTCGTTGCGCATCACCAGCGTGGGAACGGCCCGCGTCCAATCGTAGGTGTAGTTCTGCTGCGCCACGATGACACCGTGCGCCCGCCCTGCGTCGTTAATGCGCACCAGCGCTCCGTTGTCCACCAGGAATTGATCCACCTGCCTGGTGACTTCCGCCCTCGTCAACTGGCCAGGGCTCAGCTGTGGCGCTCGGCGATTGCCAAACCTTTGAAAGGTCGTGTTATTCGGATCGAACAAATCCGCCCATTGGCTGTCTGAACGCCGGAGCGGCGCGGGAGTAAAATCCTCCGGAACCTCGACGTGTTTGCCGACCAGCACGATGTGGCCGCGTACTTTGTCCTTCATCGAATTCAAATACGCGTCCAGTTCATCCTGCGTAGGTTGCTTCGGAGTTTCCACCGCGGGAGGCGCGGGCATCGGCGGCGGCGTCCCGGATGGCTGCGCGGCGGCTGGTGCGGCTGCTGCCCCGAAACCGAATCCGCCCGTGGGCGCGGTTAATCCTGGCGGGTCCAGCGTCACGACTTCGGCCGTGACCTCACCCTTCGTGCCTGGCGTCCACGCCAGCGGCTCAACCGCCAGCGGCCCGTGAAACGGCGTAACCGCTTCGGCCACAAGCGCCTCGTTTGACCAGCCCGGCACCGGCGTTGCCGCTGTCGGCGGTTGGAAGGTCCATGCTTCCAGATGCACGTTCGAAAGCCCCCAGGAAGTCATGGTTTGCACCGCCCAATCATCCGCCGATTTCAAATTTGGCGTCCCGGTAAGGCGCGGCCCATGCACGTCGGCGATTTCATGAATGAGCCACATGATCTTCGAATTGTTGGTTTCCTCCGCCCGAATCTGCCCGTACACATCCGCAAGGCTCGGGGCCTGCGCCGCCGTCGGCAGCGCCACAAGCATGCAAATCACCAGCGCATATCCGCGAATTCGAGTCATCATTCCTCCTCATCCCTGCAAATCGCGCCACATTCTACCCGCTTTCATTCTCTGACGCGAGGAACGGTCAATATAGATTCAGACCTGGCCGCAAGGTGGAGGGTCCGACTGCACTCTGAGACGCCATTCTCATCTGTGACGTTCGAGGTTCATAAGTCATCGAACAAAGTGCGCTCGATAAGCGGCATTTCGAACGCGGCCTGGTCTTTATTCTTTTTTATTTTTTCCAAAGGACAGCCGTCATCCATAATCGAAAGCCGCCGGTGCGCACGATTCGCTAGGAGCGGCTAAAATGGCGCGCGCGATTCTTCGAGGGAAACCATACCCGCAGGGAGCCACCTGGGACGGTTCAGGTGTGAACTTTGCTCTCTATTCCGAACACGCCACTGCCGTTGAGTTGTGCTTATTTTCATCTCGCGACGACAGAAACCCCGAAGTCCTTAAGCTTCCCGAACAGACCTCTTTTGTATGGCACGGTTACCTCTCCGGCGTGCAGGCTGGACAGCTTTACGGATATCGCGTCTACGGCCCTTATGAACCAGACAAAGGCCTCCGTTTCAATCCTGCCAAACTGCTCATTGATCCGTATGCTACCGCCATCTGCGGCCAGGTGGACTGGAAAGCGCCGATTTTTCCTTATCAGATTGGCGATCCTGCGGAAGATGCGAAGCTCGATGAGCGCGATAGCGCCTGGGGTATGCCGAAGTGCATTGTTGGCAACCCGCATTTTGACTGGGAGGGCGACCGCCCCTTGAAGATTCCCCTCAGCGACTCCATCATTTACGAAGTTCACGCAAAGGGATTTAGCTTTCGGAAGCCCGACGTGCCGACTCAGCTCCGTGGCTCGTATGCTGGCCTTGCTACCGAATCGAGCATAAAGTACCTCAAATCACTGGGGATCACCGCTGTCGAGCTGATGCCGATCCACGATTTTCTCGACGACAAACATCTTGTCGACCGCGGCCTGAAGAACTATTGGGGATATAACACCACGAATTTCTTTTCCCCTTCTGCGCGATATTCCGCCTCCGGTGATTCCGGCAGCCAGGTTGCGGAATTCAAGTCCATGGTCAAGGTCCTGCATCGTCAGAATCTCGAAGTGATTTTGGATGTCGTTTACAACCACACTTCGGAAGGCAACCACATGGGACCCATGCTGAGTTTTCGCGGTGTGGATAATTTGACCTATTACCGCGTTACTCCTGATAATCCCCGTTTCTATATGGACTACACGGGCACCGGGAACACGCTTAACGTCCGCCATCCCCAAGTCCTTCGCTTGATTATGGACAGCCTGCGCTACTGGGCCATCGAAATGCACGTGGATGGTTTCCGCTTCGATCTTGCCGCAGCGCTGGCGCGAGAATTGCACGATGTCGATCGCCTGTCCGCTTTCTTCGACGTGATCTATCAGGACCCCATTCTTTCTCAGTTGAAGCTCATCGCCGAGCCCTGGGACGTTGGCGAAGGCGGATACCAGGTGGGGAAATTCCCCGTGTTATGGGCGGAGTGGAATGGAAAATATCGCGACACGGTCCGGCGTTACTGGAAGGGTGATGCCGGCCAACTTTCCGATCTGGCTTATCGCCTGATGGGTTCGAGCGATCTTTACCAGCGCGATGGCCGGCGCCCTTCTGCGAGCATCAACTTTGTCACCGCTCACGACGGATTCACTCTCAATGACCTCGTCAGCTACAACGAAAAGCACAATGAGGCCAATGGCGAGGAAAATCGCGACGGTGCCAGCGACAATTATTCCTGGAACATGGGCGTGGAAGGCCCCACAGACGATCCCAAAATCGACAAGATGCGCGAGCGCCAGAAAAGAAATTTCCTGGCCACGCTTTTCCTTTCGCAGGGAGTGCCCATGCTCTCCGGCGGCGTTGAAATCAGCCGTACTCAGAACGGCAATAACAACGCCTACTGCCAGGACAACGAAACCACATGGTTTGATTGGAACCTGAATGAGCGCAAACAGGCCCTCTTGGAATTTACATCCGGCTTGATCAAATTCAGACTCGATCATCCCAATTTCCACCGCCGCAAGTTCTTCCAGGACCGCAGCATTCGCCACGCGGAAGATGCCGATGTGCTATGGGTCCGCCCCGACGGAAAGCAAATGACCGACGAGGAATGGGAGCAAGGCTGGCAACGGTGTTTGGGTGTGTTCCTCAATGGACGCACGCTTGGCGACGTTAATTGTGACGCGCAGCCGGTGACCGATGATGACTTTCTCCTCCTGTTGAATTGCCACTATGAGCCAGTCGATTTTTCCATTCCTGAACTCGAATCGGATCGCAATTGGGAATTCGTGTTCGACACTCAGAATGCTGCCTTCGAGAAGCCCGGCAAATTGGTGCGCGCGGGCGAATCCATTACCCTCGTCGAACGATCCCTCGTTCTCCTCCGGGCTGGCAACGGGCGTTAAAGCGATCTTGCAGCGCGGTCCCTTCCTGGCAAACTATCGAGCTCGTTTCTCACCATCCCTCGGTATCTTGACAGCACTGTTATTTTTTCGCGTTTAGTCTTATGATTCGCCGCTCTGCGTATTGTGTGCCGCCAGGCCTTTCCAGCAGCGCCGGCGGAAGGAGAAACAAGAATGAAGCGTTCGGTGCGGGAATCCTGTTGGATTCGTCATGGTTTCTGGATCAGTTTTTGCCTTGCGGCTTTCCTTTCTCTCGGGCTTGTCGTCAGCGTTCTCGCTCACGCGTCGCCGCAACAGCAGACGCAGTCGGTGAATGCGGCGGCCGCTCCCGTCGAGCCGAACTATACCCTCGCGGCGCGCTTTGTTCCCTCGCAGGTCAGCAAACTCGTCTTCGATACGGAGGTTACGCCACACTGGTTTGAACTTTCCGACCGTTTCTGGTACAGCTATGAGACTCCCGAAGGCGTCCATTATTGGGTCGTTGACCCGCTTCGCAGGTCGAGAACTCCGCTCTTTGATAACGCCAAGCTCGCTGCCCAGCTTTCCGCGCTGACGAATTTCCCCTATGACGCGCAGCACCTGCCCATCAAGAATTTGAAGCTCGTCAACAAAGACACTGCGCTGCAATTTGAAGTCGAAGTTTCAAAGGACGCTGTCATCCCGAACGAAGCAAAGAAACAGCAAGACGCCGAGGAAACGATTCAAGAAGATAACCAGCACAACCAAACCCAGAGAACGGGCCAGCGCCAGCAAGAAAACGACCAGAGCCAGGGTGCCGAAGCAAAACCCGAAACGCGGAAAATCTATTTCGAATATGATTTCGCCACCGAGAAACTGACGCGCCTCGACGGCTTGGAAGCTCCTCCAGTGAAGCCGATGTGGGCCTCCATTTCTCCTGACGAAAGAACCATCGTTTTCGCTCGTGGCTACAATCTTTACATGATGGATGCCGGGAACTACGCCAAAGCGGCCAAGAATCCCGGCGACAAATCCGTCATCGAGGTGCAGCTCACCACCGACGGCGTCGACAAATATAGCTATGCGCGCGTTTTGGTCGATGAAGAAATCGAGCAGCTCAAAAAATCGCAAAAAGGCGACACCAATCAAGCCGGCCCACGCACGCCGGCGGTTCCTATTTCCTGGTCGAAGGACTCGAAAAAATTCGCCTTGATTCGCTCCGATGAGCGCAAGGTCGCCGACTTGTGGGTCATTCACACCCTTGCCAATCCACGTCCTACGCTCGAAACATACAGCTATGCCATGGCCGGCGACGTCAACGTCCCGCAGGAAGAACTTCAGGTATTCGACGTCGCCAGCAAGCAGCACGTTTTGATTCAAACCGCCGCGTTCAAGGACCAGACGCTCACCATCGCCACGGACCGCATTCTCGCGCGCGACCGCGAACATGAGCTGCAACAACTACAAGGCGAGCGGCGGAACCTTGCTGGATTCGGTCCATTCATGACTGGCCAATGGCTCTCGGACACTTCCGACAAGCTTTATTTTTTGCGCTCGAGCCGCGATCTGCACCGCGTTGACGTCTGCGTCGCCGACACAACCAGCGGCGCCTCCAAATCGTTGATTGAGGAACGTTCCAACGTCTATCTCGACACTCAGCCTCTTCGCCAGGTCGGCAACGGCCAGGAATTGATCTGGTGGTCCGAGCGCGACGGTTGGGGACACTATTATCTTTACGATTCCGCTGGGCACCTGAAAAATCAGATCACTTCTGGCGAGTATATGGCCGGCGAGATCCTCGCCATCGACGACAAGACCCGCGTCATGTATTTCACCGCCTATGGCCACGAATCCGGCGAAGATCCTTACTACGCGCATCTCTACCGCGTGAATCTCGACGGCTCCGGCTTGAAGCTTCTAACTCCCGGCAATTTCGACAACACCGTCAGCGCTTCGGATTCCGGCAAGTATTTCATCGACAATTTTTCTCGCGTCGATACGGCGCCGAAATCGGCTCTCTACGACAATCAAGGCGCGTTACTCGCCGACCTTGAGGCCAACGATGTCACGCGCCTGCTGGCCGCAGGATTCAAGTATCCGGAAACGTTTCACGTCAAAGCCGCCGACGGCGTCACCGACCTGTACGGCGTCATGTACAAGCCGTTCGACTTCGACCCTTCGCGTAAGTATCCGATCATCGAGTTTGTGTATCCTGGCCCGCAAACCGAGGAGGTCGACAAATCCTTCTCGCCGAAGGATCAGAATATAGCCCTCGCTCAGCTGGGCTTCATCATCATCGAAGTGGGCAATCGCGGCGGCAGCCCGCAGCGTAATAAATGGTACGACGCATACGGTTACGGCAATCTTCGCGACTACGGCCTGGCCGACAAAAAAGCCGCTGCCGAGGAGCTTGCTGCGATTCATCCTTACATCGATATCGACCGTGTCGGCATCTGGGGCCATTCCGGCGGCGGATTCATGACTGCGGCGGCGCTGCTTCAGTATCCCGATTTTTTCAAGGTGGGCTGGTCGGAATCCGGCAATCACGAGAACAACGTCTACAATAAATATTGGAGCGAAAAATATCACGGCATCAAGGAGGTCGACGAGAAAGACGGCACCGTGAAATTCCTCTACAACATCGACAAAAACTCCGAGTTGGCTAAGAATCTCAAAGGCCACTTGATGCTCACTACCGGCGACATGGACAACAACGTTCACATGGCCAATACCATGCGCCTTGCCAATGCCCTCATCAAAGCCGACAAACGCTTCGACATGTTTGTGTTCCCGGGCCTTCGCCATAGCTACATGCCGGAAGCTGAGTATATTTTTTGGATGCGTGCCGATTACTTCAGCCGCTGGCTGCTCGGCTCTTCGCAAACCGGCCCTGACGTCCTCGAGCTTGCGCGCGAGCATCAAGCAACGGAAAGCCACAAATCTAATCCGTAGCAGGAATCTTGGGGATTGCGTCAGAAGTAGGTGCGGCGGGCGAAGACTTTCTTGATGACAGACGAGGCCGTGGCGTGCAGCTCGGATTCGAGTTTCGCGGCTGCGCGCCGGCCCTGATCGAGCATCGGTGAATCCAAGAGAAACCCGCACCGGTCGACGAATGGCCCCGCCGGCGCCGAAAATGCTTTCGCGCGTGGCTGCGAACCGCGGCCGCGGAGCCTGCGATATAGGTCCAGGTCGCGGCAGAAATCGTTGAACTCGTCGCCCGAAAAATCCAAACTGCGGCCAAGCGCCACGTAGAATTCCTCGCGAAATAAATTCACGAGCTCGAATTGCGCCGGATTCATCTTCTCCGGCGAGCGGGTGCCAAGCCGTTGCGGCGCTTCCGCGTCGACCTGCAGCGCGAGCACCAGGAACGCTTCGTGGCGGATCGTTTCGACCAACTCGCGGTAGCGCCCCGGATTCGCGATGCGGCCAGGGCGTTTTCGTTCACTCGCGTACCATCGAAGAAACCGGTGAATCATGCCACCGCGATCCACAGCCACCAGAAGTTGGAAAGCGGTTTCCTGCGCGCGCACCGCCACTTGCCGCGGCGCCATCAGAGCGGCATGGGCGTGTCGCCGTCTGACGCGGATTGGGCGCTTCGGTTTCCTGCTGCGAATTGGCTTGCGGCGCGATCTACTCTGGGAATTTGTGCGCTGTGCGGAAAGTCTTGGCGCGCTGCGTTTGTTTGGCTTCCGTGTACGCTTCTTCTTTTTCTTGCGCAACGCTCCGGCTCCAGACCGTGCAAAATGAAAAGCCCGGCGGAACTGCGCCGGGCCTCTCATGATACATCCTTGGGTCGCTTTCTCAGTGAATCGGACTGGCGGGTGGCCGTTCTTCGCGAACGGGGCGTCCCAGCGGCTTGGGCCATGCCTCGATGTCGCCCAGCGCGATGCGCAGCGCTTCATCCACGTTGTGCACAAAGTGCACTTTCAGGTCGCCAAGCAGAGTCTCCGGCAAATCCTCCTTTACGTTCGGCTCATTCTCCGCCGGAAGAATCACTTCGCGGATCCCCGCGCGTTTGGCGCCGAGAACTTTTTCCTTGATTCCACCCACCGGCAACACCACGCCAGTAAGGGAAATCTCTCCGGTCATCGCCACTCGCGGACGAATCGCATGGCCGCTCAGCAGGCTTACCAGAGCCGTAACCATGGCCACTCCCGCCGATGGCCCGTCCTTAGGAATCGCCCCGGACGGAACATGAATGTGCAGATCCACCTTGCGGAAGAAATCAGGGTCGATGCCGTAATTCGCCGCATTGGCGCGCACCCAGGACAACGCCGCTCGCATCGATTCCTGCATCACCTCGCCCAGGTGCCCCGTCATGGTGAACTGCTTCCCGCCGCGCATGCTGCTGGCTTCGATGAACACGATGTCGCCGCCAGCAGGAGTCCATACCAAGCCCACCGAAACGCCGGGCCGCGCCACGCGCTCCTCCACTTCGCGCTCCATGTGTACTTTCGGTACGCCGAGTGTTTCGCGGACCACCTCAGGAGTCACCACCAGCTTGTCCGTTTTGCCATCGGCGATGCGCCGCGCCTGTTTGCGAATCAGTGTGGCGATTTCACGCTCCAAGCTTCGAACCCCGGCTTCACGCGTGTACCCGTGAATGATTTCACGCAGGCCTTCGTCGTTGAACTCGATCTGCTCGTCGGTTTTGAGGCCATTTTCCGAGCATTGGCGCGGAATCAAAAAGCGTTTCGCGATGTGGATCTTCTCCTCCTCGGTATAGCCGGGAAGCTCGAGAATTTCCATGCGATCGCGCAGCGGCTCCGGAATCGGATCCATCCAGTTCGCCGTGGCGATGAACAGAACTTTCGAAAGATCGAACGGCACGTCCAGATAGTGGTCGCGAAACGTTGCGTTTTGCTCCGGGTCGAGCACTTCCATCAACGCCGCCGAAGGATCGCCGCGAAAATCACGGCCCAGCTTGTCCACCTCGTCGAGCATGCAAACCGGATCATTCGTTTCGGCCCGGCGAATTCCCTGCATGATTTGCCCGGGCAGTGCGCCGATATACGTGCGCCGGTGCCCGCGAATCTCCGCCTCGTCATGCATGCCGCCCAGCGAAATGCGCACGAATTTGCGCCCCAGAGCGCGCGCGATCGATTTGCCGAGCGAAGTCTTTCCCACTCCCGGAGGGCCAATGAAACACAGGATGGGGCCCTTCATCGAGGGTTGCAGCTTCTTCACTGCCAGGTAATCCAAAACCCGCTGCTTCACTTTTTCCAAGTCGTAGTGATCCTCATCCAGGATGCCTTGCGCGTTGGGAATGTTGATATCTTCGGTGCCCGACGATTTCGCCCACGGCAACGAAGTCATCCATTCCAGGTACGTTCTTGAAACCATGTATTCAGCCGATGCCGGCGTCATACGCGTCAGCCGCTTCAATTCCCGCTCGCATTCCTTCTTTGCCTCCGCGGACATCCCGGACGATTCGACTTTCTCGCGCAGCTCCGCTACTTCCGCTTGCGTGTCGTCTCCGTCGCCAAGTTCTTTCTGAATGGCCTTCATTTGCTCGCGAAGCAGAAACTCGCGTTGCGACTGGTTCACCTGCTCCTGCACCTGCTCGTGAATCTTGGCGCGCAGCTCCAGCACCTCTTTTTCTTTGGTGAGTTCGCGGATCAGAATTTCCAAACGCTTCCGGACGCTGGGCGTCTCCAGCAGCTCTTGCCGCAGCAGGGTGTTGAGCGAAGGCAGCGTGCCGGCGACAAAGTCCGCAAGCTGACTCGGTGACTCGATATTGTTGGCTGCGCCCTGCAGATCGTCGGAAAGCTGCGGCGAGCGGGAAACAACCTCGCGGAAGAGTTCCTGCGTATTCCGGTAAAGAGCCGTCAATTCCGGCTCGAGTTCGTTGTCAACGTCCGGCAAATCTTCCACGCGCGCACGCAGAAACGGCTTCAGTCCGATAACTTCATCAACGCGCATCCGGTGCAGCCCTTCCAGAAAGACAACGACGTTGCTATTGGGCGTGCGCACCATCTTGTGCACTTTGCCTACTGTGCCCACCGCGTGCAGGTCCGTGCCGACCGGATCCTCAATGCGTGGGTCGAGCTGGGCTACCACCCCTAAAATCTTTTCTTCTCCTTGAAGCGAATCCAGCAGCGCTAGCGAGCTATCTCGGCCCACAGTCAGCGGAATCACTGCGCCCGGGAACAGCACCGTATCGCGCAGCGGCAGAATGGGTAGCTCTGGCGGTAGTGTGTATGGAGACTTAGGCATTTTGTTCCCCTTTTCACCCGTTCATACCAAACCCACGGGGCATCCTCATCAGATAGATGCAGCCAAACCCGATTGGGTTACATAGTATTACATCAGCGATGTTATAAGACTTTAGCATATGACGCTCAATATTTCGAATCGTTTTTATCTGCATTATTATAAATAACTTACAATGGACACAGGCAACAAGAATGACTTCTGGCTATCTTGAGTTTCGCCTCGTTCCAATATGTCTTAGACGGATTTTCCTAAGAATTGCGAGCGAATTAAAGCCATCGCTTCTTCACGAGATGCGATTTTGCCCTCAAGCTGTGCGTCCTCGACGGCTGAAAGAATTTCCTTGAACAGCGGGCCGGGCTGAAAGCCCATGTTCTTGAGGTCTTCGCCAGTGAGAAGCCGTTCCGGACGGACCGCTCCAGGCGGAGTCTCGGCAAGGAAGCTCTGGACAAAGTCATAGCTCGAAAGGCTTCCGTGGCTCGAAAGGCAATCGAGCCGGTGCAATTCAAGATGCTGCTCGAAATGCGGGAGCCGTGCGAAGCGCTTGCGAGTCGAGGCGCGCATGTTCGGCACATCCTTGAACCGCATATGATTTGCCACCAACAATGCGATTTGCTCCGTGTCTTCGTTGGAAAAGCGCAAACGCCGGCAAATGTCCTCCGCGATGCGCACGCCCACCTCTACGTGCTCGTCAAACCGTATCCGATCGTTCGGTCCCACCGGAGCTCTGAACGTCGGCGGTTTGCCGGCATCGTGCAGCAGCACGCCCCAAGCGAGCGTGCGCGCCGCGCCGGCCGGCAGTTTTTCTATCATGAGCAAAGTGTGCGTCCATACATCACCCTCCGGATGGAACTGCGGCGGCTGCTCCACGCCTTTCATGCGCGTGATCTCCGGCAGCACCTCGCGCAGAAGCCCGGTCTCATCAAGCAACTCAAAGGCGCGGCGGGCTGCGCCCTCGGTGAGCATTTTGGTCAACTCATCGCGAATGCGCTCCTGCGAGACTTGCTCGATTTGCGAAGCTAGTTTTCGAATCGCCGCGAAAGTGCGCGGTTCAATGGAATAGCCGAAACGCGCCGCAAATCGCACCGCGCGCAGCATCCGCAGCTTGTCTTCTTCGAAGCGCAGTTCCGCGTCGCCAATCGCACGAACAATGCGCGCCTGTATGTCCGCCTGGCCGCCAACGAAATCGAAAATCTTGCCGTCCCGCGGATCCATCAGCAGGCCGTTGATGGTGAAGTCCCGGCGGCGCACATCCTTTTCGGGAGACGAAGAGAACTCCACGCGAACCGGATGCCGCCCGTCTGAGGAGCCAATGTCCGAGCGGAATGTCGCCACTTCCACTTGGACGCCATCTTCGACAACGATCACCACGCCGAATTGCGCGCCCACGGGGATGCTGTCCGGAAAAATCTCCTGAACGCGCTCCGGCCGAGCATCCGTGCAAATGTCGTAATCGGAAGGCTCGCGGCCCAGGATGATGTCGCGCACGCAGCCGCCGTTGAACAGCGCCTGATAGCCCGCGTCGCGCAGCCGCGCGCAAATTCCCTCCGCGTGTCCGCGTGTATTCATAGGGGAATTATGACGCTCGAACGCGCCACGAGCAAATGTGGGTACATTCATGCAGCGGCCGTACGCGCGGCGCCTTCAGACGAAGCGCACGGCCATGCACGTGATGTCATCGTGCTGCCGTGCAGGACCCACGTAGGCATCGACGTCCGCCATCATCGTGGCGAGCACCACCGCGGCCGATTCATTCGTGAAATGCTCGACGCGATTCTGCAGCCGCACCTCGCCGTATTCTTCGCCAGAGGCGTTGATGGCTTCCGGCAGTCCGTCAGAGAAAATCACCAGCAGATCGCCTGGCTCGATCACGACCGGCTCGGAGCGGTAATCCGCCCCAGCATCGATGCCGAAAGGCACTGTGCCTTCCGACAGCCGCACCATGGCTCCGGACGCGCGTCGCAGGAATGGCGGATTATGTCCCGCGTTCACATACCGCATGCGGCGCGACGAAACCTCATATTCCGCGATGAACGCTGTCGTAAAGCGCATGCCGCCCAGGCTATGGTTGCAAGCGTAGCGATTCAAGTCGCGAGCCAGTTCATCCAGGCTGCCCGGGCGCGCCGCCAGGGCGCGGATGCTTGCTTGGAATGTCGCCATCAGCAGCGCCGCGGGCACGCTCTTGCCGGCTACGTCGGCCACAACCATCAGCAAAGATTGCCCGGCATGGCCTTCCAGCCCCGCGCGCAGGAACGCATCATAATAATCGCCCGCAACTGTATTCTGTGGCCGCGTCGCAAAAGCAAGATCAACGCCTGGCACCGCCGGAGGATATTCCGGCACCAGCCAGTGCTGGATTTCTCGCGCGATTTCCAGATCGCGCTTCATCGTCACGCGGTCGGCGAGTTCAAGCGCGAGGAGAAGAAAAAGGATCACCGTGCCAAAGCCGCCGAGATCGAAGATGTACTGCTGGCTTCCAAAGCGAAATTGGAAATCGATGATCATCAGTGCGCAGGCGATCAGCAGCAGCACGCGCCGCGCCGGCGTTAGCTTCATCAGCATCGCCTGGAAGAGCGCCCAGGCAATGCGGAACGGGCGCTTCCAGCTTCCGCCCTTGCCCATCGCCTGCCAATCCACATCTCGTGCATAGAACGAGTAAGTGGATTGCGCATCGGCCTTCATTTGGCCCCACAGTTGGGCGATGGCCACGCCTTCCGTTACGCGCGCCCAATACTCGCGGAATCGCCCTTGTTTTCGTTCCCTACCCGGCGCATGGCCTGGCGGTGGAGTGGAATAGTTCGTTCCTGGGGAAGCCATGCCGGGATTATACGGCACAGAAGAAAAACGCGCCCGGCTTAGACGAGGAGGAATAAATGGTCTTCGTCAGGGCACGGCTTTTATCTCTAAGGGCATTTGCGCGTAGGGCAGCCATGCCGAAAACGTTAGTGAAATAAACGGTCGCGCACTTATGAAGCAGGTTTAGTGCTTGCGCGGTGAACGAAGCGATCCGCCAAGCTGAAGTTTTGAAAAACCAAAGCGGTCGCGCACGCGATCGGCCGCCTGCGCCAGGCGTTCGAGTTTTTCGCGGCGCCCTGAGTCCAGCAATTCAAGCTGCCCGGTTGCCGCGGACGCCGCCAAAAATGAAGACAGCGCCACGCCAACCAGGCGCAGCATTCTCGCGCCATTCCAAGCGCCTTGCAGCAGCTCGCGTGCCGTGGCAAGAAGTGTGCTGTCCAAATCGGCGGGCGTGACCAGAGTGCGGCTGCGCGTGATGGTGTGGAAATTCGCGAAGCGCAACGTGAGCGTCACCGTGCGGCAAAGGAGGCCCGCGTCGCGCAATCGCTTCCCTGCCTTTTGCGTGAGCAGGCTCAGCGTGCTTTCGATGGTCTCACGATCCGCCGTGTCTTCGCGAAACGTGCAGTTGTGCGAGATCGATTTGGGCTCCGCGTCGATGAAAAATTCGTAGGTATCGTCGCCGCGTGCTTTGCGGTAAAGCGCCGTGCCCCAGCGGCCGAATATCTCTTCCAACCGTTCGAGAGGGACGGCGGCCAGCTCCTGTACGTTCCGAATCTGCGCCGCACCGAGCGCCGCTTCCGTCACTTTGCCGATTCCCGGAATTTTTCGCACGCTGAGTGGCGCCAAGAACGCCGCTTCGGCGCCGCGCGGAACCCACACCAGTCCGCGAGGCTTGGCCTGATCGCTCGCCACTTTCGCCACCAGCCGCGTTGCCGCAAGTCCTCCCGAGCACGGCAGCCCCGTCGACTTCGTGATGTCCGCAAGCAAACGATGCGCCGCCGCGAGCGATGGTCCCAGCATGCGCTCCGTTCCGGTCAAGTCGATATAGGCCTCGTCGATCGATGCCATTTCCACGACGGGCGAATATTTCGTGAGAATCGCGGCCACTCGATCGCTCCACTCCGCGTAGAGCTCGTGGCGATTGTCGAGAAAAACCGCCTGGGGGCAAAGCTGTCCGGCGGTTCGCAGCGGCATTGCGGAATGAACCCCAAACCGGCGCGCTTCATAGCTCGCCGACGTCACCACGCCGCGCTCGTTCGCCTTTCCGCCCACCACCACCGGCAGCCCGCGCAGCTCCGGGCGTTCCAGAAGCTCCACGGAAACAAAGAAAGCATCCATGTCCACGTGCAGTATGGAAACATTTTCTCGCTCGCCCGATGATGCTCCGGGCGAGGACTTCAGCGCTTCTTCACGTTTCGCGCGGTATTGCGCCAGCTTTGGCATGGCGTGCAGCCTTGGAGGAAATAATACACGCAATTCGCGCGCGCAGCGCCGCTCGGTTCGTGCGGGCCTCTAAGCGGCTCGCTCAGGCGCGTTCGGCGGAAATGATCCGCGGAATCCCAGCGAGGTCGTTCGTGACGCGAATCTCTTTCCACGAGGCATTATCAAAAATCGGCCGGACCGCTTCGAGTGCGCCATAACCGATTTCGACCACCAGGAGTCCACCGGAGCGCAAGTGCTGTGCAGCCTCCGCGATCAGCCGAGCGTAAATCTCTGGCCCCGTCACTCCGCCAAAAAGCGCTTCGCGAGGTTCGTGCTCGCGAACCTCTTTCGGCAATTGCAACTCCTCGGCCCGCGCCACATACGGGGGATTGCTGACGATCAGATCGAACCGCCGTTCTTCTGCCGCAGCCGCATCGAGCAGATCGCATTCCACAAATCGTATGCGCTCCGAAACACCATGCCGCTTCGCATTACGGCGCGCAATTTCGAGCGCAGCGCCGGAAATGTCCGTTGCCAAAATCTCCGCGCCTCGCAATTCATGCGCCAGCGCGACAGCGATGCATCCAGAGCCGGTCCCGATGTCAGCGATGCGCAAATTCTCTTTTCGTCGTTCCTCTCCAAGTCTCTCCATCGCTACTTCCACCACATGCTCGGTTTCCGGCCGCGGAATCAGCACCGCTGGCGTAATCTCGAACTCTAGTCCCCAGAATTCCTGCTTGCCGGTCAAATATTGCGTCGGCACTCCGCTCGCGCGCTGCGCGACAAGCTCGAAAAATTTCCGCGACGCCTCGCCGTCGAGAGATGCTTCCGGATGCGAATACACCCACGCTCGGTCGCGTCCAAGCGTATGCATCAGCAGCAATTCCGCCGCAAGCGTAAACGAAGGCACCTGCATTTCCTGAAGACGCCCCATCGCGTCGCGCAACGCGCTGCGCACCGTCACCTCCGCGTCAATTTTCACCGATGCGCTCATTACGCCTTTCCGCCGCCATCACCGTTATCGCTCAATTCTCTCTTCAGTCTTTCCGCCTCGTAATAAGTCACCAGCCCGTCGACCAGCGGCCCGAGCTTCCCGTCCATCACTTCCGTCAGTTGATGCAGCGTCAGCCCAATGCGATGGTCGCTCACGCGGTTCTGCGGGAAATTGTATGTGCGGATTTTCTCCGAGCGGTCTCCGGTCTTGATTTGCCCGCGGCGCTCCGCGGCGATCTGCTGATGCTGTTTTTCCTGCTCCATCTCGTAAAGGCGCGTGCGCAGGACGCGCATGGCCTTGGCGCGATTCTTGATTTGCGATTTTTCGTCCTGCTGCGATACGACCAGCCCGGTGGGTATATGAGTGATGCGCACCGCCGAATACGTCGTATTCACTGACTGCCCACCCGGCCCCGACGAGCAGAAAGTATCGACGCGCAAATCTTTCGCTTCGATCTTGATGTCGATGTCATCCGCTTCTGGCAGCACGGCCACCGTCGCCGCGGACGTGTGTATCCGTCCCTGCTGTTCCGTCGCCGGCACGCGCTGCACGCGATGCACGCCGCTTTCGTACTTCAGTTTCGAATACACCTTTTGCCCCTGAATCGCGGCAATGATTTCCTTCACCCCGCCGATCGACGACGCCGAACTCTCCAGCACTTCTACCTTCCAGCCTTGCGATTCCGCGTATCGCGAGTACATGCGAAACAGCTCCCCCGCGAACAGCGAAGCCTCGTCACCGCCTGTGCCCGCGCGAATCTCCACGATCACGTTCTTTTCGTCGTTGGGGTCCGTCGGCAGCAGCAGCACCTTCAGTTCGCGTTCCACCGTCTCGCGCCGCGCTTCCAGCGCATGCTCTTCGTCGTGCGCCATCTGCTTCATTTCCGCGTCTTCCGCTTCGGCGATCATTTGTTTCGCTTCCACGAGACCCTTCTCGATTTGCTTCCATTCGCGGTATTTCAAAACCATCTGCGACAGCTCCGCGTGCATCTTCGCCACCTTCTGGTAGCGGCCCGAGTCGGCGTGCACTTCCTGCGAGGAAAGCTCCGTCGTCAGCTCTTCGTAGCGAGCTTCGATCTGATCCAGCTTTTGAAACATGTTCGTGTTGCTCATGGCGAGCTCCTGTAAAGCCCCGCAAAACAAAAAAGTCCGGCGAACCGGCCTGGAAATGAGAATGACAAAACGGCAAAGAGCGATTGAGAGAACGACAGCGGCGGCCCGTGGAGGGCCCTATGCGGGAGCGCTAATAAAACGCGGCAAACATGGCATGCGTGTCTGTGAACAGCATAGGAGCAAGCGAAAAACTTGTCAAATCCTTGTCAAATCGATGACCGTCTCTGCGTTCTAATACACGCCTGTTTTTTCCTTGAACCGCGCCTTTTCCGCGTCTTTGTCGATGTACAGAATGCCGTGCACCATCCAATCCGGCTCCGGCGCGCCTTTTAGGAAGTGATCGAAGTACTGCTGCATGCGAACCGTGAAGTCCATCGCGTCCGCTCGCCGCACGATTCCATGAGGCTCGCCGTTATACGTGAACATGTAAACCTCTTTGCCCAGCCGCCGCAGCGCCAGATAGTATTCGATTCCTTGATACCACGGCACCGCCGTGTCCGCGTCATTCTGCAGAATCAGTAGCGGCGTCGTCACGCGATCCGCCATGAAAATCGGTGAGTTCTCCATGTACTTCAGCGGTGTTTGCCATGGCGAACCGCCTATGCGGCTCTGTGTGTGTTCATACTGGAACTGCCGCGGCATTCCGCTTCCCCAGCGGATTCCGTCATACGAGCTGAACATGTCCACCACCGGCGCGCCCGCTTCCGCCGCGCGAAATCGATTCGTTTGCGTAATCATGTACGCGATCTGATACCCGCCCCAGCTATGGCCCTCGATCCCAATCGCCTTTTCGTCCACAAACCCGCGCGCCACGATCGAATCGATCGCCGGCAGCACGCACTTGAGCGCGCTTTGCCCCGGCTCGCCGATCGTGTACACGATGTCCGGCTCCAGAATCAGGTAGCCATTGCTCGCATAATAGCTGGGAATGATCGTGTGTCGCGGCTGCGGCGCATAGTATTCGTGCAAGTTATCCGAAAGCTTTTCGTAAATGTAAATGAGCATCGGATATTTCTTCTGCGGATCGAAATTCGCCGGCTTGTACAAAATGCCCTTCAGTGGCACGCCGTCTGCGTTCAGGTAATGAATCAGCTCCGCCGAGCCCCACAGTATCTGCGCTTGCTGCGGATTCGCGTCGGTCACCTTTTTCAGCGAAGCAAAATTCGAATCCGTGACCTGTAAGTCCGGAAACTCTTCGAACGTCGAAGCCGCCACGATAGCCACGTCCGCATCCTTCGCCTTCAGCGGCTCGGTAAAAGCCTTTGCGTCGAAAATCAGTTTCTGCGGCGCATCGCTTGCACTCGCTAGCCCGTCCGCCCGCATGCGATAGAAGCCGCTATCGAACGTTTCTGTGTCTGTCGCCTTCAGCAACAACGGCTTCGTCGCATCAATCCAGCGCGCCTCCGGATCTTTGGGATTCCCCCCGAAATAGACATATCGGAACTCGATATGCGAGCTGCGCCCCACCCCTCGCGTCAGGTTCACTGCCTCGCTGCCGTCCGGCGTCATCCGCCAGATATCGAACTTGTCATACAGCAGCACGTACTTGCCATCCTTCGTCCATCCTGCCGCGCCATACGGAGGCGCAGCCGCCGGGTAGTCCACATCTTCGCGCCAAAAATTCACGCCGCGGTTCTGCGTGAGGTTCGTGATCGTTCCGTCCGGCACGGAGATCGTCATCCAGTCCTTGTCCGCAAAATACAAAATATGTTTTCCGTCCGGCGCCCAATGCAGCGCCGCCCCGCCTTGTCCGAACTCTTCGAGTTGCTTCTTCACAATCAATCGCCGCTCGCCCGTCTCCGTGTTCACTAGGTAATAGTCACTGTAGTCCGCGTCGTAATCCATCACCGGACCGTACGCGCGGTCATCCGCTCCAATCGCCCACAATCCGTCTTCGCTCGGCGTCACCTCGCGCATCGTCTCATCGCCAAGCTGCACCATTTTTTTCTCAGCCACGTGATAAACGGCGCGATACGTCCGGTTTCGCTCTCGCTCCGCGCGGATTTTCTGCATGGGCTGGATGTGCTCGTCCTTCCAGCTCCACAGATCGGCGTTGACCTTCTCGTCCGCCGGCACGTCATCCTCCGCGCTGTGCTCGGGGCTTGGCGGTGCGCAACCGAAGAAAATTCTCGCGCCGTCGTGGCTGAACGTGATCGCGCCCTTGTCGCTGATCACGAATCCCTCGAGAAAGCCCGGCGCTGTCGCGGAAATAACTTCCTCCGGCGCTTTCGCGCCCCGCTCCCACAAATAAAGAGCAAACTTCGGCTGCTTCGCTTTCGCGTCGTCTCGGTCGCTCAAGAAAGCAAGCTGCTTCTGTGGCTTGTCCCATGCGAGCTGCGCGTACTTGCCCGGCCCCGTCAGCAGCGCCTGCGCCGCGGAATCCGCCGCCACATTCACGGCAAAAAGTCCGTCCGCGGCCTCGTTCTTCGCGGCTACCGCATACACGAGCGTCGCTCCGTCCTTCGAGAGCGTATACGCCAGCGCGTCCGCAAACGTCCGCTCCTTGCGCGTCTGTAAATTCCGCAGCACCAGCTCTGTTCCAAACTCCTTTTTCGCTGCACTGGCTTCGGATTTGTCCGTCGCGGCGTCCGCCTCGCTCCCCTCCTTGCTTGCCGTCTTTTTCCCTTCCGTGTCCTTTGGCGCCTCCGCTTCGCGCAAATACGCCACCGCGTCGCCTGCGTTCTCCGGAACTTGAAAATTCTTCACGCGTTCCACGCGCACCGCCGCCCCGGAAACCAAATCCACAATGACCATGGATTTTTTCGGCATCTCTTCGGCCGTCTTCTTTTCCTTCGCGGCTTTTTCAACGTCCGCTTTCGGCGGAAACGCCGAAAACACTACGAACCGGCTGTCCGCGGTGAAAGCAATCGTCACCGACGGCGGCGGCACCGGCTCATCCGTTTCCGGAGTCCTCAGCGTGCGCAGCGG
>JBAQYT010000118.1:0-10803 GCA_049787175.1 Candidatus Acidiferrales bacterium | reverse complement strand
CCGCGGAGGCGCACGCGTATCCGGCGCGGGCGCTGCGTCCAGTGGCGCATCAGGCGCTACCCTCGGAAGAGGGGAAGGCAAGAAGTACGCGCAAGAACCGGATCTAGCAAGGCTTTACGCGGCGTGGATGAGATGATTCAGTGTGGTGGCTGAGTCACTCCGCGCCGGAGGGGGTTGTTTCGGTGAACTCCAGCCGATTGCCCCACGGATCGCTCGCGTAAAAGCGCCGGACATCGCCCAAGGCTTCATCCCAGTCGCATCGTACGCCCGCCTTTTCCAGCGCGGCATGCAGGACGTTGATGTCGCGCGCGGCAAATGCCACATGCGCTTTTGCAGCCGGACGGAATGCGGCCTCGACGCCGATGTGAAGCTGCTTTGAGCCAACCTTGAACCAACAGCCGCCGCGGGAACGTAACGCCTCCGGCTTTTCGATTTCCTGCAGTTCGAGCAGCCCGCCAAAGAAATCGCGCGCCTCGGCTTCGCATCCCGGCGGCGCGGCCAGTTGGACGTGGTCAATGTCCGAAACCAACATGCGGTCATTATGCCTTAAGATTGAAAGCGGGAAGGACTTGCGCTTTACGGGGAGGGATCTCGTCAGGTCGCAGGCTCGTCCAAGCTGCCGCCGTAGATCGCGGGCACCTTCGCGCCCATCGCTCGAAGGTACGCGGCAAATTGGCCGCGATGATGCACCGTGTGCGACAGCGCCATCTGAAAATAAATCACGCCGGGATAATCGAATTTCCGGAGAAACGACATGGGTTGCGCCAGATAATCGCCGCTCAACTTGGACGCTTTCTTGAAATTCATCTCGAACTGCTGCGTGTACCACGCGGCCGCGTCAGCACCCGTTTTGATTTCGTCCGGCACAGCGTCGCTGGAGCTTGCGTAGAACTCGCCCTGAAAAATTGAATCGAGGAACCACATTTCTACTGATGCCGTGTGCCAGGCCAGGCCCAGCGCGGTACGGGACTTGGGGTGAATGCGGTAACCGGCCTTGTCGTCCGGCAAAGCGGCGATCACTTTGGCGGTGATCTGTGACTCGTGCTGCATTCTCGAGAGCAAGTGGTTCGCGAGAACGGATGCTTCTTCCGAAGTCATCAACGTTCCTTCAATTCTCAGCCTGCGTGGCTGTGAATTATATCAACGAAGTGTCACGTGGCCGATTGACGAGAAGTATATACCAGCCAGCACGCTTGACAGTGTTCGCCTTCCGGCATAGTTTCCCCGCGCACACTTTTCCAGAACGCACAGGAGGAAACATGGCCAGACAGACGAGAACGCTCCTTACATCCATTCTCGTGCTCATCGTTATCGGGTCGGTGGGAATTCTCAATCTGAGCCAGCGGCCGCGATTCCAGGCATTCCACGCCGTCGACGTTCTTCAGCTTCTGGCTACGGGAATGTGCTACGGAGTCGCTCTGGCGGGAATCCTGGCGCTTCTTCGCAAGCCAAGCGCGAAATAAGCGGTGTTCACACTGTCGGCACGACGGGAGTTTTGTCGTTTGGCCTGGCAGCCGCTCTCTGTTCGTCCTGATTTTGCCGTGGTCTCCAGCGCAGGATGGGCTTTCGCGCTGCGGCCACTTCGTCGAGCCTGCCGACGCGCGTGGCGTGCGGCGCGGTCTTCACGATTTCCGGATTCGTTTCCGCCTCGGTTGCAATCGAACGCATCGCCTCGATAAACAAGTCGCACTCTTCTTTTGATTCCGATTCTGTCGGCTCGATCATCAGCGCGCCCGGCACAATCAGCGGAAAGGCCGTGGTGTAGGGATGGAACCCGTAATCGATCAGCCGCTTGGCGATGTCCATCGTGTTCACGCCATGCTTTTTCTGGCGCGCGTCGCTAAAGACCACTTCGTGCATCGACGGCAAGTTGTAAGGCAGGTCGTAAGAATTCTCCAAATGCTTGCGAATGTAATTCGCGTTGAGCACAGCGTCTTCGGTTGCCTGGCGAATTCCTGGCCCGTACGCCAGGGTGTACGCCAGCGCGCGCAGCAGGACGCCAAAATTCCCGCAATAGGCGCGCACGCGTCCAATGGACTTCGGCCGATCGTAATCGAGCGCGAATCTGCCATTGTTTTCGCGTACCACCGGGACCGGCAAAAACGGCTCCAGCATTTTCTTGACGGTGACGGGCCCCGCGCCCGGTCCGCCTCCGCCATGCGGCGTCGAAAACGTTTTGTGCAAATTGAGGTGCATCACGTCGACGCCAAAATCGCCGGGGCGCGTCACGCCCGCCAGCGCGTTCATGTTGGCGCCGTCCATGTAGAGGAGCGCACCGCGCGCGTGAAGAATTTCCGCAATTTCCGCGATGTTTTCTTCGTAGACGCCGATGGTCGAAGGATTCGTGATCATGAGCGCAGCCACTTCATCGGTCACGAATTCGCGGAAATGCGCGATGTCGATCTGTCCGCGCTCGTTCGACTTTATGTTTTGCACTTCATAGCCGGCGATAACCACGGACGCGGGATTGGTGCCGTGCGCGGAATCCGGAATCAGCACTGTTTTGCGCGGATTGCCCTTGTTTTCGAGATATGCGCGAATCAGCAGCAGCCCGGTCAGCTCGCCTTGCGCGCCGGCAACCGGCTCCAGCGACGCGGCGTCCATGCCGGTGATTTCGAGCAGGCATTTCTGCAAATCGTGAATGATGCGCAGGCAGCCCTGTGAAACCTCATCCGGCTGCAGCGGATGCTCGGTCGCCAGCCCCTCCAGCCGCGCAACGAACTCGTTCACGCGCGGGTTGTACTTCATCGTGCACGAGCCCAGCGGATACATCCCTAAATCAATCGCGTAATTCCACGTCGAGAGGCGCGTGAAATGGCGGATGACTTCAATCTCGCTGACCTCTGGAAAGCCCTCCACGCTGCCGCGCGCGAAATCCGCGCCGAGCGTCTTCGCGGGATCCACTGCCGGTACGTCGAGCGGCGGCAGCTCCATTCCACGCTTCCCTTGCACGGACTTCTCGAAGATCAACCCTTCATTCTGACTGACATGCTTCCCCGCCTTCTTGATGCCCGCGGCTTCCCCTTCCGTAATCGCGCTCTTCTGGTTCAATCCGAGAATCTCCTGTTGGTCAGTTTGTCTTCAGGATGCTTCGCAACGCCGCGGCAAAGCGCTCAATCTCCGCGCGCGGCATCGTTTCGGTGACGCATATCAGCCCGCGGCGCTCTTGCTTCGGATAGTATTTCTCCAGCGCCAGCGGCCCGACAATTTTTTGCGTCAACAATTTCTCATTGATCTGTTTGACCGATCGCGGAAACTCCACCACGAATTCATTGAACGTCGTGCCGGAGAAGGGAAGCGCAATCCCGGGGATTTTCTTTAACTCATCTTGCGCGAACCGCGCCTTCGCCAGATTCTGGGCGGCCAGTTCGCGCAGCCCTTCTTTGCCGAGCAGGCACAGATGAATCGTCACCACGAGCGCATAGAGCGCCTCGTTTGTGCAAATGTTCGACGTGGCCTTTTCGCGGCGAATGTGCTGCTCGCGCGTCGCCAGGGTCAGGCAAAATCCCCGCCGCCCTTCGCCATCCAACGCTTCGCCGGCCAGCCGCCCGGGCATTTGCCGCACGAACTTCTCGCGCGTCGCAATCACGCCGACGAACGGTCCGCCATAACTCGGTGGCACGCCAAAGCTCTGGGCTTCGAGAGCAACGATGTCGGCTTCTTCCGGCGGCCTCACGATTCCCAACGAGACTGGCTCAGTAACGCAATCGATCAGCAATGCGCCCGCCGCGTGCGCCCGTTCCGCAATGGGCCTCAATTTTTCCAGTACGCCAAAGAAATTCGGCGACTGCACGACTATTGCGGCGGCTTCGTTCAACGCCTCGCCGCGAATCGCATCCGCGTCCGCTTGGCCATTCGCGGCAAATCCGAACTCCTCCACTTCAATTCCCAAATGCTTCGCGTATGTCGCCAGCACCTGACGGTACTCCGGATGCACGGTGCTCGCCACCAGCACGCGATGCCGCCGGGTGAGCCTCTCCGCCATCAGCACTGCCTCGGTCAGCGCGGTTGAGCCGTCGTACATCGACGCGTTTGCCACTTCCTGGCCGGTGAGCTGCGACATCAGCGTCTGAAATTCGAAGATCGCCTGTAGCGTGCCCTGGGAAATCTCCGCCTGATACGGCGTGTACGATGTGAGGAATTCTCCGCGCTGCACCAGCGCGTCCGTCACCACGGATTTCAGGTGCTGGTAAACTCCCGCACCCAGAAACGACGTGTACCCGCGCGAATTCTCCGCCGCGCGCGCCTTGAAATAGTCGATGATCTCCATTTCGGAGAGCGGCCCGGGCAATTTCAGCGGCTCGCGCAGCCGGTATTTTGCGGGAATCGTTTCGAACAGCGTCTCAATGGACTTCGCGCCGATGGCGTCCAGCATTTCCCGGCGCTCGGATTGGCTTTTGGGGAGGTAACGCATCAGGCCGTCTGTTCCTTCTCCTTCTCCGCCACGTACTCGGTGTACGTCTTCGCGTCCATCAGCTTTGCCACCTCGCTCGCGTCAGCTAATTTTATTTTCACCAGCCACGCCGCGCGATGCGGGTCCTGATTGATCTTCTCGGGCGCCGTCGACAATTCCGTATTTACTTCCGTCACTTCGCCGCTGACCGGGCTGAACACTTCGCTCACGGCTTTCACCGACTCGACCGTCCCCAGCACGTCTCCGGCCTTCACTTTTGCGCCCGTTTTTGGCAGCTCGACGAACACCACATCGCCCAGCGCGTGCTGCGCGTAGTCCGTAATGCCTATTGTTCCTGTGGTGCCGGAGAGTTGAATCCACTCATGGTCTTTCGTGTATCGAAAATCCGATGGATACATCTTCTGCTCCTTCGTTGCTCGTAGAGTTCATTTCGCGCGCTTGTAAAACGGCACACTCACGATTTTCGCTGTTGCAGTTTGTGTGCGCACAGCCACACCAATTTTTGTTCCCGGCTTATTCATCGCCGGAGGCACGTACGCGAATCCGATATTCTTCTTCAAAAAAGGCGCCGGTCCGCCGCTCGTGACTGTTCCAATCGCCCGCTCGCTTTCCAGCACGGTGTAGCCGTCGCGCGCAATCAGCCGCGATTCCATTTCAAATCCCGCGAGCGTTCGTGTCACGCCAGCGGCCTTTTGTTTCACCAGCGCGTCGCGTCCTAGGAATTCGCCTTTGTCGGCTTTGCAGATCCATGCAAGATTTGCTTCCCATGGCGTTGTCGTAGCGTCAATCTCGTGTCCATAAAGCGCCATGCCCGCTTCCAACCGCAGCGTATTTCGTGCGCCCAGCCCGCACGCCGCCACGCCCAAATCCTGCCCTGCGTCCATCAGATGGTCCCAGATTTTCTCCGAGAACTCCGGTGCAAAATAAATCTCGAATCCATCTTCGCCCGTGTAGCCCGTCCGCGCGATGATGCACTGCACTCCATCCACCTCGCCGCGCGTGAACCAGTAGTATTTGATCGGCTCGAGCTTCACGCTTGTGAAGCGTTGCAGCAGCTCCAGCGCGCGCGGCCCCTGAATCGCCAGTTGCGCGTAGCGCCCGCCCGCGTTCTCCACTTCCGCGCCAAATTTATTGTGTTCCGCGATGTGCGCGTAATCGCGGTCCTGATTGCTCGCATTGACGCACAAAAAATAATGCCTGTCGGAAAATTTGTGCACCAGCAAATCGTCGACAAAAGTACCCTTCGCCGTCATCAGCCCGGAATAATGCGCTTGTCCCACGGCCAGCTTAGCCGCGTCGTTGCACGACACATGCTGCACCAGTTCCAACGCCCGCGCCCCGCGTATCTCGATCTCTCCCATGTGGCTGACGTCAAACAAACCCACGCGCGTGCGCACCGCCTCGTGCTCCGCCAGGATGCCCGTATATTCCACAGGCATGTCCCAGCCGCCGAAGTCCACCATCTTCGCGCCGATGCGCCGGTGCGTGGAATTCAGGGATGTCTTGCGCAATTCAGCTTTTGCGGGAGTACTCACGAAAAAATGGCTCGCTTATCCGGAAATGACTGCATACACAAAATATTTCGCAGACGCTCGAAACAACTGAAACTAGCACGCGCTCGCACACGTGTCAATAAACCGTCGAGGCATATTGAACTTCACTATCTGCCGCGCCCTCGATTCAGGTAATATCGCCATCGCGATTCGTATGAAACATTGGTCTCGTCGCGATCTTCTCAAGTTCGGCGCGCTCACCCCCGCAGCTGCGCGCGCGTTCGCTTCGCACCCCATGCAAGCCTCGGCAGCTTCAGGGGAGTCCGACTCGGTCGTCCAATCCCAATCTTCTCCTCGCGAGCGACAACTTCTCGATTTCGATTGGCGGTTCCATTTCGGGCACGCTTCCGATCCAACAAAGGATTTTGGGTTCGGTGGCGGCGAGGACGGCGTGTTCGCGAAAACTGGCGAGCTCTGTCTTCCGGCGGGTCACGATTTTGACGATAGCGGCTGGGAGCGCGTCGCCCTGCCCCACGATTTCGTCGTCACTCTGCCGTTTGTCAACGCGCCTGAACTCAATGATTATGGCTACAAGCCCGTCGGCCGCAATTTCCCAGAGACCAGCGTCGGCTGGTATCGCCGCGTCTTTCAAATTCCGCAAGCCGATCTCGGCCGCCGCATCGCTCTCGAATTTGACGGTGTCTTTCGCGATGCCATGGTCGTCGTCAACGGAATTTACATCGGCCGCAATTTGAGCGGCTACGCGCCATTCTGCTTTGACATCACCGATTTCGTGCATTATGGCGAAAAGAACATTCTCGTCGTCCGTGCCGACGCCACGGAGCACGAAGGCTGGTTCTACGAGGGCGCGGGAATTTACCGGCATGTGTGGCTGACGAAGACAGATCGGCTGCACGTCGCGCACGACGGCGTCTACGTCACTTCGCAGGTCAGCGGCACCTCCGCGCAACTTTCCATCGTCACCGAGATCGAAAACGATTGGGGGCTTGAGAAAGCCTTTCAGTTGCGGCAAACGGTACTGGATGAATCCAGCGGCAGGTGGGTTAATGCCGACGTTCATGTCGCATCGATCCCGGTATCAAGCAAGCTGCAAATCTCTCAAACTGTGCATATAGAAACCGCGTCTCTCTGGTCGCTTGAAAATCCACATCTCTACCGTCTTGTCACCACAGTCGAGGAAACGGCAGGGGAACCAGCCGCCAGCGTTTTGGCTCGCGTGATCGCCGATCACGTAATGGATCGCTACGAAACCGTTTTCGGCATCCGCTCGATTCGTTTCGACGCCGACGAAGGTTTTTTCTTGAACGGCCAGCGCGTCGAAATCAAAGGCATGTGCAATCATCAGGACCACGCCGGCGTTGGCTCCGCGCTTCCTGATCGTTTGCAATATTTTCGCATCGCCAAGCTCAAGGAAATGGGCGTAAACGCCTACCGCACTTCGCACAATCCGCCCACGCCCGAATTGCTCGATGCCTGTGACCGTCTCGGCATGCTGGTCATGGACGAGACGCGCATGTTCTCTTCCAGCGCCGAGGGTCTGAGCCAGCTGGAGCGCATGGTTCGCCGTGACCGCAACCATCCCTGCGTTTTTCTCTGGTCCGTTGGCAACGAAGAACCGCTGCAAGGCACGCCCACCGGCGCGCGCATCTGTGAAACAATGAAAGATCTGGTTCGCACGCTTGACCCCAGCCGTCCCGTCACTCTCGCTATGAACAACCACTGGGGGCATGGCGCTTCGGCCGTCGTCGATGTGCAGGGCTGCAATTATTTCCACAATGACGATATGGACAAGTTTCATTCCGATTTTCCGCAGAAGCCCATCATCGGCAGCGAAGACGCCAGCGCGTTGAGCACCCGCGGCATTTATGCCAACGATCCTGTGCGCGGCTATATGTCTTCTTACGATGTGAACACGCCGGGGAGCTATGCTTCCACTGCTGAACAGTGGTGGACTTTTTATTCCGCGCGTCCTTTCGCCGCCGGAGCTTTTGTCTGGACCGGCTTTGACTATCGCGGCGAGCCTTCGCCTTACCAATGGCCGTGCATCAACTCGCATTTCGGCGTCATGGACACCTGCGGTTTTCCCAAGGATACTTATTTTTATTATCAGGCATGGTGGACAGAAAAAAGCGTGCTCCATTTATTTCCGCACTGGAATTGGAAGGGCAGAGAGGGCCAGGCCATCCGAGTATGGGTGCACAGCAATTGCGATGAAGTCGAGCTTTTTCTCAATGGCACGAGCCTCGGTCGAAAATCCATGCCTCGCCGCGCGCATCTGGAGTGGCAAGTAAACTACGCGCCGGGCGTTCTGCTCGCGCGCGGCTACAAAAATGGCAAAGCAATCGCTGAAGACAAGCGCGAAACCACTGGCGCACCCACGCTCATCAAGCTCACGCCCGATCGCGCTTCCATCGCCTCCGACGCGCAGGATGTTTCCGTCATCGCTGTTTCCGTTTCCGATTCGCAGAATCGCATCGTGCCCATAGCCGATAATGAAATCACTTTTGAAATTGACGGCCCCGCAAAAATCATCGGAGTGGGCAACGGCGACCCCTCCAGCCATGAAGCCGATAAGCCGCCCTCGCAACTCTACGATTCCCATGGCGCTCTTATGTTTGGCTCGATGCTCGATCAGCGCGTGCGCGCGACGTTCAACGCGCCCCAGATTCTCATCCCTCGCAGGTTGTTTAACGGTTTTGCACAAGTCATTGTGCAGTCAGAGTCTCAGCCCGGCGCAATTCGCGTCACTGCCCGCTCCCCCGGCCTTTCTTCCGTTGCGATTACGCTCCATTCCGCACTTCGCGGCTCGTAGGTCTGCCGAGGCACAAACGAGAGTTGGCGGTCTGCACCTTTATTTTTTCGCTGGCAACGGGCTGCGTAAAGTGACTTGCCGGTACCGCGGCGATGACCTAATATTCAGCGTAGAAGGGCGTTGGTTGCGAACCGCAGGAGGAATCCGATGCCGGGTCCGGTTGTTTGCGCGCAATGCGACAAAGAAGAAAGGTACTGCGAGTGCGAGAAGTATTGCACGTATTGCCAGTCGCAACACGCGATCCGTCTTTGCGAGGACGGGCTCTACTATTGTCCCGATTGCCGCGAGGCGTGCGAGATTCATGTGGTGGACAAGAGTGCGTACTGAATCCAGAAAAACCGAATTGAAAATCACGCCGGACGCGCGAGTGCGCGCGGGCATGTGTGCCGCGCTCAAACACGTCTGCGAGCGGCACGGCTTTACAAAAGAAGAGCAGTGTGAACTTGCAGCGGCGGTAGAAAAAGAATGCGGGAGTGCGCTCGAAAATCAGGAAGAGCCGACTTGCGCGGTGACTATCGAGGAGCGGGAAGATCGGATCGAGGTGAATGTGGGGCCAGCAAGAGAGGCAAACGCCGCTGCGTCGAATCCACGTGAAAGCGGTCCCGCAAAGACTTCCGAAAGCAGATTATGTGCAGAAGCAAAAAATCCAACAGGTGGCGTACAGCATGTGGCTGGCAACGGCCGGATGTGCGCGACACTGGTGAGATACTTCCACAAAAATCCCACACATCCGTAAAGTAAATTCTCCTCGAATGGATTTCGCGCTGTACGAACAAGACTGCAGGCAAACTGTCCGCCCGGGAGGTCCTCATTTGTACGGAGTGCTGAAGCGAATTGGCTGGTGACAGGCTGCAGCGGGGAAAGAAAAAGCCCCGGCCTTTGTACCGTCAAGCCGGGGCCGCGAAAGCGAAGGTACCGATTGCTGTTTGATTGCTCTCCGAGACGCTACAGACCCAAGCGCTTGCGAGCAAACGTGCCCAGTCCGAGAAGCCCAGTTCCGAGAAGAAGCAAACTGGAAGGCTCAGGCGTGGGACTATTGGGACCGGGACAGTAATACAGATATTCCTGCGGGCTGTTTGAGCCTTTTAGGTTCGTCGGGGTGATGATCTCGAAGTCTGCGAAATCGACGCCTTTGGCACCGCCGTCATACCAATCGATGGCATCGGTATACCACGTTGCAGCGCCGCCGGTGTAGCCGCTGGAATCTTTCGCGGATGGTGTGAAGAGCGCCCATAACGCGAAATTGATATTGCCGGCTTGCGACGGAGTGTCCATGAACTTCGTGTACAACCATGCGGCTTCTTCATACTCCTGCGTATCCGCAGTGCCGAAGCGAGTGCCGTTAAGATTGGAGAAATTGTGGATCGTTGCGGTCCAGGTTTCGTCAACCGTGACTTCGTGGCTAAAGTCATCACAAATCACGGCAACCGGCTTACCGCCGTTGATGCTTAGATAATATGGTGCGACGTAAACACCCCCTTGGCTTGCTCCGCCGACACCGGTGAGCTTAATGTTCACGGTGCCTGCGGTGGCTGGGAGCGCAGTACCAAATGTTGCTAGTGCCAAAACCAAAAGGGTCCGTTTCAAAGTTCCTCCATCCTCAGGAATCTGAATCTCATGTTAAGAAATAGCACGTGTAGGACCATCTCGGATAGGGGGTGGTCTATTGAAACAGAAGGGTTTATGGGTGGCAAATTCGGCGTGTGAACGGACGGTGCGCAGAAATTTGCATTTGCTGGGCAGGCGCGTTGACTTGAGGAGTTTAATGTACGTAGAAAAACACTCCAGTACGGCGGTACTTCCTCCGAGCCGGAAAAGAGGTATTGGCTACATAGGGACGGCGAGGGTACGGTTGCGAATCATAGCGGCGATTTGATCGTTAGTGAGGGGGAGATCGACGTTGAGGCTGTTGCCGGACGGGGTGACAGTGATATTGGAAAGAGCTTGCGCGAGATCGGGATCGGATTGCTGAATTTGGTAGCGGCGGAGGACGATTCCGCCCTGAAGCATGGCGGCGAGCTGATTGGCGTCGTCAGGTGAGTCGCAGACGGCATTGAATTTGG
>JBAQYT010000093.1:0-3570 GCA_049787175.1 Candidatus Acidiferrales bacterium | reverse complement strand
TTGAGGCGCGCCGCCAGGCAATGCTGAAATTTGGCGCGGTCGAGTCCATGAAAGAAGAGTATCGAGCCGAGCGAGGAATGCCGTTCATTGAAACTCTGCTGCAGGACATTCGCTACGCCCTGCGCATCCTGCGCAAATCCCCTGGCTTTACCGCCGTCGCCGTGCTCACGTTGGCGCTGGGAATCGGAGCAAACACCGCCATCTTCAGCCTCGTAGATTGTCTGGTGTTACGCCCACTTCCCGTGGAACATCCGGGAGATGTTGTTTTCCTAACGTCGGCGCGAAACGGCAACGGTCCCAGCACAGTTTTCTCGTATCCCGACTTTAGTGACATCCAGAAGCAGACCGCCAATGTCTTTTCGGATGTCTCTGCGGTCGGGATGTTCGTGACGGATGGTCTTGCCGTAAACAGACAGAGCCAGCCGATGTGGTCGAGCTATGTCACCGGCGATTTTTTTGGTCTCCTGGGACTTAAACCGGCACTGGGACGCTTGATTCTCCCCTCGGAAGGCAGCGTCGCTGGTGCTGACTCAGTTGTCGTCCTCAGCTATGCATATTGGCAATCGCGCTTTAATGGCGACCCAAGCGTTATCGGGAAGAAAGCGTCCGTCAATGGCGTTCCCGTGACGATTGTCGGCGTCGCGCCGGAAGGCTTTCACGGGCTTACTTCGTTGATGGATTTTCGGGGCTATATCCCTCTTGGGATGGGGGCCGCGCTGAAAGATGTTCCGAAGGATTTCCTTACGGCGCGTGAGAACGCACAGTTTGTGGGGCTGATTGCTCGCTTGAAAACCGGCGTGAGCCTGCAACAAGCGCAGACGGCTCTGAACGTTGTGGCACAACGGCTGTCTCAGCAATATCCAACAACAGACGGCAAGATGACTCTTAAGGCGTTTCATCTGGGGCCTGCTGGCCTCATGGTCGATCCCACGAACCCGGAGATCCTGCCATTTGTGAGCTCTGTCTTCTTGATCCTCGCAGCCTTGGTGCTGGTTCTTGCGTGCATGAACATTGCTAACCTGTTCCTCGTTCGCGCAGCAGCACGGCAGCGCGAAATGGCCATGCGCGCAGCCTTGGGAGCCACGCGCACGCGCCTGATTAGGCAGTTGCTCACCGAGAGTCTCCTGCTGGCTCTGCTCGGCTGTGTCGCTGGAATTATTTTGGGACTCGGTGGAAGCCACGCGTTCAGCTCGATCCCGCTGCATACGTCGATTCCGATCATTTTGGATTTCCACTTCGACTGGCGAGTTTTCGCGTATGCCCTTGGCGCGGCGATTCTCACTGGCGCGCTCGTCGGGATCATGCCCGGGCTTCGCGCCGCGCGCAGCGACGTGAACGAAATCCTCCATGAAGGCGGGCGCACCTCGACCGCAAGCGGCCATCGACTGCGCAGCGCGCTGGTAGCCGCTGAAGTGGGCGGCTCACTAATGCTGCTAATTGTCGCCGGCTTGTTTGTGCGAAGCTTGGAGAAAGCGCAGCGCACGAATCTCGGCTTCGACCCGAACCACGTTCTCAACTTGACTATTGACCCGCATGAGGCGGGCTACAATGAAACGCAGGCGCGCGAATTCTTCCGCACCCTACTCAACCGTGCGCGCTCACTGCCCGGAGTTCAATCAGCCAGCCTCGCCGCTTCCGTTCCGATGGCTTATGGCGGCAGTGATGGCGCCACGCTCAAAATCGATGGCTATCAGCCACCCAAAGGGCAGAAAAATCCGGCGGCAAGTGACAATGCTGTCTCCTCCGGTTATTTTGAAACCATGCATATCTCGTTGCTTCGTGGGCGCGAGATTCAGGATTCCGATACCCAAAATTCGCAACGCGTAGCCGTAATCGACCAGACCATGGCGAATCGTTATTGGCGTGGCCAGGATCCCATCGGCCGGCGCTTCAGCCCCACGGATGATCCAAGCCATCCTATTGAAGTGATTGGCATTGCAAAAAACGCCGTAGAAGACGCGATTTTCTGGCCGGACGAGCCCTTTTTCTACGTGCCGTTTTCCCAGTTTTACCGGCCAGTTGCTACACTTCAGCTCCGGTTGGCTGGCGCTCCCGAGGCGATGGCCCGCGAAACGACGGGGCTGATCCACTCCCTCGAGCCTGCCATGCCGGTCTATGACGTCCAGAGCATGACGACCGCGCTCGACACTTTGAATGGCTTCCTCACTTTCCGATTTGCCGCCGCTCTGGCCGCTTCTTTGGGAATTTTGGGATTGATACTTGCGGTGGTCGGTGTCTACGGCGTCATTTCCTACGCGGCCAGCCAGCGAACGCATGAAATCGGCATTCGTCTCGCGCTCGGTGCGCAACCAGAGCAAATTCTGAAAATGATTTTCCGCCAGGGATTCATCATTGTGGGCGCTGGGGTGCTTGCCGGAGTTCTCGCCGCCGAAGCGATGGCGAGGCTCGTTGGCAATTTGCTTTTCGGTGTCCCTCCCGGCGATCCGCTGACTTATGTAATCGCCTCGGCATTGCTGGCTGTCGTCGCCCTGCTCGCGTGCTTCATTCCGGCGCGGCGGGCGATGAAAGTCGATCCGATGGTCGCGCTGCGATATGAATGACGAGTTGCACAAAACGGCGGCGAATACATTGCGCAGATGAAGCGCGCAATAGGAAGAAATGCAGGGGGTTTGCGCTTGCCGGAAGGAGGCGAGGGATCTGGCATGAGAGCCCTGAATCGATTATTCACGCGCCTTCGCAACTTCACGACGCGGCGCCGCGGCGACGAACGGCTGAGAGAAGAGATGGAATCGCATATCGCGACGCAGACGGAAGAAAACATCCGCGCCGGCATGACTCCCGAAGAAGCCCGCCGACACGCCCGCCTGAAGTTCGGGGCCATGGAGACGGTGCGTGAAAACTACCACGCCGAAGCGGGACTACCATTCCTGGAGAACCTGCTGCTGGATGTTCGTTATGCGCTTCGCGTGCTTCGGAAGTCTCCCGCGTTCACCGCCGTCGCCATCCTCACCTTGATGCTGGGGATTGGGGCCAACGCCGTCGTCTTCGGAGTGCTGAATGCGCTGCTGCTGCAACCGCTGCCTGTGAGCGACCCGCAGAACCTGTATCAGCTTCGCCTCAAGCCGTGGGCAAGCGGACGGCTGCTGACTACGTCGTATCCGGCGTTTGAGGATTTTCGCGAGCGAAACAGCACCTTCAGCGGGATGGCCGCGATTTATTCGTATTCCGATGCGACGCTGAACTGGCATAACGCAGTGATGGATCTCTCCGGCTTCGAAGTTTCCGGCAATTATTTCGATCTGCTGGGGGTGCAGCCGGAGGTGGGGCGGTTCTTCCGCGCCGCCGACGAGCATGGCCCGGATTCAGCGCCGTATCTGGTGTTGAGCGATGAGCTGTGGCGAAGCGCGTTTCATGGCGATCGGGGCGTAGTCGGGGCGACCGTGGAGTTCAACAAGCAGCCGTTTACGGTGGTGGGCGTGGCGCCGCCGCAGTTCCACGGCACGGAAAAGTTTGTGTGGAAGGACTACTGGATCCCCATTGTGGAGAGAGGAATTGACCTGTATAGCCGCACATCTAGCGTCACCGTGATTGGCCGGCTCAAGCCGGGCG
>JBAQYT010000078.1:0-2654 GCA_049787175.1 Candidatus Acidiferrales bacterium | reverse complement strand
GCGCTGCTCGAAGGCGACTTTGCCGTCGCGCAGGAGCGCGGCGCAATTGGCGGCGGGCTTGCCGGTGTCGACTTGGGCTTTGCCGACGTAGCCCACGATGGCGGGCATGGGCATTTGCGCGGCGAGGCTCTTTAAGGCTTTTTGGTTGCGTTCAAGGAATGCAGGGCGCTCGACCAAATCCTGGGGCGGATAGCCGCAGAGGCAAAGCTCGGAGAAAACCGCGAGATCGGCGCCACGGGATTTTGCGGACGCAGCCATTTCCAGCATGCGGGAAGAGTTGCCGGAAAAGTCGCCGACGGTTGGGTTGAACTGGGCTAGAGCGATTTTCATGTAGAAGAAACAGGATACCGAAAAGGAGTGGCGCTTCGCAACGAAACCGGTGCAATGGAGCGCGTGGCTCTGTTCCGAACGAGAAAGAACCCACCCTTCGCAAACAGCGCTCAGGATGGGGCACCCGGCTAGTGGGGAGTGGCGAGAGAAAGAATCGGTCCCACGATCGAGAAGCCAGCGGGAGCGCATTCGCGAGGCTTATCCGATGCGGCGAAATATTACCACCACTACGTAGCCACAAGTTAGGATGAGCGCCAATGCGGCACCAGCAAATGCATACACGGGCCACACGTCGTTGCCACCGTGGAGATTGTCGAGATACATGAAGTAGTAAAACACTATACATGCCAGGACTGATAACGCTGCGAGAGTCCAAGCTAATGGTCCGACTCGTTTGGTGTTTTCGGGGAGCCACAAATTAAGCGCGACTTGTCCTCGTGCGCGCAACAGAACGGCGTTAGAGCGCTGGACGATCCAAAGACTGAAAAATATTCCGAGGGTGGCCAGCAGGCGGATACCGGAGGCGTGGGGACCGAATATGAAGACCCATCCTGGGAATACAAGCAGGACCAGTGCAAGCAGGCGCAAGGCATAGAATTTCGTGCGAACTTGAGGGGGGATCGCCATCAGGAGCGACAGTGTAAGACAAAAGGCGCTCGAAGAGAATCGAGCGCCAGTCGAAATTCATGTCAGTAAAAATTCAAAATACGACTGGCGAGTTATACGCTGAAGGAGGAGCCGCAGCCGCAGGTGCTCTTGACGTTGGGATTGTTGAACTTGAAGCCGGAGCCTTCGATGGATTCGATATAGTCGATGGAGATGCCGTCGAGGTACATTTCGCTCATCTGATCGACGAGGACCTTCAGGCCGTCAAATTCATAGATGTTGTCGCCGCCTTCATTGATCTGGTTCTCAAAAGCCATGTGATAACTGAAGCCGGAGCATCCGCCTCCCACGACGGCGACGCGCAAGCCCGTCGGCATGGGCGTTTGCTGCGCGATAATCTCTTTGACTTTGGTGACGGCGACAGGCGTTAAAGAAATCATTCGGGATATCCTCCGCTGCGTAAGCACTTCTGAGCGTTTCCTACATCGATATTATAGCAGATTGGCGAAACGAATGCGAAATCGAGCGGTCAATATTCGTAACATGATTTGTGACATGGGATTATCCGGGAGGGCAGAAACGGCCAAAGTTGACGGAAGTTTGGGTAATGGGTCAGTTTTGAATTTCGACTGCTTGTGTCACGATCAAGAAAATTCAAACTGACCCTCTACCCAAATTTGTGATGGTATGACGTTGCGGCCACGATTGGATGATCTAGCGATTGCGGCGGGCGAGCGTCTCTCCTACAATGGTAACTCCTTTATGAAACATACAATTACACTCATACCAGGGGACGGAATCGGGCCGGAGGTTTCGCGTTCGGTGCAGCAGATCATTGCCGCGGCCGGAGTGGAGATTGCGTGGGAGGAGATGCCCGCGCGCGCAGACGTGGAACGCAGCGGGACGGATTATCTCCACGGCGGGATGCTCGAGTCGATTCGACGGAATAAGGTAGCGCTGAAAGGGCCGCTGGAAACCGGGATTATCGGCGGAACGCGGAGCATCAACGTTGGGTTGCGGCAAGAGCTGGATTTGTATTCGAATTTGCGGCCGGTGAAAAACCTCGCGGGCGTGAAAGCGGTTTGCTCGGACGTGGATTTGGTGATTGTCCGCGAAAATACGGAGGATCTTTACGCGGGGATCGAGCATACGGTCGTGCCGGGCGTGGTGGAAAGTTTGAAAATCATCACGGAGCGGGCGTCGACGCGAATCGCGGTATTCGCGTTCGAATATGCGCGCGCGCGGAAGCGGAAGAAGATTCACGCCATTCACAAAGCGAACATCATGAAGCTTTCGGATGGGCTGTTTCTTTCGTCGGTGCGCAAAGTGGCCAGCAAGTATCCGGACATCGAATACCGCGAGCTGATTGTCGACAACGCGTGCATGCAAGTGGTGATGAATCCGCACCAGTTCGACGTGTTGCTGCTGACCAATCTCTACGGAGATATTATGAGCGACCTCGCCGCGGGGCTGGTTGGCGGACTTGGCATGGTGCCGAGCGGGAACTTGGGCGAGGAGATCGCGCTGTTTGAAGCGGTGCACGGCACGGCGCCGGACATCGCGGGGAAAGGAATTGCGAACCCGACCGCGCTGCTGCTGAGCGCGATCATGATGCTGGAACATATTCACGAAATGGAAGCGGCGAAGCGGATCGATGCGGCGCTGGGGAAAGTTTATCGCGAGGGAAAAAGCTTGACGAAGGACGTTGGCGGCAGCGC
>JBAQYT010000068.1:0-23640 GCA_049787175.1 Candidatus Acidiferrales bacterium | reverse complement strand
CAGGCTGGTGGAGTAATATCCCGCGCCCAACCACTCAAAGTACGAGCTCGCCCGCCCGTCGACTTGCACCTTGAGCCAATCCGTTGGCGGCACAACCTGGGCCCCCAGAAATATCCGCTTGATCGGTCCCGCTACGTTCGGCGGAACATCCAGCCCCAACGCGGAGTACACCTCCCCCAGATGTTTGCGATACAGTTGATCGAATTCATCGTCGTTCGACGAACTATTTTCTGGACCGTACCACCAGCACCAGTCGCTGCCTTCCGCCGCAAGAAGAGCTTCGCGCGCCCGCTGCAGATCCGGAGTGGCGCGATTCTCCTTCGGCACGCTTGGTTCTACGGTTTGGGCTTTCGCATATGCTTCGCGCGCATCCCGCAGCAATTCCCACGCGCGGATGTCTTGCGAGTGCCCGATCCAGATATCGAAATTGGCGTTAATCCACGAAGCCGGAAATATCCCCTCCAGTTGGCCGGTGTCTCCCGCCTCGGCAATCGCTTCGCTCGCCGTGAGGGCGCGAATCTCCGGATCGTGCTCGATGCGCGCATAAAGCTGCCGCAAAAACTCCCGCCCGTTTCCGGGATAGTATTCCCAGGCATTTTCGCCATCGAGGATTACGGACACTGTCGCTGGTTTCTCGCGGCTCGTGCGATCGCCAATCATGCGCAATCTTCGATGAAAATCCTCCGCGGCTTCCGTGGCGCCCATGCGCGAATACACAAAGCCAACTAAATCGGAAAGATAGTGGTCGCGAAAGAAACCGTAAATGTCCCTCCCCCCGATTCTGAATTTCCAGGGCGAATACAATTCCGCCGCATTTTGCGGAATGCCGTCCCCATCGCGCCAAAAACCGATATTGCGCGTGCGCCCCAAGACTCCCTCGTCGGTGGCGAACCAGCGAAATCCCAACTCCGCCGCGATCGCCAACACTTCGTCGGAAACCGAACCTTCCGAGGGCCAAAGTCCTTGCGGAGGATTTCCGAAAAGATTCTTGTGGTACTCCCGTGACCGCACGAGCTGCTCTTTCGCGTCTTCCGGGAATCGAAAAGGCGGCGTTAGCGAGGGACTGTGCGGGTTTGCCACGCGCGCGATCTGCGAATCGCACAGCAAAGGCAAAATGGGATGATAGAAGGGCGTGGTCGAAATCTCGATTTGCCCGCGCTCCGCGGCTCGTTTATATTCCGGCAACACTCGGTGAAGTAACTCCCCCTGTTTCGCGCGAAGATTTTCCTTGTCCTGCTCCGAGAAATTCGAGCCTTGCCGCGCAAGCGCGGAAACAATGGGATCGTAAGCCAGGTATTCTTCATCCATCCACGCGAGCTGCGACAAAAGCTGCAAATCGCGCCAGTCACGAGCGCTGAATTGCGCCGCGGCACGCTCGACCCCCAGCTTCCGTGACCACTCGAAAAACTCAACGAAGCGCGGCCAGCGGCTCATGAGCCGTTCATGGTTCACTTGAAACGCGCGATGCAAGATCTCGTGCTTATCCGCTTCGGCTAGATCGCTGGCGGGCTTGAATGCAACGTCAAACCAGGGGTCCTCGAATTTGCCGCTCGCGTATTCCTGGATCTGCATGGCGAGCGAAGGAACGATGTTGAATGTCGCGTGAACCTCCGGAAACGCCTCGAGGGCGCGCACCATGCCCCAATAGTCTTTAAGCGCGTGCAGCCGAGTCCACGGCAAAATGTAACGGTGCGTCGTCGGGTCGCGATACTGAGGCTGATGCATGTGCCACAAGAGGACCAGGTGAACACGGCTCATGCCGGACGACTCTCCGATGGCTTCCTGTCGCTCATGTTAGAATGCCTTGCGCTCTATGCGCATTCTCGATCGATACGTGTGCCGCGAAATCGTTTACGATTCGTGGCTAGGTCTCGCCGTTTTTACCTTCGTGTTCTTCGTGCCGCAGCTTGTCCGCTTGATGGGCCTGGTTGTGCAGCACGCGGCAACAACGACGGAAATCCTTACGCTTCTTCTATGCTCTCTCCCGCCCGTCCTCATTTTCACGGTGCCCATGTCGATGCTCGTCGGCGTTCTGATTGGGCTGGGGCGTCTGTCCGCCGATAGCGAAATCGTCGCGCTCAACGCCAGCGGCATCAGCCTTCGCCGCCTGCTCGTTCCCATCGGCGCTATCGCGCTCACCGCTACGCTCCTCACGTTCTGCATGACGCTTTGGCTGTGTCCACGTTCGCTGCGAACTCTGAGCTCGCTCGAAGAGCGCCTGCGAATTTCGCAGGCGTCTTTTGCCATCCAGCCGCGCGTCTTCGACGAACGATTTCCGCACTTCATTCTTTACGTTGAGGATGCCGGCGCATCCGGCATGCGCTGGCGAGGTGTCTTCCTGGCGGAGTCCAATTCGTCTACCGGCTCGACAGTCACCGTTGCAAGAAATGCCATTGTAATCGCCGACGCGCGGCAGGGCAAGCTGACGATTCACTTCGATGATGTCTCCACTCATGTGTACGACCCGAAAAATCCCGATCATTACGATCTGCAGACATCTGCCGAGGAATCTAGGGACTTGCCGCTCACAAGTTCCGCCGCCGTGGCAAGCGGCGCTCAGATCCTGAGCGATCGCGAGCGAACCGTCGGCCAGTTACTTTCGGCCGGCGCCACCGGCACCGGCGCGCGCGACGCTCGCGTGGAGTTGCAGCAGCGCATTGCGCTGCCGATTGCATGTTTTCTTTTTGCCTTGCTCGGCGTGCCTGTGGGAGTGCGCCCTCGCCGCGGCGGGCGAGCTGCAGGTTTCATCGTAACTATTTTGCTGATCTGCGGCTATTACCTGTTCTTTGTGACCGGCGTTCACTTCGCTCAGAATGGCGCCCTTTCACCCTTAGTTGGCGTGTGGACTGCCAACATTGTCACGCTCGCGGTCGCGCTCATTCTTCTGCGCCGCATTGAGCACATCCATCCAGAGGCGCGCTGGATCGATCATCTGCGGCGTAGCCTCCTGCACCGGAAGAAGGCGCCAAGCGAAGCCCCGAACTCTGTCAGCCCTCCGGCGGTCGTGCGCGCCACTCTTCAAATCGAACGATCCCGCCCTCAGCAATACCGCGCCTGGGCATTCCCTCTGATTTTCGACCTCTACCTGCTCGGCACCTTCTTCTACTGGATCGTGCTCATGTTGGCGAGCTTCATGATACTGTTCGACGCTTTCACGCTGTTCGATCTTTTGGGCGACATCGCAAAAAATCACATCCCTTTCTCCGTCGTCGCCAGTTACTTCCTCGACTTGCTTCCTATGATGGTTTACCAACTTCTACCGTTGGCGGCCCTGGTCGCCACTCTGATCACTCTCGGTTTGCTCGCCAAAAACAATGAGATTACAGCGCTCAAGGCTTCCGGCGTCAGTCTGTTTCGTCTCGCGTTACCGCTGATACTAGCCGGAACCTTGCTGAGCGCCGGTATGTTCCTCCTCGACGATTCGTTCTTGCCCTACGCCAATCAGCGCCAGGACGCTTTGCACGACCGCATCAAAGGCCGCCCTGCGCAAACCTATTTTCAACCCACGCATCAATGGATATTCGGCGAGCACGACAAGATTTTCAATTACCAGCTATTCGATCCCGACAACAATTTATTCGGCGGCTTGAACGTTTTTGAACTCGACCCTTCGACGTTTCAGATTCGCCGCCGCATTTATGCGGATCGCACTTACTGGGCGCCGAACCTGCATTCCTGGATTCTGGAGAGCGGATGGGTTCGTGATTTCTCTGCCTCGTCGGTCACTTCGTACAAACCTTTCCGCGTGGATTCGTTCTCCGAACTCTCCGAGCCGCCGTCTTATTTCAAACGCGAAGTCTTTCAGTACGATCAGATGAACTGGCGGCAGCTTCGAAATTACATTCGCAGTTTGCAGAAAGCTGGATTCGAGACGGCTCGTCTGTCCGTCGAATGGCACAAGAAGTTCGCCTTTCCTTTGATCACCGCGATCATCGTGTTTCTCGCCATACCGTTCGCGCTGCTGGTCGGCACACGCGGCGCCGTGGGTGGCATTGCTCTTGCGGTCGGCATTGGAATCGCGTACTGGTCGATTGCTGCCCTCTTCGAAGCCCTGGGCGCCGTTGGACAGTTGCCGCCTTTTCTGGCGGCGTGGGCCCCCGACGCCATCTTCGCGTTCGCCGGCCTGTACTTCTTCCTGAAGATGCCGACATAACCACGATATTTTTTGGTGTGGATGCTCGCTGCGAAGAAAACTGGCTTATTGCGATAAGAGCGATCGCACTTTCTGGATAATGTGATCCGTCTCCACTTCGTTGTGCCCGCCATCGGGAATGATGATGTCCGCGTAGCGTTTGCTGGGCTCGACGAACTCCAGATGCATCGGTCTGACCGTTTGATGATATTGCTCAATCACCGAATCAACCGTTCTGCCGCGCTCGCGAATGTCTCTGGAGAGTCTGCGTATGAATCGCAGGTCCGCATCCGTGTCCATGAAAATTTTCACGTCCATTAAGCTTCGTAGTTGCTCGTTCTCGAAAATCAGAATCCCTTCCACCAGTATGGCCGGGCGCGATTCGATTCTGACCGTTTCGGAAACTCGACGGTGCTGCGTAAAGTCATAGACTGGCCGCTCGATGGCGCGGCCCTCGCGCAAATCGCGGATGTGCTCGACGAATAGAGGCGTATCCAGCGCGCTCGGATGATCGAAATTGCACCGCGCGCGCTCTGCGCTCGACAAATGGGATAAGTCCTTGTAGTAATGATCCTGCTGAAGCACAACAACGCCGTCGTTCGATAGCGCCCGCGACAATCGGTCGGTTATGGTCGTCTTGCCGGAACCGGTTCCTCCGCAAATTCCAATGACAAACGACCGCCGCGCCATCAGGATCGCTTCTTCGCCCGGCTGCGTTTCCCGGCCGACTTCTCCTCGATCACGGCTTGCGCGGCAGCCAACCGTGAGATCGGCACGCGAAATGGGGACGCGCTCACATAATCCATACCTGCCCTGTGGCAGAACTTCACGCTTTCCGCGTCGCCGCCATGTTCGCCGCAAATGCCAACTTTCAGTTTCGGCCGCGTCTTGCGCCCGCGCTGAATGGCCCATTCGATCAGCATTCCCACTCCCTCTTGATCGAGTGTCTGGAACGGATCCCCAGTGAAAATTCCCGCTTTCTTCTCGTCCACATACTCAGGAAGGAATCTGCCGGCATCATCCCGTGACAGCCCCATGGTCGTCTGCGTAAGGTCGTTCGTGCCGAACGAAAAAAACTCCGCCACTTCCGCGATTTGGTCCGCCAGCAGCGCGGCCCTGGGGAGTTCGATCATCGTTCCCACCAAGTAGTGAAGCTTTACTTTATGTTTTACAATGATCGCATCCGCCACTTTGCGTGTCTCTTCTTCAAGAATGTTCAATTCTTTTTTCGCCATCGTGAGCGGGTGCATGATCTCAGGGAATACTTTAACTCCCTTCTTCTGGCATTCGATCGCCGCTTCAATAATCGCCCGCACCTGCATTTCAAGAATTTCTGGATACGTAATCGTCAACCGGCACCCGCGGTGGCCGAGCATTGGATTTGCCTCGTGCAATTGCTCCACGCGCCGAATAACCGCTTCGACCGGCACGCCGATCTTCTTCGCCAGGTCCTCTTGTTGCTTCCTCTCATGCGGAACGAACTCGTGCAGTGGAGGGTCAATCAGTCGAATGGTGACCGGAAGCCCGTCCATGGCTTCGAAAATTCCGATGAAGTCGCGTCGCTGGAACGGCAGCAGCTTGTCGAGCGCTCGCTGGCGAGCCTCGCGCGTATCGGCGATGATCATCTCTTGTATCGCCAGTTGCCGCTCAATGCTCTTCTCCGGCTGTTCAAAATCCTTGAAGAACATGTGCTCCGTGCGGCAGAGTCCGATCCCCTCCGCGCCCATCTCGCGGGCCTTTCGCGAATCAAACGGCGTATCGGCGTTTGTGCGTACCCGAAGCCGCCGGACTTTGTCGGCCCAACCCATCACAATCGAATAGGCTTTTGGCGGCTCTGGCCTGGCGAGCTCGATTTGGCCTTCGTAAACAGCGCCTTCGCTGCCATCCAGCGTCAGCCAGTCGCCCTGCGAAACAGCGCGGCCGTTCACATGCATCTGTTTCTTCGGATAGTCGATATCCAGTGCCTCGCAGCCGACGATGCAGCATTTCCCCCATCCGCGCGCAACCACCGCGGCGTGGCTGGTCTTGCCGCCGGTTGCCGTCAGGATTCCCTGTGCAACATGCATGCCGCCCACATCTTCCGGGCTTGTCTCGCGCCGCACCAGAATCACCTTCTCGCCGCGCGATGCCCATTCCTCGGCTTCGTGAGCCGTAAACACCGCTTTGCCACTGGCAGCGCCGGGAACTGCATTCACGCCCGTCGCGATTTTCCGTTTCGCCAGATCATCTCTTTTTGTTGACGGCGCAATCACGGGATAGAACAGCCGCTCCACGTCGTCAGGCTGTATACGTTGAATCGCTTCCTCTCGCGTGATGAGCCCTTCATTCGCCATGTCCATCGCGATGCGAAACGTAGCGCCCGGCGAGCGTTTGCCGGTCCGCGTCTGCAGCATGTACAACTTCCCATCTTCTACGGTGAACTCCAGGTCCTGCATGTCGCGATAGTGGTGTTCAAGGGTTTGCCGCACGCCTTCCAGTTGCTTGTACACTTTCGGCATCCGCTTCGCCATTTCGCTTAGCTGCATCGGCGTGCGGATTCCCGCCACAACGTCCTCGCCCTGCGCGTTGATTAGAAAATCGCCGAAGAAGTCCTTCTCGCCCGTCGATGGATCACGAGTGAAGCAAACCCCCGTGCCGGAGTTGTCACCCGTATTGCCAAACACCATTTGCACAACATTGACTGCCGTGCCCAGCAGTCCAGTGATTTTTTCCACGCGCCGGTACGTCACTGCTTTCTCGCCCATCCACGATTCGAACACCGCGCCGATCGCGCCCCACAGTTGCTCCTGCGGATCCTCTGGAAATGGCTTCCCTGTTTTCTGTTTGAAATACTCTCGATAGTCCGTGACGAGCTGCCTCAGGCCATCTGCTGGGATTTGCGTGTCGTCTTTGACCTTCAAGTGGTCCTTTAAGGCTCTAAGCTTCTCTTCGAGCTCGTCTTTGGGCAAACCGATGACCACGCTGGAATACATCTGCACGAATCGCCGGTACGCGTCATATGCGAATCGCTCATTGCCTGTTCTCTTTGCTAGACCTTCGACGGAACGGGAGTTCAATCCGAGATTGAGGATCGTTTCCATCATCCCGGGCATGGAGCGCGCCGACCCCGATCGCACGCTGACCAGCAGTGGATCTTTGGCGTCGCCCAACTTCTTCTTGGTGGCCTTCTCCAGACGCGCAAGATTTGCCTTTACCTGCGCAGTCAATTCCTTTGGAAATTTTCTCTCGTGCTTGAAGTAATAGTCACACGCCACGGTGGAAATCGTGAAACCCGCCGGGACCGGCAGGCCAATGCGCGTCATTTCCGCCAAACCAGATCCCTTTCCTCCCAGTACATCCTTCATCTGCCCGTTGCCTTCGGCCTTCCCCGCTCCAAAGAAATAAACGTATCTCACTTGTGCCCTCGTCTCCTTTGCGATTCCGTTGAAAAACGGTTATTGAACCATCCTGTCGGCGCGCCGACAGAGACGCCCTTCAAAGATCAAATCCCGCCGAGCTTATTTCTCCTCCGCAGCTATCTCCGCGAAATCGGCAATCGTTGAAAATTCTTTCAGCAGTCCAGCGAGCAACGCCAGTCGATTTCTCCGCACCGCTTCGTCTTTGTCCATAACCAGCACGTCATCGAAAAACCGATCCACCGTCGGCCGCAACTCCGAAATGGCTTCAAGCGCTTCTTTATATTCTCCGGCGCGCTTATGCTTTCCGGCCCGTTCCGCGAGTTCCTGCGCTTCATGATGCAAAACTTGTTCCGCTTCCACGCGAAGCAATTCGCTCTTCACATTACCGACGTGTCCCTCATCTGGTCCGGCCTTTTCCAAAATTTTTCGAATCCGCCGGAACGCGACCGCCAAGGGCTCGAAATTCTTTGAATGCCGGATCGCCCTCAACGCTACAATTCGGCGTCGCACATCAACCAAATCATCCGCTCCCGCTGCCATCGCTGCGTTCACTTCGTCATAAGCGAAACCGTACTTCTCGCGCAAGAGATACTTCGCGCGCTCAGCAACAAAAGCGAGCACACGTTTCTCTGCTTCCGCTGTTACTTCAATTTTCGGCGGATGCAAAGCCAATCCCTGCGCCGCAACAGAGACGGATGCAGAGAGAGACATCGGCAAATTTTGTTCAAGTAAGATATGCACTACCCCCGCCGCGGCTCGACGCAAAGCGAAAGGATCACTTGAACCTGACGGCACAATCCCGACGGCAAAGCAAGCCACCAACGAATCGAACTTATCTGCAATCGAAACAGCGCACCCGGTCAGGTTCCGCGGAATGGCATCCTCTGTTCCAGCTGGTTTGTAATGATCGTAGACACCCCATACGACGTCTTCATCTTCTCCTTGAGCTCTTGCGTAGAGCGCACCCATAATCCCCTGCAGCTCTGTAAACTCGCGCACCATCTCCGTCGCCAAATCACACTTTGCGAGTTGCGCGGCTCTATCCGCAGCGCCGACGTCGGCGCCATGAATTCCCGAGTCGAACCAGTTTCGCGCAATCTTCCGGGCGAGGTCGCGCATGCGCTCCGCCTTGTCGCGATAGCTTCCCAGACGGGATTCAAATGTGATGTGCGCGAGCTTATCGGCATAGTCGGCCAGCCGACACTTTTGATCCGACTGCCAGAAAAATTGCGCGTCTGCCAGCCGCGCTCGCAGCACTTTTTCATGGCCGCGACGCACCAGCCCTGCGCGATCCTTGTCCAGGTTGATTATCGCAAGAAAGTGCGGCTCGATTTCGCCGCGACGGTTCTCGACAGCGAAATACTTCTGATGATCCCGCATTACCGTAACGATTACCTCGGAAGGTAGCTCAAGGTATGTAGCTTCGAAGTCTCCGCGAATGACCGTTGGATACTCGTTCAGGTATGTTACAAGATCGAGAAGGGCGGCGTCTTCGTGCACGTGCCACTTCCCTTTTGCCGCGGCGCTCCGAATCTCGCGTTCAATTTTCTTCCGGCGTTCTGCTGGGTCAACAAGCACAAAATTGCGCCGCAGCTTCTCCCTATAATCCTTCGGCCCACTTACCTTAATTCTCGAATGGCCAAGAAAGCGGTGCCCCTCTGTCGTATCGCCCGAGGCGACATCTTCAAATTCAAACGGAATAACCTTACCGTCGAGAAGAGCGACGATCCACCGTACCGGCCGGATAAACCGCTCTCCCTTCTTTCCGGTCCAATACATCGAGCGTGGAAAACTGAGCTCCCTCATTGCGCGCGGCAAAGCTTCTGCGAGGATCTCATTTGCCGCTCGCCCTCGAACAATGAGCCTGGCGGCGAGATACTCTCCTCGCGGAGTCATGGTCGTGTAAAGACTCGAAATCGGCACGCCTTGTTTTTCCGAAAAGCTCTCGGCCGCGCGCGTCGGCTGGCCGACATTGTCAAATGCAACGGCCTTCGGTGGGCCAAGCACTTCCTTTTTTTCGTCCTCTTGACGGAGCAAGATCGCACTTGCCGTCACCACGAGCCGGCGTGACGCGGCGTACGTCAAGATCGGCGAGGTCAGCAGCCTGCTAGCTCCTAAATTCTTCTCAAGTATTTGTTTAAGTTCCGCGGCGGCTTTCGGCAGGAGTCCGGCAGGAATTTCTTCGCACCCAATTTCAAAGAGAAAGGCGGCTCGGTCCTTCATTTTTGCACCTGGCTTGGTGCGGCGTCCGAAGTTCCTCGCGATGCCGGGAGGATTTCGCTCCATCCATTTGCTAAACAATAGTCTCGCGCAATCTGGCACGACAGCGCTCGGACTCTCGCGATCAATGCCGCGCGCTCTGTCGTCGAAATCGCCCCGCGAGAGTCCAAGATGTTGAAGAAGTGCGAGCACTTCAGGCAAAAATCGTACGCCGCTCGTATCGGCGCTTGCCGCTGCCCTGCTGATTCACCGGCTCGATCTCGCCGCGCCAAGATCGCCTTCGCTTCCTTCTCGCATAAGTCAAACATTTCGCGCGTGCGCTTTGCGTCCGCCCACTCAAAACTATAGATTGAAAATTGCTCCTCTTCGGTTAAGCGGATGTCCCCGTAGGACGCGTCATTTGACCAGCGCAACTGAAACACGCTATCTACGTCCTGAAGGAACGCCGCGATTCGCTCCAGCCCATACGTCAGCTCGCACGACACCGGGTCCAGGTCCAGTCCGCCAGACTGCTGGAAGTAGGTGAACTGCGTAACCTCGAGCCCGTCGAGAAGCACTTGCCAGCCAACTCCCCAGGCTCCCAGTGTCGGCGATTCCCAATTATCCTCTTCAAAACGAATATCGTGCTCCTTCAAATCAATTCCCAGTACACGCAGGCTGTTCAAGTAAAGGTTCTGCACATCGTTTGGCGATGGTTTAAGTATTACTTGAAGCTGAGTATGCTTGTACAAACGATTTGGATTCTCGCCATATCTCCCGTCCGAAGGCCTTCGGCTCGGTTGCACATAAGCGACCCGATACGGATTCGGTCCAAGCACGCGAAAGAAAGTTTCGGGATGCATTGTGCCAGCGCCAACCTCGACATCGTACGGCTGCTGGATCACACAGCCTTGCGCCGACCAGTAGCTTTGCAGTTTGAAAATCAATTCTTGAAACGACAATCCAGCACGCTTCCCCGTCTTAAACTTCCCCTTTAACTTAGGGTTCTCTTTGTGCTGCGGATTCATCAAGCGCTCTCCAGCATTTCGCGCGCGTTTAGTTTACGTTCAATTTGATGCTCCACCAAATCCAACAAATACTTCGTAAGCTCCTGCAACGCTGGCTTCGCGAAATCCTTGCCGTCCAGCTTGTCGAGCCTTTCACTCAGCATTTTGCGGCCGGCAGCGATGGCGCTGACGGAGACTGTGGCCATTCCGGCGGCGCGGCACTTCGCGCAGAAGATGCCGGGAGTCGCAGAGATCGCGTATGCGACCGATGTCAGCTCTGCGCCGCACCGCCCGCAACGTTCAAACGATCCAAGCCACCCGCCAAGCCGCACCGTCCACAGCGCAAAGTAAGCGAGCGGCAGTTCGATTTCCCGGTGCCGCTTGATCGTCTGCGCGGATAGCAGCAGCAAGCGAAACGCTGGATCGGCGGGCTCGCGATCCGGCAGCACCGCTTCCGTGATTTCGGCCAAGAGCGCCAAGGCCACTCCCGCGGAGTAATCCCGAAACGTGGCAACGAAGGACTCGATCAGTTCGCACTGATTGATTCGCACCAGCTCGCGCGTTTCACGCTCAAAGAACCAAATGCGCACGTACGACATTCGTTCGAGCGTCGAGCCGAAGCGGCTCTTCGTCCGGCGCGCGCCTGCGGCGACCCCACGCACACGGCCCATTGTTCGACTGAGAAAGCTCACCAGCCGGTCGGCCTCGCCGAGCGGATAGCTCTGTAAGACGATGGCTTCGGATTCGCGAAGTGGCATCGGCGTGTCGGCGCGCCGACTTTTCTGCGCGCTTCAGCACGCTCAAGCCGCGCGCAGCGAAACTAAACTTATTATCACAGGCGTGCGCGCGGTGCAATCTACGCAGCAGAAATTTTTCTGCGTTCAACTCTTCGTGCCGCTTTTGCTTTTCATTGGCGCACCTCTCCACTAAAGTACAGGCCATGCCTCCCAAGAAAAACGGGGCCGCCATTGTCGACGTTGCCGGCGTGGGAATCAATGCCACCGACACGATGATCGACCTTCCGCGCTTCCCTGAATTTAACTCGAAGCTTGAACTCTGCTCCGCGACTGTTTTTCCCGGCGGCCAAGTCGCCAGCGCCCTCGTGGCCTGTCGCCGATGGGGATTATCCGCGCGTTACGTGGGGACTACAGGCGACGATTCCGCCGCGACGTTGCAATCGCGTGAATTACAAAGACACGCCGTCGAATCCCATCTCATTCGCATCCCCCATTGTACGAGTCAACTTTCCTATATTCTTGTCGACGGCCGCTCAGGCGAGCGAACCATCCTCTGGAAACGCGACCCGCGCCTTACGCTGCTACCCAAGCACCTTCAGCAAGACTGGATCACAAGATCAAGGATTTTACTGGTCGATGGGCATGATACCGCCAGCGCCGCTCAAGCCGCATGCTGGGCACGTGCCGCACAGATTCCAGTCGTGGCGGACGTAGATAATCTCTATTCGGGAGTTGAAGCGTTACTTGAGAATACCGACTATCTCTTCGCTTCGCGGGAATTCCCTTCTCGCCTGCTGAATATCACCGACTTGCTTGTCAATCTTCCCGAAATCTCCCAGCGTTTCGGATGCAAAGTTGCCGGCGTTACGCTTGGGCGTCTTGGCTGTCTCGCCTGGGATGGCGCGCGGTTTCATTATTGTCGCGGGTATCAAGTCGCTGCCGTCGACACGACTGGCGCTGGGGATATTTTTCACGCAGGCATCGTGTACGGGATATCGAAAAACTGGAACCTTGATGTAATACTTCAATTCAGTTGCGCAGCGGCCGCTCTAAACTGCACCGCCAGAGGAGCGCGCGGAGGAATCAAATCCTTACCTGAGATTCGTAAGTTCATGCGCACGGCAAAGCGTTCCGAGCCCGCATTCTCTTTGGAACAACTGGCGCGGCGCGCGCGTATCCTGGAAAAACGTTCATGATTCCCTTGAAGAATCTCCGGCCGCGCACTCATTTCCCTTCAGCAACGCTGGCGCTGATTATTGCAAACTTCGCCGTCTTTTTTTATCAGCTCACGCTCTCACAGCGGGCGCTGCAGGCCTTCATCACCACGTACTCGCTGGTCCCGGCCCGCGTTCAACTGGCCCTTGCCGGTTCGCACTTTACCTTAACTCAGGCATTTGTACCTTTCTTCACATCGATGTTTCTTCACGCAGGCTGGCTGCACATCATCGGCAACATGTGGTTTCTGTGGCTCTTCGGCGGCAACGTGGAAGATCGTCTGGGACACATCCCTTACCTCGGGTTCTATTTTGTATGCGGGCTGGGGGCCGGCACGGCGCAAACATTATTCAGCTTGGGTTCGACGATTCCTTCGCTGGGAGCCAGTGGCGCCATTGCCGGCGTGCTCGGCGCTTACATTATTTTCTTCCCATCATCGAAAATCCTCACGCTGGTGACGCTGTTTTTCTGGTGGTTTTTTGCGCGCTTGCCCGCGGTGCTTTTCATCGGCTTGTGGTTCTTGGTTCAATTCCTCAGCGGCGTGAGTTCACTTGGCAGCGCGGCTCAAGGCGGTGTTGCGTGGTGGGCCCATGTGGGAGGCTTTTTGCTGGGAATGCTGCTCGTTTCAGGGATGCGGCGCAAGCAGCCCTATGGCTCCTACGACTATTCCTAGGTGCTCGCGCCCGCTAGACCTCGCTTCAAAATACGCTCGGCCATCCAATTTCCGGCTTCACGCGTGCCCATTTGGCCGCCTAGGTCCGGCGTCGTCTTTCCTTCGTGCACCGCCGATCGCGCCGCGTTCTGAATAAGGGCCGCCTCGCGTTCCAGGCCGAGATACTCAAGCATCATCGCACCCGCTAACGCAGAGCCCATCGGATTAGCAACGTTTTCCCCGGCGATGTTCGGCGCGGAGCCATGTACCGGCTCAAAAAGCGAAACTCTGCCGGGATGAATGTTCCCCGACGGCGCCAGCCCCAATCCTCCGGAGAGTTGCGCTCCTAGATCGCTCGCGATGTCTCCGAACAGATTGCAAGCAACAATCACTTCAAATTGTGACGGATCGCGGACCATCTCCATCATCAGCGTATCGACGTACAAGTGCCGCGTTTCAATTTCCTTATACTCTTCCCGCAGTTCCTTCCAGACGCGCTGCCACAACCCGTGCCCATAGGTCATCGCGTTGGATTTGTCGCTCATGCACACGCGCTTCAAGCCTTTGCGGCGGGCATAATCCAGGGCGTGGCGAATGATGCGCTCCACTCCCTTCCGCGTATTGACGTCTTCCTGCACCGCCACTTCGTCGGCGGTGCCCTGCTTGAAATTGCCGCCTACGCCGGCATATGCCCCTTCCGTGTTTTCGCGAAACACAATGAAATTGATATCCTGCTCCGCACGATCCCGAAGCGGCGTCAGCCGCTGGTCGAAAAGCACACAAGGACGCGCATTCACATACAGGTCGAGCTTGAACCGTAGGCCCAAAAGAATGTCCGCCGCGTGCTGGTTCGAAGGCACGCGCGGATCGCCAACCGCGCCAAACAGAATCGCATCGAAGTCCCGCTGGAGCATCTGAGGTGCATCCGTAGGCAGCGTAGTGCCGTCCTTCAGAAACCGATCGGCGCCCCAATCGAAATGAGTGAAGGCGAGTTTCTGCCCTGTCGCGGCGCAGGCCGCTTCAAGCACTCTCACGCCTTCAGGCGTCACCTCTTTTCCAATTCCGTCGCCGGGAATTACGGCGATGCGCTTCGTTTGCGGCATTTTTCACCTAAAGTATTACTTTATATGACTCCACTGCGCGCGCGGAGTTTAGCATAGCCCCGAGTGAACATTTATGCTCCTGCTGTTTCCGCAGGCACTTGCGCGCGCCCTGGCCCAAATTCTGCCAAGTAAACGCCCGCTAGGATCAAGCCGCCGCCGATGAGCAACGCGTTGGTTAAGTTCTCGCCAAGTAACACCACGGCCAGAAGCGCTCCCAAAGGCGGCTCCAGATATGTGAATACAGCGAGTCGTGATGCTGGGAGATGAGACAGCGCCCAGAAGAAAATCAGATATGCCCCGATGGAAGAGATCAGCACCGTGTACCCCAAACCGAGCCAGCCAACCGTTCCCACTGCTCTCCAGTCCAGTCGCGCGGCTTCTCGCACGCTCATCGGCAACAAAAAAATCGCGCCCGCCAGGTTACAGAACGTATTCATCGAGATGGTGTCATACTGCCGGGCAACTTTCTTGGCCAGCACGGTGTACAGGGCAAATCCGGTCGTTCCCCCGAGCGCAATCACGTCACCTATCCAGGTTCCCGCGTGATGGCGCAATTCCTCTCCCGCAACAAGTACCGCAATGCCCGCAAAGCAGATCGTCATGCCGGCAATTTTCGCGCGCGTCACTTTCTCCAGTTTGTACGCGCGGGCAAGCAGCAATACCAGAATTGGCCCAGTTGCCACGATCAGCGCGGAATGCCCCGCCGTCGTGTAGTCCAGGCCGACGATGAACAAGCCGCGGTTGATCACCACGCCAAAAAAACCAAGCACCGCGAAATTCCACAGATCTTCTCGATTCAAACGCGAGCGCCGTGGCCTGGCAAAGTAAATGGGCAACATCAAAATTCCGGACAGCACAATGCGAAATGACGTCAGCGCGTAGGGGTTGATGTACCGCAGCGTGATCTTGGCGATAATGAAGTTAAACGACCAACCAATCACCATCAGTAAAATTAGCGTGTAGAGCAGCACAGGATGGCGCGGCCGTTCCACCGATTAGACGAGCACCTCGCTCCGGACTGTGAGTTTTTCAATGCATTCAAGTTTTGGTTGATATCCAATCCCAGGACCCGATGGCACCTTGATTGTTCCCTTAGAGGTTACTTCAATTTCCGGCTCGACAATATCCTCTGCCCAGTAACGCTTGCTCGCGGAGACGTCTCCTGGCAAAGTAAAATTCTCGAGCGTCGAAAGCGCGATATTCTGCGCGCGCCCGATTCCGGTCTCGAGCATTCCTCCGCACCACATCGGAATGCTGCTCCGCTGGCACAAATCGTGAATCCGCCGCATCACTGTGTGGCCGCCGACCCGTCCCATCTTCATATTGATGATCCGGCACGCCCCCATCTCGATCGCCGCAACGGCATGTTCGTATTCGTGAATGCATTCGTCCAGGCATATCGGAGTTTGAATCTGCTTCTGCAACTTCATGTGGCTGTAAATATCATCCCAGCCGAGCGGCTGCTCGATCATCATAAGCCCGAACGCATCGAGCTGCTTCAGCAGTGCTATATCCTCGAGTGAATAGGCCGAATTCGCGTCTGCCATCAGGCGAATGTGCGGCCAGCGTTTCCGCAGCGCCTCGACGCGTTTTACATCCTGGCCGGGCTTGATTTTGATTTTGATTCGCTGGTAGCCTGCGGCGAGTTCTTTCTCGACATTAGCGATGAGATCTTCGGCGGTCGGCTGAATCCCAATCGAAACTCCGCACGGAATTTCCTGCCGGACGCCACCCAGAAGTTTCCACAACGGCACATTTTTCTGCTTCGCTTCGGCATCCCAGACCGCGGATTCAAGTCCCGCCTTTGCCATGTTGTTGCCGCGCGCGTGCCCAAACATGCCCCAAACGTCGCGTGCGGCGCAGAATTCCCTTCCCCGCACGTCCGGCCATAAGAAGTCACGCAAGATGGTCCACGCCGTATCGATCGTTTCCGGCGAATAATATGGTTTCTCGTCGGCCACGCATTCTCCCCAACCGGTCACGCCGTCCACTTTTACTTCAAGCAGCAGAATTCGCCGTTCCGTCGTTGTGCCAAAACTTGTTTCAAAGCGCATTACCATCGGCATGCGAATTTCCCGCAGCACTACTCTCTCGATACGCATTCAGTTCACCCTCATTATTTTGCAGGCTATTTTGTGGCAATTTGCGAAGCCACACGGCCTTGATCTTCCAGTATGTAACTAGCTTCTCTCGGCCCGATTTCCAATCCCGTTACCACGAACCCTTTGTTCATGTACTGCAAAAACTGCTCGCGCATCTCGCCTTGGACGCGCGCGCCGGCCGCAGGGTCCACCTGTTTCTTGGCGCTGATATCCTGCGGGATCGTGATACGTACGGCCGCCGCGCTCGCTGCCGGTATTTCGCCGCGCAAAATAGCAGTGACGCGAGGCGAATCAAGATACCACTCCGCCATCAGCCGGTCGGTTGGCAATCCCGCATGTAAAGGACTCTCCGTGATCCCATAGCAATTAGGAATGTATCGTTTAACCACCGCGCCCAGGCTGTTGATATTGAAGTGCGCATTCTTTAATTCCAGCGGATCGAAAGTCCATTCCACCAAGTGAATCCCTCGCGAAAGGCAATCGTTTCTCTGCGCCAGCTTCAGCATCCGTCCAATGCCGCGATCACGATATTCCGCGAGCACCGCGGTCATGTGCGAATGAATAACCGGCTTCCCTTCCCGTATTCCCGCAAGTCCCAGCGTAAAACCGACCATTTGATTGCCGGCAAATGCGCCCAGCGTTTGGCCTCCCGTTTCGCGCGCGACCACGAACAGTCCCGATGGCACCACGAGGTCCTCGCCCCAAGTGATCAGTTGTAGCCGCACGCACTCCTCATATTCTTCCAGCGTCGAACAGTGGCGCACGGTAATCGGCGCGCGCGCTATGCCCGGGCCTTCGACTCGTTCCATAGTTCTTCCATCTCCGCGCGAGGAAAGTCGGCGAGCCGACGTTTGTGCTCCTGCGCCCTTTGTTCCATCCATTGAAACCGCTGCGAAAATTTTCCATTTGCGCGCTTCAACGCTCGTTCCGGATCAACTCCCGTGAATCGCGCCAAATTCACAACCGAGAAAAACAAATCCCCAATCTCCGTTTCCACTTCCAATTGAGCATTTGCGGACTCGGACCTCGCGTCGGCCAGCGCTCCGCGAACCTCTTCGATCTCCTCGCGGATTTTTTCAAGTATTCCTTCGACATTTTCCCAGTCAAAGCCGATGTTCGAAGCCCGCCGCGTCAGCTGGTACCCTTCAAGTAATGCTGGAAGTCCCTTCGGCACGCCGTCCAGCAGAGAATGAAAATCGCGCTTTCCATTTCTCGCCCCACTACTCGCCTCGACTTTCCGCTCTTCCGCCTTAATCTCTTCCCATTTCTTCAACACCTGCGCTGAAGTCCTCGCCTTCACTTTTCCAAACACATGCGGATGCCGCCGCACCATCTTCCCATGTACCCCTCGGATCACATCGGCGATGTCGAATTGTCCTGCTTCCTTCGCGAGCTCTGCGTGAAACACGATTTGCAAGAGCAAGTCGCCTAGCTCGCCCGCGAATTTCTGCGCGTCATCCGAATCCAGAGCGTCGAGAACTTCATAGGCTTCCTCGATAAGGAACGGCCGCAAACTGTGATGTGTCTGCTCGCGGTCCCAAGGGCAACCGTCCGGCGCGCGCAGCCGCTGCTGCAGCGCCACGAGCTGCTCAAACACTTTCCCCGCCCCCGCGGCGCCCTTGCGTGGCTGTGGCGGCGTGTTCCGATCTCTCGACTCCTTGTTTTTTGAATGCTTTTTGCGCGACGGCAAAGAAATCTCTCTTCAGGCAATCGCACACTCTACGGCACGCTGCACCTGCTGACAAGATGAAATTGCCGCCTTCGTGACGCCCACCCGTCCATAATGGTAAACTGATCTCTGCAATTCTCTAGGGGTCAATCTAAGGAGCGCTCCGTGGCCGAGCCGAAGCACGAAGAATCGTTTCGCGTCGTGGATCGACGATTGTTCACTTCCGAAGGCGAATTGCGCCCCGAAGCTGTCGAAGAGCAAGCTCGCGAGCAGGCCAAACCGCAGTCAGCGCCTCCTGCACGAGACGCTAAGGCCGATAAGGCCGCTGCATCTGCGCCGCAGGAAGTCCCGCCGCCAAAACCCGACAGGAATTTCCAACTCCTTGTGGATCTTCTGGCGCGCAACGCCGCCGCGCTGCTTGGCGGCATTCCCGATCCCGGTACGGGGCAGGCCTATCTTGATCTCGAAGGCGCGCGCGAAATGATCGACATGCTCGACACGCTGCGCGACAAAACGCGCGGCAATCTCGCCCCGGAAGAGGACCGCCTGCTTTCCGAAGTTGTCGGCAGCCTCAAGCTTTCTTACATGGAAATCTCCAAAGTCGCCGCAAAATCCATGCGCGAAGGGGCCAAAGGCGCGCGCTAGTTTCATGCCTTCTGGAAACATTCAGCACGGTCCCCATTCAAGTCAGCTGCAACTCACCGTTCTTGGCTCCGGCACATCGATGGGCGTCCCAACTCTGGCCTGTCACTGCGAAGTGTGCCGCTCTTCGGACCCTCGTGACCGGCGTACTCGCCCTTCCGTATTGCTTTCCTACCATGGGCGCAACGTCATCATAGATACCACGCCCGATTTCCGCCATCAGGCGTTGCAGGCGAACCTCGATCGTCTCGATGCCATTCTTTATACTCACGCCCACGCTGATCACATTCTTGGCCTCGACGATATTCGCCCGTTCAATCTCAAGCAAAAATCTGCCGTCTCCGTTTACGCCTCGGAGGATACGTTGGCGATTCTCCGCCGCACCTTTGCGTATATTTTCGAACCGCAATCCGGTGAAAGCTCCCTCCCTCAAGTGGAACTCCATGCACTCAACGGCGAATTTGAGCTTTTCGGTACGCGCATCATTCCCATTCCAGCCCGGCACGGCCCGCTCTCCGTGCATGGCTTCCGCATCGGCTCAGTGGCTTACCTCACCGATTTCAGCTCCGTGCCGGAATCCTCAAAAGTTCTCTTGCGCAACCTCGACCACCTCATCCTCGATGCACTCCGCTACGCTCCCCATCCCATGCATTCAACCGTTGACCAATCGCTCGCTCTGATCCGCGAGCTGACGCCGCGGCACGCCTGGTTCACGCACATCTGCCACGATCTCGGCCACGAAGCGGCCAACGCCAAGCTCCCCTCCAATGTGCGTCTCGCATATGACGGCCTGCAATTCGAGGTCGCTCTCTGATGCCCTTCACCGTCGTGCACTCGCCGGAAGAATGGGCCGCTCAATTTGGCACGGAGGCGCGCGCGGTTCTGACCATCGGCAATTTCGACGGAGTTCATCTCGGCCATCAGCGGATTGTGAAAGGTGTCGTTGAACGCGCGCGCCGCGAGAAGAATATCGCTGCGGCGCTCACGTTCTGGCCGCATCCGCTGCGCATCGTGCGCCCTGAAATCGCCCCGCCGCTCATCGAAACACTTGGGCAACGCCTCGAACATCTCCGGGCGCTTGGCCTCGACGCCGTTTTTGTACTGCCATTCGACCACGCCGTTGCGGCGCTCGCTCCCGAGGATTTCGTCCGGCGCATCCTCGTCGATGCACTGCGCATGCGAGCCGTGTGCGTCGGCGAGAATTTTCGCTTCGGTCATCGCCAGGCGGGAAATGTTCCGTTGCTCTCCGGCCTCGGCCGCGCTCTGGACTTCGACGTTGAATGCGTTTCGCCCGTCATTCTTCGCGGCGTCATTGTTTCGAGCAGCGCCATCCGCGCCGCTATTTCGGGCGGCCACATGATCCAAGCCGCGCGTCTCCTCCGGCGCCCATTTTCTCTCGCGGGGGAAATTCGCACCGGCACGGGCACGGGCCGCCGCCTTGTTTTTCCTACTCTCAACCTGGCTACCGAACAGGAGCTGCTGCCGGCGCGCGGAGTTTACGCCACGGAGACGGCCGTTCGCGGCCGCGCTTACCGCTCCGCGACGAACGTTGGCGTTCGCCCCACGTTCGACGGCTCAAAGCTCGCCATCGAAAGCCATCTCTTCGATTTTTCCGAGGAACTCACTTCAGGCCCAATGGAAGTTTGCTTTTGGCGCCGTCTGCGTGACGAGAAAAAATTCTCCGGCCCGGAAGCTCTGCGCGAGCAAATTCAACACGACATCGCCGAGGCGCACTCCTTTTTCTCGCGGCTCGATGCCGCCCGCCGCTTATCCAAGGTTGGCTAATTAGCTCGGGATAATTCGGGAACGGACAATCGCGGACCCTAGCGCTGGCAATTCTTGCAGTACCCGCCCACTTCCGTGCGCGCGAGCGTGATCTTCATTTCGCAATCCTGCTCGATCTGCTGCTTGAGCTGCTCGTACAGCTCGCTTTCGAACTCGCGCACTTTCCCGCACCGCAGGCAGGCAATGTGGATGTGATCGCGCGGCCCGTGGCTTTCGTAGTAGTGCCGGTGGCCGCGCAGGTGAAGAAGGTCGAGTTCGTCAATGAGGCCGTGATGCTTCAATAGATCGAGCGTCCGATAGACCGTTACGCGCGTAATGCGCGGATCGATCTTCTGTGCCCGCACCAGAATCTCCCCCGCATCCAAATGCCGCGGCGCCGTATCCATCACCTGCAACACAACCCTGCGCTGCCGCGTCAACCGGATCGATCGCGCCGCTAATTGTTTTTGGAGTTGCCCAGGTTTTTCGTGAACGTTGATGCGTTCGCCGGTGGAGACGCGCCGTGCCGCGGTCAGTGCCATTTCAGTGCCTTAGGACGTCAAAATACGTCACGAATCCGACTACCGTCAAAAGGAAAACTAACCCTACCGTCAGAAAACGCTCTTTCACGGCCACGCTCAAGTCGCGCCGGAGCGATCCTTCGATCGCCAGCATCAGCACGTGCCCGCCGTCAAGAATGGGGATCGGAAGCAAGTTTACAATTCCTAAATCAACACTCAGAAAAGCCATGAAAATGATGAATTCGGCGAAGCCCAGCTTCGCCGCCTGCACGGAAATTTTGACGATGCCCACTGGCCCAGCCGCGTCCTTGAGGGATAATCGTCCCGAGAACAGCCCTCCCACGAATGAGAAAATCTTCGTCGAGATCGTGATGTTCTGATCCCACGATTGCCGCGCCGCTGCAAAAAAAGGGTATGACTCACGAACCGTTTCGTCAGACCCATACGCAACGCCGATTGCCCACCGCTTCCCGTTCCCATCTCCCAAGTCCGTATAGACCGGCTTCACCGTCATCGTGAACTCTTTTCCGTCGCGCCGCACGCCGACGATCACCGCCTTGCCGCCCGATTGCGTGACGGCATCCGTCAGCACATCACGATTCGCCACCGCCTCGCCATTGACGGACGTGATCACATCGCCGGCCTTCAATCCCGCCTTTGCCGCCGGATCTCCGCGCATAACCGAATCGATCTCCGCGCGCTCCTTCGGGCAGCCCAACACGTCGCAAGCGTCCGTCGGGTCCTGCGGCACCGTCTCCATCAGCGAAATCATGCTGCCGTTGCGCTCCACCGTAAGTGGTAATTTGTTCCCCGGAATGATTGAATCACTGGAAATCGCATCATCCCAATCCGAAACTTTTGTCCCGCCGATCGCGACGATTTGGTCTCCCACCTTGATTCCCGCTTTTTCCGCGGGAGACTTCGCAATCACTACCGCAACCTGGGCCGGCTGGTGCGAGTAGGCCGGAACCGGCACGCCAACCATGTACAATCCCCACAGCACAGCAAACGCCAGTACGAAATTCATGAACGGGCCTGCGAGGATAATCAGCAGCCTTTGCCATCTCGGTTTCGCAAGAAACTCATCCGGCGCGCCCGTCCGCTCTTCCACGGGATTATCCCCTGCCATCCTGACGTAGCCGCCCACCGGGAACACACTGATGCGGTAATCCGTGTCGCCGCGCTTCCAACCGAATATCCGATTCCCGTAGCCCAAGGAAAAAACCAGCACACGCACACCGCACAGTCGCGCCACGACGAAGTGCCCCCATTCGTGGACGAACACGATTACGCCCAGGCCAATCACCGCGCCGACGATCCCCACCCAACTGTGCGTCATAATCTTTCGTTCTTCCTTTTCTCGATTTCTTCGCGCGCCATGCGCCGCGCTTCCTGATCGGCGCTCAGCACGTCATCTATGTTCTGAAAAACCACGCGCGGCATCCGTTCCAACACGCTTTCAATCACTTCGGCGATGCCCGTGAACGCCAGCCGGCCCTCCAGAAACGCGGCCACGCTTTCTTCGTCCGCCGCATTCACCGCGCACGGCGCGGCCCCGCCGGTTTCCATTGCTTCCCGCGCCAATCTCAAACACGGGAATTTCTTCAGAGGGACCGGCTCGAAATCGAGTTTCTTTAGGGCGCTCCAATCCAGGGCAAATCCATTGGATACCACGCGCTCCGGATAGGTTAACGCATATTGGATCGGCATGCGCATATCCGTTGGCCCGAGCTGTGCCAGAATTGAACCGTCCACAAACTCCACCATGGAATGAATGGTCGATTGCGGATGGATCACCACGTCAATCTGTTCCGGCCGCATCGCAAAGAGCCATTTGGCTTCGATGACCTCGAATCCCTTGTTCATCAAAGTCGCCGAATCAGTAGTAATTCTCTTCCCCATCTTCCAATTGGGATGCGCCAATGCCTGCTCCGGGGTCACCGCTTTCAGCTTCGATGCGGGCGTCTTCCGAAACGGCCCACCGGAGGCGGTCAGTATCAGCTTCTTGACCTCCTGCGACTCCCCTGCGCGCAAGCATTGGTGGATTGCATTGTGCTCGCTGTCCACCGGCAGCACTGCTTTTCCTTGTCGCTGCGCCTCCGCCATCACCAATTCGCCCGCGGCCACCAACACTTCCTTGTTTGCAAGCGCCAGGTTCTTTCCTTGTTGCACCGCTTTGTACGTCGCAGGAAGTCCCACCACTCCTACCGCAGCGGACAGCACCGTGTCCGCGTCAGGATGGGTCGCCACCCGCTCCATTCCCTCCGCGCCGCACAAAATTTCAGGCATTGGCTCCAGCCTCGCGGCCGCGAGCCGCTCCTTGAGCTCTTTCGCGCCCTCGCACGTTGCCGCGGAAACCACGCTTGGCCGGTACTTCCGCGCCTGCTCCGCCGCCAGTTCCACATTTCGGCCCGCAGCGATAGCAACCACTTCAAATCTGCCCGGAAGTGAATCCACGACCTTCAGGCACTGCCGCCCAATGGAGCCCGTCGATCCGAG
>JBAQYT010000065.1:0-7038 GCA_049787175.1 Candidatus Acidiferrales bacterium | reverse complement strand
TGCCGTCAATCAGGCTGAAAATGGCCGTGTTGACGCCGATGCCCAGCGCCAGCGTGAGAATCGCCACAGCCGCAAATCCCGGTGACTTGACCAGCATGCGAATGCCGTAGCGCAGATCCTGCAGCAGTGTATTCATCGGAGTCCTCCACGCACTTGACGACGAAGATTCAAATCCGGATCACCAGGCCGGCGAAAGAGAGGCATTTTGTTGCGATTAGAAATCACTTCGGCCCTGTGTTTTGTCCGGCTTACGCGCATTCTTAATAATTTTCCGTTGCGATTAGAAATCGTCGAAGGTTTCTCCCGTATCGAGCTTAGCCGCGTCGGCCAATATAAGCGTCTGGGCCAGGAGCGGACAGAAGGAAAACCGCCAGGTAGCATTTTCCCCTTACGGGATGTGTTTAGGATATATACCGATTTCACTGCATAGCAGCAACGCCCTAAGTTATTGATTATATAGGCATAGGAGGGAAATATATGCCAGAAGTTACGCTTCATGATGAAAGCATCACAACGGTAGTCACGCATCCGAACTGGGGTGCGATCTGGGCCGGAGTTTTTACATTTATCGCGATCTGGTCTGTCTTCGGCGTCCTCGGAATGGCGGTATTTTCCAGTGTCGCCAACCCTAACGCCGCGCATCCCGTAACAGGAATGAGCATCGGGATGGGAATCTGGGCAATCGTTCTGACGGTCATCGCCATGTACGTCGCAGGACGAGTGACGGGCCATTTGGCCGGAATCGGCAACCTGCGGGATGGCGCGGCGCATGGGATGATCATGTTCGGTCTTTCTCTCGTGGCGTTGCGTGTGCTCGCAGGGGCTGGTGGGATGCTTGATTTGACGGCGGGCGCTTTCGGCGGCATGCACAGCGCATATGCGCTGGGATTGTACTCAGGCTTAGGGTGGATCGGATTTGTGGCGTTGTTCCTTGGCTGGCTAGCCGCAATGGGCGGAGCCGCTTCGGGTACAAACAGCAGGGCTGCACATTTGCCTTCCCAGCAAATCCGGCACGCCGCCTAGAATTGCAGCCGGACGTCGTTCTGGCGCTCGTTACTCGGCGCGGGTCATTCATAGCGCAGCGCGACCATGGGATCAAGGCGGGATGCCCGGCGCGCCGGGATGAAACTCGCCGCGAAGCCAATCGCCGCCAGAATCACCACGGCCAGCGCCAGCGTCAGCGGGTCATGCGCCTTGAGCCCGAAAAGCAGAGAGCTTGCCGCCTTGCTCCCGGCGAGAGTCAGTCCCGCGCCAACCACGACGCCAATGGCGATCAGCACCGCGACTTCTCCGAGGATCAAGCGAATCACTCCGGAGCGCTGCGACCCGAGCGCCATGCGAATGCCGATTTCGTTGGTGCGCTGGGCAACTGTATAGGAGATGACTCCATACAGTCCGATGGCCGCGAGAAGAACAGCGAGGCCGCCGAAGAATCCGCAGAGGGTCGCCATCAATTCATCCTGAACAAGCGATTCGCGAATCTGCGTGCTCAGGACTTTGAACTGGATGTCAATTTCGGGATTCACGCCGGCAATCGTGTCCTTCACCGAACTGAGCAAACCAGCCATTCCACCGCGCGAGCGGATGAGAAACGTTGCGCCGGGATAAACGAAAGGCGGCTCGAGCTGCGTTCGCGGGAAATACATCACCGGCAGCATCTGGTCGTGCATGTCGTTATAGACGGAATCCTTCACTTCTCCGATGATGTTGTAATAACGCGGCTGCTGGCCCGGAGGCGCCCACACGCGAAAGCGCATGCCAATGGAATCTTTCGCCCCGTTCAGAAACTTTTTCACAAATGTTTGATTGACGATGGCCACTTTGGGCGCACTGGCGCTGTCGTTGGTATTGAAGTCGCGGCCCATGAGCATGGCGTTTTCGATGGCCGCAAAATATCCCGAGCTGACGTAGTCCTCCCAGGAAGCGCCGTTGGGGTGGCCGCCCTTGTCGTCGAGAACCCAATCATTGCTGCTGCTTCCGTTGACGGGCGAACGATTCGAAGTGGCTGCGGCAGCGACTCCGGGAATCGCGCGAATGCGATCGAGCAAGTTGCGCGTAAACGGTTCCTGCTGCGCGTCCGGCACCTTCAAGCGCGTGAAATCGATGTTAGCGACGAGAATGCCGTTTTCCTGAAAGCCCGGATCGCGAGTCATCAGATTGCGCAGGCTGCGCACGAAGAGCAGCGCGCCGGCGAGCAGCACCAGCGACAGCGCGACTTGCGAAGCGACGAGAATCCGCTGCAGGCGGAAGCGCTCGTGGCCGCCGGTCGAACCGCGGCCGCCGGTTTTGAGAACCGCGCCGGGAGGAACGTTGCCAGAGCGCAGAGCGGGCGCGAGGCCGAACAGAACCGTGGTCAGGATGGCAAGGCCTCCCGCGAAGCCGAGGACGCGCCAGTCCGTGGGCATGTCGAGAAAGACGGGGCTATCCGGCGTGCTGATAAAGGCGACCAGGGAATGGCTTAGGACAGCGGCGAGAAAGCCTCCGCAAACCGCTCCGGCCACAGCGAGCAGCGCGCTTTCGGAGAGCAATTGGCCGATCAAGCGGCCGCGCGAAGCGCCCAGGGCAAGGCGCACGGCGATTTCGCGTTCACGGGAGCTGGCGCGCGCCAGCAGCAGGTTCGCGAGGTTGGCGCAGGCGATCAGCAGGACCAGGCCGGAAAGGCCCAGCAACAGCCAGAGCGGGTCGGAAGAGTCGTCGCGCATACTCGAGAAGCCATTCGCGGCGGGGCGCGTTTCCAACGTGTAGTCCAAATAGTGCTTCACGCCCTCCGCATCATATTGCGGCGGAATAGTTTCGTGCAGCGAGGGTTGCATGATGGCGCCCAATTGCGCGCTGGCGCGCGCGAGCGACCACCCGGGCTTCAGCCGGCCGAAAACGGAAAGCCACCAGCTCTCGCGCGGCCTGTCCCCCGTGATAAAGCTGAATTGACGCTCGCGGATAATCGGCTCGGCACAAATGGGAACGGCCACATCGAAGCGGTCGCCAACGGAGACGCCGTAGAAACTGGGCGGAGTGATACCGAGAATCGGGAAGGAATGGCCATCGAGCGTCAGCGTTTTACCAATGGCCGAGGCCGCGCCGCCATAACGGCGCTGCCAAAATGCATAGCTGAGGTCCACACCACCCGCGCACCCGGTCTGGTCGTCGCTGGCCGAAATCAACCGGCCAAGAAATGGCGCCACTCCCAGCGTGCGGAAAAAATCCCCGCTGGCGTAGAGCACATGGGCAAGGTCCGCTTCGCCGCCTGTGGCAAGGTTGTGCCGGCCAGCGCCCCACGCGGCGATGGATGAGAAGGCCTGCTGCCTTTGTTCAACTTGCTGCCACAGAGGAAACGTGAACTCCGCGTACGGCCCGTTGAAATTGCCCGAGCCCCAATGTTTCTTGTCGATGTGAACAATGGCGAGCGTCTGCGGATCCTTTACGGGCAGCGTGCGCAGGCGCACCGCGTCGATCAACTGGAAAATGGCGGCGTTGGCGCCGATGCCCAGCGCGAGGGTCAGGATCGCCACGGCGGTAAATCCCGGTGACTTCCCGAGCATGCGCAAACCGTAACGGAGATTCTGCAGGAGCGTGTTCACGGCTCACCCTCCCCCAAGAGAGTTGCTGAAACTGCGAAGACTATATACGAAGCACTTCGTAGATACAACGAACATCTTCGTACTTTCCGCCTCTCGTCCAACTAAACCCTTTAGACGGGTTGGAGTGGGAAAAGTTTGGCGCACGGTTGCAGGCTCCATTGTTCAGCCTCCGGGGCGCAGGCAGTTCCAGCAGACGGACTTTTTGCCTTCGCGGATACCCTGCCGCGGCCATCCGGCGGCGCGCCAAAACAGACCGGCAAGCAATTGGAAAACGCCGCCAAGGAAGGCCGCGGGAGCTGCAAAACGAGGCATAGTCGTGGTTAGCTGCATTGCCGCCATCGCATTCCGGCTCCTGGCTGATGTTGCGAGTTAGTCAGATTTGGCCGCGCCGTTCTGGATGGACTGGGTGAGAATTCCGCGCAGCTTGCTGGCGACGTTCATCGCTATTTTTTGCGACTGGTCGCCCAGGGCGGACTGCTGGTCGCCAAGCTTCGATTGCTGATCGCCAAGCGTGGATTGCTGGTCGCCGAGCTTCGACTGTGCGTCGCCCGCTTGCGATTGCAGGTCGCCCAGGCGGCTTTGCAAATCGCCAAGCTCCGACTGCAAATCGCCCAGTTCCGATTGCGTGCCGCCCGCGGTGCTGAGGCGCTTAGCGTCCGCTTCGACTTTCTGGAAGTCCGCGCTCATGTCCGGAACTTTGACGGTCACTTCACGCTGCTGCTCCCCGAGATCGCGCTGTTTTTCTCCGAGCGCGCGCTGTTTGGCGCCGAGATCCGATTGCTGCTCTTCGATGGAAACCAGAGGATCGAACAAGCTGCGCGCTTGCTTCACCGTGGCCGCGTCGCTTATGGAATAGGATTTTCCGTCGAGGCGAAATGAGATTTTGTCCGGCTTGAGCGTGACGCGCATGGCTGCTTCATCGTCCGCACCTTGGTCCCATAGCGTGCATTTGCTGTCGCCCATGCTGATGCCGATGCCTTTGTCGTCCGAGGTCGTAGCCCAGCAATGGTCGCCGTGTCCTTCGACGTGCATATCCACGCTGTCGCCGTCGCTGCGGCTGACCAGCATGAACGTGTCGTTCGCGTATTTCGACTGCGCGTGCGCCAGGAAGGGCGCAACGCTCGCCGTCAAAAGCATCGCCGCCGCCGTTGCCACACACCTCATCAAACTTGCCGCCGATATTTTCTTCATGGCTCCGGCTCCTTTCGCTTCGCCTTTCGATTTCCGCTTGTCACTTGTCACTGCTTCATTCCGGCTTGGCGATGCCCTTGCTGATGGCGTCGTCGAACATTTCGCGCAGTTGCTGCGAAGCCTTTCGCGCAATCTCACCCTGCTGGCGCCCGAGTTCACCCTGGCGCCGGCCTAGCTCGCCTTGCTGGCGCCCGAGTTCACCTTGCTGCCGTCCAATCGCGGATTGTTGCACGCCTGCCTCGGACTGGAATCTGCCGACCTGGCTCTGCAATTGGCCGAGTTCCGATTGCAGCCGGCCAAGCTCTCTTTGTGTTCCGCCGTTCTGCTGGCGAAGTGAATTTAATTCGGCGCGAATGCGTTCGAGGTCGGGCGTGATGTCCGGCACTTTCACTTTCACGCTGTCCATTTGCTCGCCGAGGGCGTCTTGCTGCTTGCTGAGCGCGTCTTGCTGGCGGCTCAATTCGTCCTGCTGCTTTGAGAGCGCGTTTTCGGGAGCGAAGAGCGCCTTGGCTTTGGCGATGAATGCCGGGTCAGTGATGATGTAGGACTTTTCATCGCGCTCGAACCAGATGAAATCGCTGCCAATTTTATTTTGCAGATGCCGGGCGTGTTCCAAGTCTTCGTCGGAGCCGGACATGTTCACGTCCTCCGGCTTGCCGGACATGATGACGTAGCGCGGGCCGCCGCCCACGCTGAAGCTGCCATTGACGATGGTGACGCCGCGCTGCTCCTGTTCGGCGTCGGCAAGCGCCTCTTTGGCTTGCGCGAATGCCTCCCGAGTTTTCGGTTCGATTTTTTCGAGTTGCTGCTCTGCTTCTGCGAGCGCCTCTTGATCCGCACGGACTTGCGCAGAACCGCGTCCGAATTGTGCATCGGCTTTCGCAAGCGCCTTCCTCGCGGCGGCTAATTGCGACTGTGCTTCCTGCATTGCTTCCGAGGCGCTTACCGTTGCTTGCGGCGTGACGGGAGCGGAGGATGCATTTGGAACTGCAGGCACAATCGGCGCGATTGGCGCAGGTGGCTCGATCGCTCCAGCCGGCAACGGCCGTAGCATCCTTGTCCCGCTCAGGGCAGCGGGCGCCACTGGACCCTCAGCGACTGGCCCCGGAACAAGCGGCGGATGCAAAGGCGCGCCCGGCACAGGCATAAGCGCGGGGCGTGCGGTCGGCATCGCCAAAGCCGCTGGAGTAACCGGACCCGCAATGGCCGGAGCCAACGCAGGAGCCGGTTGTGTTCCCATCGGCGCTGGAGCAACAGGACCCGCCGTAGGGGCCAACGCCGGCGCGACCACGCCCGGCGCTTTAGGAGCAGCCGGAAGCGCAGGCGCTGCCGGCCCTCCGGGCTGCACGATATTTTGCGGCGGAGCAGGCGGCTTGTCTTGCGCGGAAGCGATAAATGGATGCACCGATGCGGCCAGGAAAATCACCGGCGCCGCAATCGCGATCAGCGCCACGGCAAAGGATTTCTTCACGGAAATCGCTCCCTTCCATGCCAGAATGCGGTCGACGCGGCGTTCGGCGCTGCCAGCCTTGGCTGCCTTGGCCATGGAAACACCCTGCCACCAAACGCGTCCCGGCGCGGCGCCCAATTGCGCGAAGAATCCGAGCAGCGTTTCGGCGTAGCGCGTGCGATCCGCGCCGCCCGCGAGCGCGGCTTCGTCGCTCGCTTGTTCCGCAAGATCGGTCAACTGCTTATCGAGCCACCAGCCGAGCGGGCTGAACCAGAAAATCGCGCGATGAACCAGCGAAAGCAGTTGCGTCAAGGCGTCGCGGCGCGCCACGTGCGAAACTTCGTGCGCCAGAATGGCATCGAGCTGCTCTTCGTCCCATGCGCGCCAATCCGCGGGCAGCAGAATCACGGCGCGGCGCACGCCGACGGTCGCCGGCACGGCCAGCATTGCGGACTCTTTCAGGCGCGGCGCGCTTGCCAATCCGGCGATGCAGGAACGGAAACGCAAGAGGCGCAGGGCTTCGCGCCCATGGATATCTTCAGAGATGATATTTTGCGCGGCCCGTTCGAGCCGATGGCTCAACCACACGCCAACGAGCAGCCGCGTAAATAGAATTGCAACTCCCGCGAGATAAATTCCCAGCAGGATGCCAGTCCACGGAATCACAAGACGGCGCGAAGCCGTCGCGATTGGCGCGGTGGTGTCGGCCGTGATCGGCGCTGGAGACAGCGAAACGTTTGCAGCAGCAGACTCCGCACCAGAACGGAAGTTGTCGTTCACAAAATCATCATCCGGCCTGCGCATAACCTTGCGCGCGGC
>JBAQYT010000056.1:0-14436 GCA_049787175.1 Candidatus Acidiferrales bacterium | reverse complement strand
GCGATGAAGCAGGGCGGCGTGCGCACCGGCTCCGGCATGGCGGGCACGCGCATGCGCGATATCCTCGTCGTCGCAGAAGTCGCGCTCGCTCTGGTTCTCTTTTCCGGCGCAACCCTCATGGTCCGCAGCTTCATGAACGTCCGCGACCTCGATCCTGGATTCCGTCCCGCGCACGTCCTCGCCGCCGAAACCGAATTGCCATCGCCCAAATACGATAATATTTCGCTGCGAGACGCTTTCTTCCAGCAAACACTCGACCGCATCAATCATCTTCCTGGCGTCGTCGCCGCCGGTTGCATCACGTGGCTTCCTCTCACGAACTGGGGTGGCGCAGGCGGTATACTCATCGAAGGTCGCCCGACCCCACCGCCAAGCCAGATCCCGATTCCCAACATCCGCATGATCAGCGACAAATACATTCAGGCCATCGGCATGAAACTCATCGAAGGCCGCACGTTCGATGAACGCGACGGCGCCAACACTCCCCTTGTCGCGCTCATCAACCAAACCGCCGCGAAAAAATCCTGGCCTGGCGAAAATCCCGTCGGCACACGCTTCCGCCGGAATTATCCCGGTGACAACCACGGCTGGACGACCATCGTCGGCATCGTCGCCGACGTTCGCCAGGCCGGCCTCGACGTTCCGCCTCGCCCGGAAATTTATCTTCCTTACGAGCAGCACGACTATTTCGCGCCGTCCTACTTGGCCGTGCGCACCGCGGGCGACCCCATGTCCGTCGCCAACGCCGTGCGCGAGCAAGTCTGGGCCGTCGACAAAGACCAGCCCGTCACGCACGTGATGCCGCTCGAACAAATGCTCGCCGACTATCTCGCGCCGCGCGAACTGCAATCCTCGCTGCTCGGCGGATTCGCCGGCTTCGCGCTGCTCCTTGCCGCGCTGGGGATTTACGCCGTGCTCGCATTTTCCGTGACGCAGCGCACCCAGGAGATCGGCGTGCGCGTCGCGCTCGGCGCGCAGCAATCTGATATTCTTCGCGGAATTCTCGGGCAGGGATTGAAGCTCGCGGGATTAGGCGTGGTGATTGGCGTCGCCGGCGCTTTGGCGCTCAGTCAGTTGCTCGCGACTTTGCTTTTCGGCGTGAGCGCCACCGATCCGTTAACGCTCGCGGGAGCCGTCGCCGTGCTCTTGGCTGTCACCGCGGCTGCTTGCTACATTCCCGCGCGCCGCGCCATGCGCGTCGATCCGATGATCGCCCTTCGCTACGAGTGACTGCTGCGGTGGGCTTTCGCCTGTGCGGATCTGCGGTTCAATCGAGGGCGTTTTTGAGCAAACTGCCCACTCCGGCAATGGTTTCCACATCATCTTCGCTCAGCCCAAACCGCCGCCGCAAATATCCCGGATCGTTGTAGCTGAGCCAAACTTTTCCTTCGCGATCCTGCCATGCCAGCGCCTTCAACGGCAGGTCGATGGCGGCCGTGGGCGCGGCCAGCATCACCGGAGTCCCGCCCTTGGGATTTCCGAAGATCAGCAGTTGTGTGGGCGGCATTTTCAATCCGACTTTCTCGGCCTCGCCGCTGTGATCGATTCGCGCAAACACGCGAATGCCTTTCGCTTGCAGCGCGTCGCCCAAACGGTCGAGCGTCTCTGGCACGGAATACTTGCTGGAGAGGCTGATGATTCCCTCGCCGATTTTCATGCCCCGCGCGGTTGCTCCAGCTTGGTCGTCACTCACAATGTGTTGTCCCGCGTTACTGATTTTGCGGCTGCGGTTGAGCATCCGGCGGTTGGGGTGGTTGTTGTTGGAGTGGAGTGGGCGGCTGCGGCGTGAGCGTGAAGGTGATGCCGAGCTTGTAATTCAAGTCCACGGTTTTTTGCAGGTCGAGATCGTCGAGCGGAATCGAAGTCTGAATATTGTACGTGGTGATGTAGTTCAAGCGGCCATCCGCCAGCCAGTAATAATTTACGCCGAAGATGGTTCCATCCTTCAACACCAGCTTGACGACAGGCTGCGCCGCCGTGCCCTGCCCGACGCCGGAATACGGCACGGGGGGAGGCAAAGGCGCGGGCAAGAACGGATACTCCACCGAGTAAGTCGGAAACTCGGCCGGCGAGGTGTCCTCGTCCGCGTTCCACGGAGGAGCGGGCGGCCCCTCTGCCGGCGAATAGAAATAGCCGTTGCCGAAGTCATAGCCGTAGCCCAAAAGATTGCCGTCCAGACCGAACGGCCCCAGCCCAAAAGCGCACGGCTCGAAAACGTCCGCAAAAAAGCACGGGGACCCAAAGCCGAAGCCGAACGGCGAGAAAAAGAATGGGTCGAAGAAAAATGGCGAGCCGAATCCAAACCCGCCGAAGCCGCAGGGATTGACCGTGCCGAAGCAGGGCTGCCGACGGAAGTGCAAAGAATGAAATGGCGCCGCGGTCATGCCAACGAAAGGCGGCCCGGCTACGAGTCGGCGCGACAAAGGATGGAACAATGCATTCGGCGAAGCGCGGGGGGACGCGAGCGCGATAGGCTGCCGGATAAACGGAAAATGCATGGGCTGCGCCGGGAATGCCGGATGCGCAGTTTGCAGCGGCGCAAAGATCGGGCGCGGGGACTGCATCGGCGTCATGGGACGCGGGGACTGCATGGGCATCACCGGGCGCGCCTGCTGCGGAGGATCTTCCCAAAGGAAATTGTTCGCGGCAAAAGGACGCGCGCCCACGGGACTTGGGCTGTTTACAGAGAAGGATGATGAATTTACGCCATCCCCCGCGCGCGATGCGGGTCCTGGGACGAAAGTGTTGCGCGAATAGCCGCGCGCCGACGTGCCGTGCGCATAAACGATGCGGGAAGAAGAGTAGCTCCGCGACGCGCCAGAAGCTCGTCCCGACGAGCCCGTTGAAAAGCGCGAGCCGCCGCTGCTTGCGTGGAAGCCGCCGGATACGCCGCGAGAGCCGCCCGAGGCGTGCCCTCCACCGCCGTGCGAGCCGCCGCCACCGCGCTGTGCAAATGCCGAGGGAGATGCCGCCGCGAAACATAGCGACACGGCGCAAACTAAGATTGTCTTTGCTAGGAAAGAAGGAAAAACTGACTTCGGGATGGCTCGGAATTTCATGGCCGCCTCCCGCGGTGAATCACGCTTGCTATTGCATGAGACGCTGAAAACGGCGGTCTGGTTACAGAGAAGCGGGGGCGGGGGCGAGCGCGAAGCGAGAAGTGACAAGGGAGAACCAGCGCTCGATGCAAAGGCTCGCGGCCCCGCAAAGCAAAAGCCCCACGCTCGGAAAGCGAGCATGGGGCACCCGCAAAGGCGCACAGGCTGAGGCCTGAGCCACGCGGGTATTTGACTCGGGTTCCTTACGTCGATTAGGATACGCGGCTATGAGATGGATCGAAGCGGCAACGATGGCGCTGGCGGTCGCGGCAGTTGCGGGCTGTTCCAACTCGAAACCGAACGGCGCAGCAAGCCAAGCCGCCTCGGCAAGCGCCACTCCACGGAGCGCTTCGCATGCGGCCTTCAATCCTTGCACGCTCGCTACTCAATTGGAAGTTTCCGAGGCGATGGGCCACGCGTCGGGACCCGGGCAGTACCACCCGCTTGTCGGTGGACGCTGCAATTTCTACGACGCGAGATCGCAATACGAGATTTTCCTACAGAGTTTTGATGTTGCCGGTCTGCTGGATTCCATTGCGCAGATGGGCGGCCAGCGCATCTCGGGAATCGGCGAGAAGGCCGTCTTTTCCTATGGTTCGCTTTATGTGTGGAAAGACGGACGTGGAATGCAGATCGGCTTCCTATTGCCGCACCCAATTACGCAGATGACTCCCGCCGCCGAGAAGCTGACGAAGACGATTGCCGGCCGGATGTGAATCGAGCGAGAAGCCGCAGACCTTTGGAGAGCGTGAAGGGTCTGCGCTACACAGAAACAAATCCTAGCAAATGCGCACAGGCTGAAGCCTGTGCCACGCAAGGCGCGCGAGTCGGGAGACGCGACGGGCGCGTGAATCCAACCGGGCGCTACAAGGACAAAGGTGCAAAAACTCACCTTTTGCAAGGGGCGCAAAGGATGGGGCACCCGGCTAACCATGCCTGTGACCGGCTGCGCCGGCATCTAGGGGCGGGCGAAGCGGCTGCGAATTACCGGAAAAAGCCCGAGCAGGCCGGTGCCGAGGAGGAGCAGAGTGGATGGCTCGGGCGTGGTGACTACGGAAACGACCGAGTCTGCGCCTGAAGTGACGTCGTAAAAATCAAACAGGGTGGATAGTGTTGGCGGAGCCTGCACCAGAGAGCTAAAGTAGAACGTAGTCGTCGAAGAAGAAACAAAACTCCCTTCGCCCGGAATCGCAGTTTGCGCGAAGTCCAACTCCATAAAAGTCAAGACATTGTTCGAGATGCTGGCGAAGTCCAGGATATCAAGTCCTGCTGCGACAAACATGTTTGCGCCCTCGACAGGCTGCGACGACGAAATTGTCCCGAATGGTGTTGAGAACGACCAGGCGCCGACAATCGTGTCGCTTCCCGAGTCGACGCTAAAGGTGCCCGTGACGGGCCCGAAATCCGAAGGACAGGGATTATAGGCTACCTCACACACGGCGTTGCCCGCGAAGCTCAACGTGACGATGTAGGCCGGCCTGGCGGCAGCGGGCCGCGCCCAGACAAACAGGCAAAAGCTTGCGAGCGCAGTAAAGAAAACGGGAACGAGATGGCGACGACGACGCATAGCCCCCCGATTTGACGAACAAAGATCCTTGAGACGCTCGATTTTGAGACTGATTCCAGGTGCGAGGGAGCATATAGGGTGCCAAAGTCTTCTGCTTGCCCCGTGCTGTTTTGAAACGACTTAGCGGGTTCGTTAATTAAATGGAAGCATGATTATGTGCAAGTCCACGTGCCGAATGTGCAACTACTTGCGGCCATGATTACGACGCTAGTGCTGCGCCGTACAAGGAACCACACGGGATATCGAATGAAGCTGTCCTAGAGCTACACCCTAGGCAGGAGAATAAAGTCTCGGTCGGCGGATGAATCCCGACCGGGCGCTACAAGGACAAAGGTGCAAAAACTCACCTTTTGCAAGGGGCGCAAAGGATGGGGCACCCGGCCTGTGCCACGCAAGGCGCGCGGGTCGGCGAGCCGCGACGGGTGCAGCAAGCAACGCCCCTACGAAGAGAAAGGCTGGCGGCGTGAAGCCGCCGCTACAACCTCCAAAGCCCGCCCACGCTCGGAAAGCGAGCATGGGGCACCCGCACACAGGCTGAAGCTGTGCCACGCAAAGCGCGCCGGTCAGCGACGAGCAGACCCGTAGCTGAAGAGTTTTTGGCATTCTTTCCGGAGAAAACCGCCGGTGACGGGGATGCGGTGATTGCCCTTCTCGAAGACGAACCGGCAGGAGATCAGGCAGGCTCGCCACTTGAATTCATCGGTACCGCGCTTGCGGCCAAAAGCGGCAATGTCTTCTTGGGAAACGCCATAGACGACGGCGCCGATTCTGGACCACACGCAGGCGCCAGCGCACATGGCACAAGGCTCGTGCGTGGAGTAGAGGACAAAGTCCGGAAGGTAACGGCCATAGCCGCTGGACACGTATTTGAGCGTCTCCAACTCGACGTGTTTGATGCTTGATCCCGAAGTTTTTACGCGATTGCCGGCGCTGGCAATGACCACCTCGCGGCCGGCCACAAGACGCGTGATAACCGCGCCAATCGGATAGTCACCGCGGTCACCGGCGCGTTTGGCCTCCGCGATAGCCAACTCCATGAACTTCTTTCGTGGCCTGTAGGAAGCAGGGATCATGGAAACGATTATATCCGTTTATGGCGAGTGTTTCTCAGGATGATATAGGGCGCATTCGAGAAAAGCACGTATACTGCGCTTGAATACGCAAGGAGGCGCGCGCAGATGACAAATATTGAAAAGCACAGGCCGGGAAGCTTTTGCTGGATTGACCTGGCCACCACGGACCAGAACGCGGCGAAGAAGTTCTATGGCGAGCTGTTTGGCTGGACGGCGAAGGACAATCCCATGGGGCCAAACGATACGTACACGATTTTTCACGTGGACGGGCGGCAGGTGAGCGCGGGATATACGTTGCAGGGCCATCAACGCGAGCGAGGAATTCCGCCGCACTGGGGCTTGTATGTGGCGACGGAAAATGCCGATGCGTCGGCGAAGCGCGCGGCGGAACTGGGAGCGAAGGTGCTTGCGCCGCCATTCGACGTGTCTGACGCGGGGCGCATGGCCTCGTTTCAGGACCCGACGGGAGCGGCGTTCTCTGTGTGGGAGCCGAAAAAAAATGTGGGGAGCCGAATCGTCGGCGTGGATGGAACGCTGTGCGCGGCGGATTTGCTTACGGCGGACCAGGACGCGGCGAGCGCGTTTTACGAGAAGCTGTTTGGATGGAGGATCGGCAAAGAAGACGAAGACGCCGCCCATCGCTACTATCATATTTTCAACGGAGAGGAGTTCATCGGAGGGATTCCTCCAGCGAGCTTTACGGGGGGCGGGCCGGCGCACTGGCAGATTTACTTGCAGGTGGCGAACTGTGAAGCGACGACGGCGAAGGCGAAGCAATTGGGCGCGCGGATTTATATGCCGGCGATGAAAATCGAGAATGTTGGATGGATGTGCGTGATGGCGGACCCGCAGGGCGCGGCGTTCGCGATTTTTCAGCCGGCGAGGAAGAGCTAGCTAGCGGCGGAAGATTTGCGACTGGAAACGGCTTCTGTCTTTCGCAAAACAGAGACGGCATTCCCTAACTAAAGAGACAGGTATTCGTGGACAAGGCTTGCTGGCAGGAGCGGGCCGGTATTCGCGCTGACGCACAAAGCCCCTGAGGGCGAAGAGCGCCCTCCGGGGCTGAATTATAATGCACGGCAGGCGGCTTCCCTTCCCGAATACCTGTATTATCTTCTGAAGCGTGAAGGGAACGCTTTGGCAGCCATTCGAGCTGCTCGATAGGTGCAGCATGAACAAATACATCCATCTCCGCACAGTGGTGTTGCTTGGAATTGCGCTCGCAATCGCGGGAGGTGTTTTCGCACAGAGCGTGACGGATAAGAAATTGCTCATCAACGGGAAAGCCGCGGGCGCCGTCTTGCAGATGAATGGACACTCCTATGTCGATATCGAAACTCTGGCTAAGCTGATGGACGGATCGATCAGCTTCGAGGCGAATCAGATCGTGTTGACAATACCTCCGGCAGCTGCGGCGAGCTCCGGCGCCGCGGCTCCGCAAAGCACGCAAGAACTCTCCAAGGGATTTGCGAGCGCGGCCATCGGCGCTTTGGCGGAAATGAGGGAGTGGAAAGGGGCGGTGGGAACCATGGTCACTTTTGGATTGGCGGTGAGCGGCGCGTGGGCGCAAACGTATCACGATCGGGCAGAGGCGAGCCTGGCGCAAGCCTCCGTCGCGGCGTCAACTAATGCAGACCGCAATGCCCTTCAACTGCTCAACAATCAATATAACACCCTGTCGAAATGGGCCGGCGATGTCGCGGCAGCACGCCAGGCGCTCAACGGGGCCATGACGACGGATCCGAATGCCATGCAAAACGATCTTGTGCTGATCAAATTCTCGAAATGCGACGCGTTTCTGAGTTCCATGCTCGTCAGCCGCGTTTTTGCCGACAATTCGAGCTGTGATTAAGCTTCGCGAACAATGAACAAAGGAACTGTGGCCGGGTATTTTGTTGTTGCAAGCGTTTGCGCGGGATTGACTCTTGGCGGCGCGTCGCGGGCGCGTGCGTCGGCGATTCAGCCGAGGACTGCGGACGCACAGGCACAAGGCACAACAGCACAAGGAGAGCAAACGGAAATGCATCATGCAAAGGGAACGTTTGAGCCGACGCTGGTTCCGCAGGGGCCGGAAGACAAAGCCGAGGGCTCAACGCTCGGGCGAATGTCGATCGCGAAGAAGTTTCATGGCGATTTGGAAGCGACGAGCGAAGGGCAGATGCTAACGGCGGGAACAGACGTGAAAGGGTCGGCAGGCTACGTGGCGATGGAGCGCGTTACGGGAACGCTCGCGGGGAAGCATGGAAGTTTCGTGCTGCAGCACAGCGGCACATTGACGCGCGGCGCGCCGCAACAGAGCGTGACCGTGGTGCCGGATTCCGGCACAGGGCAACTCGCAGGGATTACAGGAACGATGACGATCAAGATAGAGGCGGGCGGAAAACACTTCTATGAATTCGATTACACGCTGCCGGAGAAAAAATAACTGGGAGCAGAGACCCGAAGTGGCGGCAGTGCGTTGGAGAGAGCCTTAAGCCTTCGAAAGTCGCCGCGAGGGCCGCGCTACAGAACACACAAAAGACAAGCCGAGCCTGAAAGGCAGATGCGCACAGGCTGAAGCGTGTGCCACGGAAAGCGCGCGACTCTCCGAGTCGCGACGGGCGACCCAAGGGTCGCCCTACGAAAGACAGGCCGACAAAGCCCCCACCCTTCGCAAGGAACGCCAAGGACGGGGTTACCCGGCCAAGGTGAGTCAGGGCCGCGTGAAGCGGTGACGAATGGCCGGGAAAAGGCCGAGCAGGCCGGTACCAAGGAGGAGCAAGGAAGATGGCTCGGGAGTTGGGACGGTTGAGAAGGCAATGCTGGATTCGGTGATGGTTAAGTAGGCCTCCAAACCTGTGTTAGGCCCCTGGAAAAATATCTCGCAAAGCGGCCCGCAGAAGGTTCCATCGCCGTAGAGGGTTAGCGTCATGTTGCCCGGGGCGCCGGTTAAACCCCAATTGCTGAAAACGACGAATCCTGAGTACGGAAGGTCAGGTCCAGTTGAGGCAAAATTATCAAAATCGACAACTCCCGAAGCCAAACCGTCAGTAAAGAGCGTGGCTTGTCCGCCATCAAAGGTGTCGGGGCCGGGGCCAGTTAAGCCGGGAGTCATGGTAAAGGGTTGGATAGTGACGGTGCCATTGAGCGCAAACGTGACTGTTGTAGTGCCCTGAATAGATTCGCCGCCGTCCCAAAGCGTGACCTGAGCAGTGTCAGCGGAAGCGGGTTTTGCGGCGAACAAGCCGAGGACGACAAAAACTACAGGAGTTACGCGGGACAAGACTTTCCAGGGATATAGCTGATGACTTTTAAGCATGTCGCCCTCCTCGACGTAAAGTGTGCCTCTTGCGGGAGCGACGGGCGGGTGTGACCCTCCAAAGGCGGGACTTTGGTGGCATTTCCCACAGTCGTTCCCGAAACGATACCCATTTGGTAAAAAATCGAGCAGATTAATGGCCCATCCTAGTTTGCGAGGAAATGAAGCAAATCGGCGCAAAGCCGACTGCAAAGCCGCGCAAGGAGTTACAAAGAAGCTGCAAAAGTTTGCGGTGCGAGGACTGCTTACGCGCACCCGGAGAAAGCGCGGCCACGGAGACGTGAATGGGCTGGGTTCGTCTTGCGGCGTCCTGCGGACGACTAGGCACGATTAATGGAACCGTTCCGACAATAGCGCCTGAGGACCGACGAGGCAGGGGTCGGAGCAGCTATAGCGATGGCTTGTTCCTTTCAGAAAACCTGTTCCGCGAAGCGCGCCAGGATCGAGCAAGAAGAAACATTTCGGAGTAGAATTCCGTTCATTCATACGTAGATGGCTTATGTAGATCGGTCCGTGTATACAGGGCCAGGGCAGACGATGCAGGATGTGCGCACAAAGGCGCAACAGGCAGAGTTTTTTTCGTCCGGACTCGAAAGCCTGCCGAACACATTTCAGCCAAGTTTGCGGCAACGAGGAAAAAAATGAAAACAGTGAATCGAGCGGTCACACTTGCAGTGCCTGTGGCGATGGCTTTTTGGGGCGCACTGGGGATTTCGGGATGCTTCGTGGATGGAAGCGGGCCGCTGGCGCACATTGGCGAAACGCAGACCGAAAACATTTCCGTGCCGCTGGGCGCGGCGAAGTCGGTGCACGCGCATTTGGAGATGGCCGCGGGAGAACTGGATGTTTCGGGCGGGACTTCATCCGCATCATCGCAACTGCTGGACGGCAAGATTTCGTACAACGTGCCGGAATGGAAACCGGATTTGAGCTATAGCGTCAATGATGGCCAGGGTTCGCTGATGGTGATGCAGCCGGAGCATCATCACACGACGATGGGCGGCGCGAAGTACACGTGGGATTTGCATTTCAGCAACAAAGTGCCGCTGGAGCTGGCGGTGGAAATGGGCGCGGGCGAATCGAAACTCGACCTGGCGGACCTGGAACTGCGGAACCTGGACGTGCAGGTGGGCGCGGGAGATTCGACGATTGATTTGACCGGAGAGTGGAAGCAGGACGTCTCGGTATCGATTCAAGGGGGCGTGGGCGAAGTGCACGTGAAGCTGCCGCGGGATTTGGGCGTGCGCGTGACCGTGGAAGGCGGGCTGGGGTCGGTGGACGCGCCGGACTTCAAGCGCGATGGAAGCGACTACGTGAACGACGCGGCGGGAAAAACGAAGAACACGATTGAGGTGCACATCTCGGGCGGCATCGGACAAGTGTACCTGGAGCTGGGTGGCGGGCACGACATTGTGTAGGACGGTTTTCCGGCGAAAAGACGGCAAGTTTGTTATTGTACATTCCCGTGCAATTCGATAAGATTGCACGGAAGCGTGCATGAAACGAAAACTCCATGCGGTGATTCTGGCGGATGTGATTGCGTCGGGCGGACGCCAGCGCCTGCGCCCGCTGCTGCATAAGCTGCTCCACGGCGCGAGCGAGGCGCACCGTCGGCGCAAGCTGATCCTGCTGCCCTACGCGGTGACCGCGGGCGACGAATTTCAAACCATCACGGCAAACCTTGAAAAAATTCCCTGGCTGCTGCTGGACCTGCGCAGCCGCGTGCAACCCATTAAGCTGCGCATTGGCGTGGGGATCGGCGAAGTGGGCGGGAAGGTCAGGCCGCCCGTCAATCAAATGGACGGGCCAGCGTTCCGCATGGCGCGGCAGGCGCTCGAAGGGCTGAAGAAGGCGCGCAAAGGGTCCGCGCTGACGGCGTTTCGCAGCGCCAACAAAGAATTCGACCAAATGGCGAACCTAATTTACGCGCTGCACGACACGCTGGTGCGCAAGATGACGGAGAAGCAGTGGGAAACGGTGGCGGCGCGAATCGAGCATGACAACGTGCAGGACACGGCGCGGGCGCTAGGGCTGGACAGCTCAACCGTATCGCGGAATTTGAAACGCGGCTATTATGGGCAGCTTGTCGCGGCGGCGTTCGGCGTGGAACAGTTGATCGGCGAGCGGATCGCTGGGTTGCACGGAATCGTGCAGGAATAGAGAATTGCACATTTTTGTACATGGCATGAACATGCTTAGCGCGCTCATGGCCTATCCGCCACCGCATCGCTTTTTGGTGCGGGCGGGAATCGTGGCGATCGTGTACGCAGCGACGATTTTCGGCGGCGGGTACGTGATTCGCGCGCTGATCAGGCCGCTGCTGGGCGAAGCGTCGCGCACGGCAGGCGAAAGCGCGCACGCGCTGCGCAATGCGGGGATGTACATCGGCTGGCTGGAGCGCTTTGTGATTTTGACGGCGCTGCTGCTGCGCTCGCCGGCGACGGCGGGGCTGGTGCTGACGGCAAAGGCCATCGCGCGCTATCCGGAGTTCAAGCAGGTGCGCTTCGCGGAATATTTCCTCATTGGGACGCTGCTGAGCATCAGCGCGGCGCTAGTCGGCGGCGCGATTTTGTTCAAGGTGCTATACGGGACGGTGGCGCTGGAACAATAAGCACCGATAACACTTGGATCAATAATTCGACGCTCGCTCCTTTACCTCGGATTGGCGCTTAGTACTTTGGCCGTCATCGGTGCGGCGGTCGTCATCAGCGCTCGCACCGGTATAACGATTAGGCACCAGCAGTATTGGCTGGCGGCATGGACCGTGTTTCTACTTTGGGTGGCAATTAAGACGTATCGGAGGTATTGGAAGCATCTGCTGTTCTGGCTGGCTCTTGCCATTCTTCTCGGCGGTCACTTGGCGTTGTTCACTGTTATCTTGCGGAATTTTCCCGACTTTAGGCCTGTTTGGTACATACCTGTCCTGGTGGCCGAAGGCGCCGTTTTCGGCGTGATCTACGGAGTGTTATTAGATCGCCCAAAACGACGGGTTGCGCGGTGAATTCTGCGCACGCTCCGCAATCGGGTTACTTGCTATGGAAAAAGTGGAAGAAGCCTAATTCCCAAGCACATGCCAGCGCGGACGCAATTGCCATCGCAAATAGAAAACGGCTCTTCACCTGAGGAATCGTCCACCGGTAAGAGCGACGACCCCGACGCGCGATTGTGAAATCCTTGTCGAAGTAAAACCAGGAGTGACCCGCTCTTTTGTTCTCGGGAAGCTCGGAGCTTACGTTCCGAAGCATTCTGTAGGACAAATAATTAGCGAGGATAATGCACGACAACACGGAGATAAAAAAGATCAACGTGGCGATCGGATTCACATCGGTCATCGGATGTGACGTACGGTAGCACAGCGGGGCGTGTTTGGCGCGGCGGGAGGAGTGATGTGACGTTAAAGGCAGGGAGTGTAAGGCAGTAGCTAGTGACGAGTGGCTAGAAAAAGCAGTGAGGAGTGAGCTCAAGGCGGTGGACAGTGGGCAGTAGACAGTGGCTAGAAACGGTGGTCATCAGAGACGAGTGAGCCGCGATCAGAATTCGACGGTGGGTCGCGGATTCAGATGAATCAATATGCTAGGTTATAGATAATACATTCGAGAGTTTCGACAGGAACAGGGACACCGTGGCAAGTTTCCGGGGAGTACTCCCATTGGCTTAAGGCTATCAAGGTAGACCTCGCGAGTCCTTCGTCGGGACTGCTGATAACGGCGAGATGTGTCAGATGTCCGTCGACACCGATTACACCATAGACAAAGACCGCGCCCTCGCTCCGGGCGAGCCCTTCCGGAGGAACAACGCGCTTGCGCGCTGGCACTGCGTCCGGATCGTCGCAGGACGGCCACGCCGTGGAGTACTGCGGGGGCTGAAAATCTTCGCCGCCTGTCTCGCTCAGCGGCGCAATCGAATTCACGAGAAGCGTGACGGGCGGATCCGGCTCCGCGTCGGCTCGAAGTGAACCGGGGAAATGCTTTCCATCGAAACTGAGGAAATCGGAAAAATGACTCGGCCCCAGCGTGTCGCTTGTCTCGGTTCCCGTAGCAGAATCAAAACAATAATCGGGGCCAGAGGGCCGGCCCTTCGCCATCAGCGTCACACAGTCCAGCTTCGCTCCTTTTTTCCTCTCGTGATAAAAGCGCACATCCTTTAAGGCGGCAATGGATGCGGGATTCGACCAGGCGTGAAGCCGCTTGAGGAAGTCCAACGCCTGGTCGAGCTGCAAGATGGACTCAACTTCGTCAGGAGTGGTGCGCGACTGCCAATATTGATTCTCGCCTCCGACGCGAATGCGCGTGTAATCTCCGAAAGCGATCTCCTCGCGCCACTTCGTAGGCGATGCCCACTTCAGAAGGTATGTCCCTATTACGGCTTTACGATAAACGCGCTGGACGCTAATCGTGCCGCGCAGCACGAACGGGGGGGAGCCCGGCGCGCGGATGTCGGTAACGGAAAGAGCCTTTGCGAATAGCGCAGTGGCTTGGGCGCGCGTGGCCGCGTCTTTCGCGGACTGGCTGCGGGCGGAAGGAGCGATAAAAATGCTGAGAGCGGCGAGCGCGAGGAGGTTTAAAACAGTGGCGCCGCAGGATAGCCGAAAGATGACTTGGCGCATGGATTTATTTCTCATGCGCCCATCTTACGCTGGTGTTATTTGCGAGGCAACGATAACCGCTGCTTGGAGCGTGCTCTGACAATTTTCATGCGCAAGCGCGGGGAAAACCGATCCGAGCTTCGTGTATACTGCGGGACTCACTTCTCATGATGCCGTTTATCCATATCGGGCCGATCACCATCGCGAGCTACGGCTTGTGCGTGGGCATCGCCATGCTGATTTCGTATTTCGTGCTGGCGCGCGACGTGGCGCGGCGCGGAATTCAAGCGCCGGCGGATTTGCTGGTGGCGGTGCCGTGCATCGCGGGGCTGGTGGGCGCGAAGCTGTATCACGTGCTCGAAGATCCGCGGCTGCTGATGGCGAATCCGCGCGAACTGATCAGCCAATACGGATTCGCGTGGTTTGGCGGTTTTCTGGGCGGGCTGATCGCGTTTGTGCTGCTGGCATGGCATTACCGCGTGCCGTTGCTGGAGATGTTCGACGCGGCGTCGCCGGCGGCGGCGCTGGGCTACGGGATTGGGCGGATTGGGTGCCTGGTTTCCGGCGACGGCGATTACGGAATTCCCACTTCCCTGCCCTGGGGCATGAGTTTCCCGCACGGGCTGGTGCCGACGACGCAGAAGGTGCATCCCACGCCGATTTATGAATTGATTGTGGCGATTTTCATTTTTTGGTGGCTGTGGAAGCTGGGCGCGCGTCAGGCTGTGCAAAAAAGCACGGCCGGCGTGGCTGAAGGTCGTTCGTGGAGAGGCGAAACAACCAAGACACCAATCCCACCCTTTGCTGCGCCTCTG
>JBAQYT010000052.1:0-3018 GCA_049787175.1 Candidatus Acidiferrales bacterium | reverse complement strand
TATCGCGATGGTGGTCACAATAAAGCGCGAGACGGCCGCATGCAGCAAGCCTCACGTCAGTTGCGGCCAGAATGCCGCAAGGGGACGTGAGCTACAAAACAAGTGCATCGTCGGGACGGAAAAAATGACCTGGCGGCATGAAGGCTGCGCTACGCGAAGCAGGTCCCTCACCGCCGTTCGCCAGAAACGGGCGGCTGGGTTCGGGATGACAACGTAAAAGCGAAAAGACCCACGCTCAAAAAACGAGCATGGGGCACCCGAAAAGGCCACGGCACACAGGCTGAAGCCTGTTCCACACAAGGCGAGCATGGGGCACCCGGCTACACGGACAAGACCCCACCCTTTGCGAAGACGGCAAAGGATGGGGCACCCGGCGAGCATGGGGCACCCGAAAAGGCTACGGCACACAGGCTAAAGCATGTGCCACGCAAGGCAAGCGTCAGTGAACAAAGGCAGCGAAAAGCCCCACGCTCAAAAAACGAGCATGGGGCACCCGAAAAAGCCACGACGCACAGGCTAAAGCCTGTGCCACACAAGGCGAGCGTGAAGAGCAAGGCGCGTCAGGCGTAGCGGAAAAGCATCATGAAGCCGAAGTCCATGTGACTCTGCATGTGGCAATGGAAAAGAGTGGCGCCGGGATTGTTCGCGGTGAAGTCCACTTCCGCGGCGGAGTTTGCCGGAACCATGAGGACATCTTTGTATAGGCCAGAGAGCGGCGCTCCAGCGAGACTGGCAGCTTCGAAGGTGTGACGATGGAGATGCATCGGATGATCATCCGCGCTGCGATTGATCATGCGCAAGCGATACCTTTTTCCCTGCTGGAGCATGATGGTGTCGGTGTGAGGATAGGACTTTCCGTTGATCATCCAGGTGTCGAAGGCGCCCTGCCCGTGAAACTTTGACTCGAAAAGCAAGGGAATGACTTCGTCCGGAGGGTGGCTGGAGGGTTGGGCTGTAGCGAACTGGGCATAGTCCCAGAGCGTTTCGGGTGGCTCGACCCATTTTGGCTTGCCCTGCTGGTTGGCGTACTCGACCACCATGCCCATGCCCATTTTGCGCATTTGATTGCGCGTCTCGCCCAGGATCCAGACGCCAGGCTGGTTCATCGTGACGACGGCATCGATGCGTTCGGCGGGAGCCAATCGGACGGCGCGGACTGCAGTTGGAGTAGGAACGGGATTGCCGTCCATGGCGATGACGTTCAGTTCGTGTCCTGCAAGCGCCAGCCAATGAGCGATGCTGGCGCTCGCGTTGAGAATATGGAAAAGGACTCGCTGCCCTTCCCGCACTCGAAGAGGGCCGGCAAAGCCGAGCATGCGACCGTTGATCGTTGCGTACTGGTAGGCGGCTTCCATGGAGGAATCGCCGCTCGAGGCCATGTAGGCGTTCCAATCGTGGAGCGTGAGAAAGACTTCCTGGTCGACTTCCTGGTTGGACGCGCGAGCGGCGGCTCGCGGTTCGATATAGAAGCAGCCGAACTGTCCGCTGTAGGTTGCGCGCTTCAGGTCGTGACCGGCAAAAGTGTGGGTGTGATACCAGCGGAAGCCCGCAGGCCGCGGCGTGAAGCTAAAACGGAATTGCCCGCCGGGGGCGATCATGGGCGCGCCTTCCTCGGCCGCGCCATCCATTCCGGAGGGGGTCCAAAGGCCGTGCCAATGGACAATTTCGGGGATGGCGGTTCGATTGAATACGTCGATTACGATGGGCTTGCCTTCGGGCCAGCGAATCAGCGGGCCCGGAACGCGGCCGTTGTAGGCCACGGTGTGGATGATTTTGCCGGGGGCGATCTCTAAGGCCAGAGGCGCGATTTCAAGTTTTACGTCCGGTTCGGTTTGCGCTTGGGCCCATGGCGGCACGGCGGAAGCGAACGCCGCGCTGGCCAAACTTCCGGTAAGGGTTCCCGCTAGAACAGCACCAGCTTGTGCGAGGAATGTGCGCCGGTTCATCGCGTCTCGTTTGGACCTATTGAACACTGTCAGAGCTGCCGGGGTGGCGATGCGACCAATCAAAATAGCGGCCTATGACGCATTTGAGGATTAGATGGTCTGTCCCCGCCGTGGCGCCCCAGCCCGCGCCAATATTGATTTCCCATTTGGGCGAGACAAAGAGGTTCACGACGGGAAAAACCTGCTGCTGTTGATTATGTAGGGAGACAAGGTTCCCAAGTTCGCCGTAGTAGGAGTAATACTCAACGCCGAAGTTGTAATATTTCGATGGAGCATAGGTGAGGGTTGCGGCGGGGCCGAAAGTGAGGCCTTGGGGCGCAACGTCGCGATAATAAGTTTGCTTTTCTTGGGGCGTGGAATTCGACGGCGGGGGAACGACGTGCACGTCCAAAACCATGGTGGTATTCACCGACCAATACCAGCGGCCGATGGTCTGGTCGATGATCGGCATGATCTGCCAGGACCATGTTGGGTTGGAGTAAGCCGGCCGGGCATATCCGAACTCGGTTGAGAGGCTGACTCCGACGGGCCAGCGCCAACTGGGAGGGATGCGCACGCGCGGGCGAATGTGATCGCCAACCCACTGTACGCCGTAACCATTTTGCTCGGCGGTGAAAACATAAAAGCCAATCTCGGACCAATCGTTGATGCCCTCGGTGAATTCGACTGTTTCGTGCTCCTGGTCCTCGGTGGGCAGCATGCCGAATTGGGTTGTGGCGCTACCGTCCACGGTAAAGTTGCTGTGCAGTTCGACAAGAAGGGTCTTGGGAGTCATGGTCTGGGAAGGATAGACCTGGATTTCGTAGTTATCCTGAGCACGGGCGTTGCGCGGGAAAAACAAGCTATAGCCGATAAGAGAAAACACTAATGCGCGAAGCAGGCCGCCGGCAAATTCCCCGAATAGGATTCCGGTTTTCATCTCGCGGACGGCGTACAGTGTACAGCTATCGCGATGGTGGTCACAATAAAGCGCGAGACGGCCGCATGCAGCAAGCCTCACGTCAGTTGCGGCCAGAATGCCGCAAGGGGACGTGAGCTACAAAACAAGTGCATCGTCGGGACGGAAAAAATG
>JBAQYT010000051.1:0-6769 GCA_049787175.1 Candidatus Acidiferrales bacterium | reverse complement strand
ACGCTGCTGTAAATCCAACCGCGCCTCCGGGAGCCATAGAAGGAGTGGGCGGAGGAGCGTGTTTTTTGTGCCTCGCTGTTTTTTTAGTGCAGCGAGTGACGCACATACGAAAGAGCCACGCGATGGGCGCTGCGGTGGCTTTCACCGGCGGTGCGTATTATCACCCCTTCAAGGATCGCAACATTCAGGCTAACTTGGCCCGTATAGCGGACGAACTTCATTCGCAGTACGTGTTGAGCTACCAACTGCAAGGAATACCGCAACCGGGCGTTCACGAGATCGAGGTGAGGGTTTCGCGTCCGCATGTGGTGGTGCGGGCGCGGCTGGGATATTACCTGGCCCCGCCGGGAGCTTAGCTGGTCGGCTCCTTGGAGCATGTGACCTTGCCTGTCGAGAACTCCGTAGGAGGACGAGATGAAACTTGCGACGTCAGCATTTTTGTTCTTCTGGTTGGTTGGAACTTGCTCTGCGCAGGGCCAGCCCGCTCTGTGCCCCAGGCATATTGAAACGCCCTCTTATCCGCCGATAGCGAGGATGGCGAACGTGACGGGAGAAGTGGTTCTTCAGGCAACCATCGACGCAGATGGAGAAGTAGTTCACATCGGCTTCGCAAACAATGACAAACGTTTGCGAATGCTGGAGACCAGCGCAAGCGAAAATCTTCGGCATTGGACGTTCGCGAAGCCTCCATCAGCGCCTTATAAAGAAGCCATCAGTTACGACTATGAATTCGATCCGTCGCTTCCGCCGTATGATGGATCGCCTTCGCGGCCAGTAATAACGAGGGTAAGTTTTGATTTGCCGGACCGCGTAACCATCGCCACGAATGGGATGATGGTCGAGCCATCGCAGTTGAAGCCGCACCGCTGACGCCGTTTGTTTTTCCGCTAGCGCGCGCCGGGAACGGTGAAGGTGACTTTGCCGGTGGCGGTGTTTTCAAACTGGTCGAAGACGCGCACGGCGACGGTGTGTTCGCCAGGCGCTAAATTGCGAAGCGCGACATCGTAGTTCTCCGTGGGCGCGTCGGTGAGCTGGCCGGACGGAAACACGGTTTCCCAGTGGCCGGCGTCGAGGCTGTAGGAGGTACGCGCAATGGCGCTGGCAGCGTCGCGCGCGGTGAAGCGCACATGCCATTCGCCGCCGGACTGCTCGGCGCGAACGTTCTCCACGGTGGGCGGAGTATTATCAACCTGGAAGCGATCACTTTCCATTTCCGACGTGAGAGCCTGATCGGCGGGATTCGAAGGCGCGTCGGAAGCGACGAGTTTCAAGTAATAGTCGCCGTCGGGCATGGAAGTTGTGTCCCAGGAATAGAAGTCGTCGTGAATGTCGTCCTTCAGAAGCTTCCACTGCTTTTCGCCTTCGCCGCGATAGTAGAGCGAAAACACCAGATCGTCTTCATTGTCGTCGTGGGCGGTCCAAACCACGGTTTGATAGCCTTTGGCCGCGAAGCCCTGGGGAAGAGCGCTGAATCGCGGTCCGCGCTGTTGCGATTCGGCGAACGCGGAGAAGGTTTCATCTTGTTCGCCGGGGCTGCGCGGCTCGCGCAGCGGAACGACGGAAGGTCCTTGCGGCTGGCCAGGATTGCTGGCGCCAAAGCTTTGAGCGCGAAGGCCGGGATCCTGCACGGCGATACCATCAATTACGGGCGCAACGTTCTTGCGCAGGTACGCGAGTTTCACCCACGACAAGGTAGGCTGATCCTGCTGCTCGCCGGAGGCGTGGAAGACTGCTTTCCATTGGACGAATCGAGCCGGCGGGCAATCAACGCTATTTCCCGCGCTGCTCGTGTACGGACCGGCCCATGGACTCCAATAATCGTCGGGCTCCGAGGTGTTGCCGGAACGGACGTAAAACTCGATTTTGCCATCGCCGCCATTTTCACCCCACCAGGTAAGGCGTCCCCAGCGCGAATAAACCTTGGCGTCGAAGGGATCGGATTCAAAGGTTCCTTCCGGAGCGTAAGAGGGGCCAAGAGCGAAGACTTTTCCAGGATTGGCGGTTGCGGCATAGACGGTGTGGCCCGGGCCGGGAATTAGAGCGGTGACCTGTGAAGCGTCCGAGCTTGCCAGAGATGAGAAGAGGCGCTGGTCATCGAGCTGGACAACTTCGCCGTGATTTCCTGTGCCGAGCAGCAGATGATTCTCCGGAGAGAAGCCCAGCGCATAGACCACGTCCTGCGGGGAAGACCACAGAGACTCAGGCGAGCCGTCCGCAGCGATACGATAGACTTCGCTGCCTCCGGTTGGGTTTTGGAACGTGGGAAAAACGATTGCGCCAGCACCTGGCGCGGTGGCAACAACACTATTTGGAGTTGCCTGCTGTGTTCCGGAACGAGCCGCGGCGGCAAGCATGGCGGCCAATTGATTCGCGGCAGCGCCTTGCGGCGCGCCGGTACGCGGGCCGCGCGGAGTTTTGCTTCCGACCGCGGCCGCGTAGATGTTTCCGGCGTTGTCGGTAGCGAGCGCGGTGACTTCCTTCTTATCTGTTTCGTAAATGACGAACGCCTTGCCCGCCTCCGGAACGCCGGAGCGGCGCGAATTCATGGGAACGCGAATGATCAGGCCGCTGGGGTCGGTGCCAATCAGTAAATTTCCGTGTGAATCGAAGGCTAGCGAGCGCGCGTGAGTTTCGTCGCTTTTGTAGAAGAGCTGGCCGGTACCGTCGGGAGCGACGGCGAAAACCTGGCCGGTATCGCCGGTGGCGACGAAGAGGGTTCCCGAGGAATCGAAGGCCAAGGCCCAAATGTATTTGGCCTTGGGATCGAAAAATACGGAGTGCTGGCCGTCGGGAGTGACTTTGTAAACTTTGCCGTCGGGCGAGGTTGCGACGTAGAGGTTATCCTGTTTGTCGATGGCCAGGGCCTGAGCTTCGAGTTCGCTGGACTCAAACACGGTGGCTGGCTTTCCGGTTGGGTCGAGACGAACGACTTTGGCGTCCGAGCCGCCTGCGGCGTAAAGGCGTCCTCGGGAATCGGCGGCGAGGGCCCAGACGTAGGCGAGAGCGGGATCGGCGAGAGGCTTGAATTCGGGCGCGGGCATGAGCGTTCCATCGCTGCGCAGAGCGACGCCCTTGTGTGTTCCTTTGTCAAATTCGTCAAAAGTGGATTGCTGCCAGAAACGAGTGTGCTCGGCGCGAGCTGCAACGGCGCAGAAGAGGGCCGCCGAAAGAATGCACAGAAGTGAGAATCGCCGCATGAATGGTCTCGCAATCTTTTTGAAGGTTGGGATCACTTGACTGTGACAGCAAGATATTGCTGGCCCGTAATCACCTGATTCATCGCGATGGAATGCTCGCCAATTTCGGACTGATAGAGCAATTGCGCGCCGCCGGGGACGCGACGCTGATCCAAGACGTTAATTTCAGAAGCGGGAACATTGGGCAGCTCTTTGTCTTCGACGAGCAGAGTGGGGGCGTTTTCCCATAATGTGACGTAAAGGCGATCGTTCTGGCGCTCGCGATTGATGATGCGAATCAGCTCGTCCAAACCTTGCAGTTTCCCTTCGCCCTGGCCGGGGAAAAGTTCGCGCATGCGGTTGAGCGAGTCTGCATCGCTGACTAGAATCTGGAGGTTGCCGCGCGCCGCTTGCGCGGGAATGGTGATGGGAACTTCCTGAATGTAGGGAGCGCCGCGATAGGGACGAAGCAGAACTTTGATGTTGACGGTTTGTCCGGGCTGGGCTTCGCTGCTGTCCGCCCATGCGCCATCGATCGCGGACCAGCGGCTTTGCGACATGCTGGTGACGTTTATGGTGACATTCTTGACGTCCGGCACCTCGTAAGGGTTCATGTAGATGCGCGAAAATGCCGACTCGATCGTTATGGCAAGAGCGTAGCCGTCAGGAATGGGCGTGTCCGAAGGGACGAACATGCCGCGCAAGTCCACGGAAGGATGGCCGGCAATGTCGATTTGACCGTCGAGCTGGAGCGTAGTTCCTTCGGTGTAGGCGGTGTTGGAGACGATGCCGTTGTAGGCGGAGATAGCTACGAGCAGCGGCGTCAATTTGGGGTTTTCGATAACGTTGAAATGAAAATGGCGCTGTCCAGTGGAAGTGATGATGTTGACGCTCACCGGCAGCATAGCCGGGCCCGCACCAAGCTGGCCGACCACGCCTGTGAGCCGGTCCTGCTGGAACGTTCCAATGACTCCGCCGGTGTTCATGATTTTCGTGGATTCGAGCTCGGATGCCAGGGTGGTGACAACATAGGCGCGCGTCATGGGCAAGGCGACTGAACCAAAACCGTTAAACGGATGGCCGCAAACAAATACACGGCCGTGGATAATGGCGGTGACGCTGCATCCCGCATACATCGAAAGATCGCCGGAGACCATCTCCATGCCTACCATGTCACCGGGCTTGAGTTGCGCGTCTTCCGGGCTAGGCGGCACGGATCCACCAGCCATGGCGGACATACCGTAGGACTGGAAGTCGGAAGAAAACCGCGCGAGCGTTTGAGGCAGCAAGCCGGAGACGACCAGCGGCGTTTCGATGGGGACAAGGAACTGATTTCCGCCGAGGGCGACCTTTTCCGGCCAATCGAAAGACTTCGCGCTTGCAGCCATCTGCGACATGCCGGCGGCCGAACTGTCGCCTCCCGGAGCAGGCGGCATGGCTTCTTGAGTCGGCATGGCTTGCTGGATATCGAGCATATTTTGAATGGGAGTCACGCCAGCGATAGCATCCTTCGTGAAGGTACCGATTTTGAGGGAAATCGCGCCGGCAAGCTTGCCGTCGAAATAGACAGGGCTGCCGCTCATTCCGGCGACTACGCCGTCCTTGGCGACATCAGCGCCGGAGAGCTCGACCAGAATGATGTCTTGCTTCGGGCCCATTGCGTTATTCAACACGCCGATCACGGTGACGTCCATTTGCTGGATTTGGTCGCCGCTGAAAATCGTGTAGGCCACGCCTTTCATGCCCGGTTGGATCTGATTCAGCGGAAAAATATCGGGATTGTCCGCGGCGGCGAGAGGCAAAGCGAAAAACAGGGCCAAAACGGCAATGAACAAAAGGCTGGGTCGCAGATGCATAAGACTTTTCATATTAACCTGCGCGATTGCACGACGCAATGCTGTTGCGCCGATGTGATTCCACGGTGACGACTGACGCTTGCACGCAACCGTTCTGGCGGAGGCGCACTCCATTGGACACCGAAGCGCGGCGCAAGGTTGTTTCCGGGGAGCGTGTTAAAATTTCGACATGGCAAAAAAACGCATTCTCCCGGCAAAGGCGTTCCGCGGCGTGTTGACGCTTCCGGGCGACAAGTCAATTTCGCATCGCAGCGCGATTTTGGTGGCGCTGGCCGAGGGTAAAAGCGAAATTTTCAATTTTTCGCCCGCGGCGGATTGCGAAAGCACGCTCCGGTGCTTGCGTTGGCTTGGCGTCAACATCGAAGAAAAAGGCAGCGGCGTCATCGTCGAAGGGAAGGGCCTGGCGGGCTGGGCCAAGCCGCGAAAGGCGCTCGACGCTGGAAACAGCGGGACGACCATGCGTTTGCTGGCCGGCGCGCTTGCGGGGCAGAAGTTTGCATCCGAACTGACGGGAGACAATTCGCTGCGCCGCAGGCCCATGCGGCGGGTGATGGAGCCGCTGCGGCAGATGGGCGCGAAGATCGAAGCGCGCGAAGACGAGTTTGCCCCTCTGAAAGTCACAGGCGGCGCGCTGCGCGCCATCGAGTATGTGCCGAAGGTGGCCAGCGCTCAGGTGAAGTCGGCGGTGCTGCTGGCGGGGCTGTTTGCGGAAGGCGAAACGGTTGTGCACGAGCCTGTGCACACGCGCGACCACACGGAGCTGGCTCTGCGCGAAATGGGCGCGGCGATCACACGGAAAGACGGCGCGATCAAGTTGCAGGGGCGGCCAAAACTGAGCGCGCGGCAGGTCGCCGTGCCCGGCGATATTTCCGCCGCGACGTTTTTTATGGCGGCGACGCTCATCGTGCCCGGCTCGGAGCTCGTTATTCAAGGCGTGGGACTCAATCCAACGCGCACGGCGGTGCTCGATTTTCTGGTTTCCATAGGCGCGCCGGTATCCGTGGTTGCCCTGGCGATGCGCGATGGCGAACTGGCCGGCGATATCAACGTGCATTATGCGCCGGTCAAAGGCGGGAAAATTTCAGGCGCGATGACCGCACGGCTGATCGACGAGCTGCCGATGCTTGCCGCGCTGGGGCCTTACACGGAGGAGGGAATCGAGATTCGCGATGCAAAAGAATTACGCGTGAAAGAGAGCGACCGCATCGCCGCAATGGCGGAGAACCTTCGTAAGATGGGCGCGGAAGTCGAAGAGTTTCCCGATGGGCTGCGCGTGGGCGGACGCGCGGCGGGCCGGCTTCACGGCGCCATAATCGATCCGCACGAGGATCACCGCATCGCCATGGCGTTCGCCATCGCGGCGCTTGGCGCGGAAGGGGAAACGATCATACGCGACCCGCATTGCGTGGCGATTTCGTTTCCGAACTTTTTCGAGCTGCTGGAAGGCCTCCTGAAACTAAAGGCGGAAGGATGAGAAAAACGCCGATCTGCATTTGGCGTTGCAATCACTGGAACAATTCGTAGTGCGTCACAGTAGGTTCGAATTCCAGCAAGTATTTTTTATCTTCGGGGTAGTACTTTGCGGCCTCGATATCCGCTCCAGCAAAAGCTACAATCGCATCGCGCGACTCCCAAAAACTAAGCGTGATGAAGTGCGCCGCATCGCCTTCTACCCTGCGCAGAACCCACGCTCCCCGGTTGCCGGTCGTCGCTCGGTAGGCGGGAATGCCAGACTTG
>JBAQYT010000050.1:0-40643 GCA_049787175.1 Candidatus Acidiferrales bacterium | reverse complement strand
TCCATTTGCTTGATTTTGATTTCGACCAGCGTTCCCGCCGCGGATTCGCCGCCCATCACCGCATAACGCGCCGTCGGCCACGCAAAAATAAAGCGCGGATCATAAGCTTTGCCGCACATCGCGTAGTGGCCTGCGCCAAAGCTTCCTCCGCAGATCACCGTGATTTTGGGCACAACACTGTTGGCCACAGCGTTTACCATTTTTGCGCCCGCGCGGATGATCCCGCTCCATTCGGCTTCTTTGCCCACCATGAAGCCATTCACATCATGAAAAAAAATCAGTGGAATCAGATTTTGGTTGCAGTCAAGGATGAATCGCGCGGCTTTGTCGGCCGATTCCGTGTAGATGACGCCGCCGAATTCCATGCGGCGCTCGCCCGTTCCCGCGGCGGCAATCTGCACGTGTTTCTTCTGGTTCGCGACAATCCCCACCGCCCATCCGCCGATGCGTGCAAATCCGCAAACGATCGTCTGCCCGTATTCCGCGCGGTATTCTTCCCACCGGCTGCTATCGACGATGCGAGCGATGATGTCGCGCATGTCATATTGTTTCGCGGGATCGGAAGAAAATATTCCGCAGATTTCGTCGGCGGAATATTTCGGCGGTTCGGATTTCTGGTGATCGAACGGCGCACGCGGGCGATGGCCGATTTTGTCCACCAGCGCGCGGATGCGCGCGATGCAGTCGTCATCGTTTGCTTCGCGAAAGTCCACCGTGCCGCTGATTTGCGCATGCATTTTCGCGCCGCCGAGCTCTTCGGCGGAGTTTTTCTGGCCGATTGCGGCTTGCACCAGAGCCGGCCCGGCAAGAAACAGGCCGCTGCCTTCCGTCATCAGAATGTGATCGCACATCACTGGCAGATATGCCCCCCCGGCGACGCACATGCCCATGATCGCCGTGACTTGCGGAATGCCCATTGCGGACATCACCGCGTTGTTGCGGAAAACGCGCCCAAAATCGTCCGTGTCGGGGAAAACATCTTCTTGCAGCGGGAGAAAAACGCCAGCCGAATCGACCAGATAAATCGTCGGAATGCGATTATCGATGGAAATATTCTGCGCGCGAATCACTTTTTTCGAGGTCATCGGGAAAAAAGCGCCCGCTTTCACTGTGGCGTCGTTTGCGATGATCATCACTTGGCGGCCAGCAACGCGGCCCAGGCCGGTGATCGTGCCAGCCGCTGGCGCGCCGCCCCACTCCTCGTACATTTCGTAAGCGGCGTAGAGGCCCAGCTCGAAAAAGTGTGTGCCCGGATCGATGAGTTTCGCAATGCGTTCGCGCGCGGTGAGGCGATTCTTTTTGTGCTGCGATTCGATGGCCTTTGCGCCGCCGCCTTGGCGAATCTGTTCCTCTTGATTCTTGATTTCCGTCAAGCGATCAATCAGCGCGCGGCGATTTTTTTGAAATTCCGGCGAATCGCTGCGGACGCGAGTTTCGATCAACGAATTCAACAAAAGGAGCCCTCGAGGATCGGCGTATGATCAGTGCGCATACCAAAACTGGCATTGTACCATCGGGAGCGCAAGAGCGAGGCCACGGTTCTGTTACGCGTTCTGCATGGCGGGAAAGCGTTTACGGATGAACTCGACAATGTCCTGCGTCGACGTGCCGGGGAGAAAAACTTCGGCGATGCCGCCTTTTTTCAGCGCGGGAATATCCGCTTCCGGAATGATGCCGCCGATGAGCACGGTGACATCGGTCATTCCTTTTTCGCGAAGTAACTCCATCAGGCGCGGGCAGAGCGCGTTGTGCGCGCCGGAGAGAATTGAAAGCCCGATCACGTCCACGTCTTCTTGCACCGCCGCCGACGCGATCATTTCCGGCGTCTGGCGCAAGCCGGTGTAGATCACTTCCATGCCGGCGTCGCGCAACGCGCGCGCAATGACTTTTGCGCCGCGATCGTGCCCGTCGAGGCCCGGCTTGGCGATCAGCACCCGTATTTTCTTGTCACTCATAGGGAGCGAATAAGAATATTTCCGCGATCGTACCGTTGCATCCCGTTTTGGAAATTGGTCCTCGCATTTTCTGAAGCATGCCCTTGGTCAAAGTGCAAATTGTCTGCCATTTGAGAATAAACAAGCATACTTCAACTCCCTACGATTTGTGTAGCGCAGGCTTTGCCGATTTGTCTTCACGGTGCCAGGGCTATAACAGCCTCTTTCTCGAATGCATGGTTCGTTGACGACGTCGCGGACACGCGCGACGGCCCGACAACTCCCATCAGACTGTTAAGACAGCTTAAAGGCCCATGGTGTTCTATGTTGGGTTACGCAAGCAGCAGTGCGTGATAAAATCAAGGGGCAGCCTGGGTACACAGGCAGGCATAGCAGGGACGGGAGCGGTAGGCGACTTCTCATACCGCTCGGCTAAGGACTCGTTGGGAAGAGTTGTCACGCAAGACGAATTGTTGAGCAGGGTGGCCGATGCGAAACGCACCGGGCGCCGAATTGTGTTTACAAATGGATGCTACGACCTGCTGCACCCCGGCCACACACGCCTTCTGGAAAAAACCCGCGACCTTGGCGATATTTTAATTCTGGCTCTGAACAGCGACCACAGCGTGCGCCAGAACAAAGGCGCCAGCCGCCCGATTATCAATGAAGCCGAGCGCGCGGAGGTAGCGGCGGCGCTGGCCGCTGTCGATTACGTGGTGCTCTTTGACGAGCCGACTCCACGCGAAATCATCGCGCGCGTCCTGCCGGACGTGCTGGTGAAGGGCGGCGACTGGGGTCCCAACGAAATCATAGGCCGCGAGGAAGTGGAAGCGGCGGGTGGCTGCGTCGTTTCCATTCCGTTCGAGCCGGGATATTCCACCTCGTCGATTATCGAGCGCATTTTGAAACTTCCATCATGATCCTGCCTCTAGTTGCGGAGCTGCTTGCGCGCATAGGGCAGCAGCCGGAAGTCGAAGAGGCTTTCGACCGATTGCGGCGCGGCGGCCGCGGCGTCACGCTTTCGGGCTTGACCGATCCGGCGAAAGCGCTGGTTGCGGCGCTGGCGGTGCAGGCTCTCCTGAAGCCGGTGATTTTCCTCGTTGAGACAAATGAGAAAGCGGAAGAGTTTTGCCCGCTGGTGGAATATTTTCTGCGCGCTCTGGGTAAGGCGGCCGCGCACGTGATGGTGCTGCCGGCGCACGAAGTGCTGCCGTACAACCGCCAGTCGCCACACGCGGAAATTTCCGAGGCTCGCGCTTCGACGCTCTGGCGGCTGACGAGTAACGAAGCGGACCTGGTGATCGCGCCGGTAACCGCAGCGGTGTGGCGGCTTCGCGAGCCGCAGTTCTACAGCAGCCTGGCGCTCGGACTGGCCCGCGGAGAGGACATTCCGCGCGAGGAATTTCTGGAGCACATCGTCAGCGTTGGCTACGAATCCACCGAGACAGTGGAAATGCCGGGGCAGTTTGCCGTTCGCGGCGGAATCATCGACGTATTTCCTCCCGAGGCGGAACGCCCGGTACGGCTGGAATTGCTGGGCGACACGCTGGAATCGATTCGCGAATTTGATCCCAACACGCAGCGGTCGACGGGCCCACTGGAGCGCGTGACGCTGTTGCCGCTTGCCGATTATCCGCGCAGCGCGGAGCAGCTTGAACGGCTGCGAGAGCTGGTGACCGCGGGGGATTTTCAATCGAGTGCAGGTTTCGGAGGTCGCTCGGTGGCGGAAGGGTCGGAGCCGCCGCCGGGATTTTATCCTGGATGGGAGTTTCAAACGTCGCTGGCGCGCGAGCGGCAGTCGCATTTGTTGCGGCTGCAGGAAAACATTTTTGTCATCGAAGACGAACCTGAATCGCTTGACGCCGTGCTGGGGAAATATCGCCAGCGATTCGCGGATGCTGCCGCCGAAAATCCGAGCATGCCGCCGCCGGAAAACTATGTTTTGACCGCAGAGGAGTGGCAACGCGCACGGCGCGCGATCCCGCGCATAGGCTTCGAACACCTGGCTGCTGAAAAATCGGAAGGCGAAAACTTCGCTCTGCGCACTCGCCCCACCACGCGATACCACGGAAACGTGTCCGCTTTCATGGCGGAATTGAAGGGGCGCTTGATCTCGGGCGAGCGCGTCCTGTTGAGCGCGGCCAGCACGGGCGAGATCGAACGGCTGGCCGACATGTGCCACGAGTTTGAGCTTCCGTTTTGTCTGGGTGAGCTGGGACAGGGCGCGACTGCGGCGCGGCTGGTGGACGAATCGAGCGGAGGCAGCGTGCCGGCTGCGGTCCTCCTGAAAGCGCCCATGGAGGAAGGCGTCGAGTTTGTATCTGCGAAGCTGTCCATCATCGGCAACTCGGATTTGTTCGAAACGGTCGCGTCGCCAGCCGCGCGGGCGCGAACACGGCCGACAACCGCGAGCTTCTTCAGCGATTTTTCGGAGCTGAAGACGGGCGACTTTATTGTCCACGTGGATCACGGGATTGGGCGGTTCCACGGCCTGCGGCAAGTGAACGTAGACGGCGTCAGCGGGGAATTCTTGCAGCTCGAATATGCGGAGGAGGCCAAGCTGTACGTTCCGCTGACGCGGCTAGACCTGGTGCAGAAGTATCAGTCCCTTGGCGGTGCTGCGCCACGGCTGGACCGGCTTGGTTCGCAGGCGTGGGAAACGCGCAAGTCGCGCGTGCGGAAATCCGTGAGCGACATGGCGGAGGGGTTGTTGAAACTGTACGCCGAGCGCCGGGCCGTGAAAGGCCATGCATTTCCAGCCGACACGCCATGGCAGGGAGAATTCGAGGATGCATTCGAGTTTCAGGAGACGACCGACCAGGATCGCGCGATCGATGACGTGAAGCGCGACCTCGAACGCGCGCAGCCGATGGATCGTTTGTTGTGCGGCGACGTCGGATACGGAAAAACGGAAGTGGCTATGCGTGCGGCGTTCAAAGTTACAGCCGACTCGAAACAAGTGGCCATCCTGGCGCCGACGACGGTGCTTGCTTACCAGCACCACGATACTTTCCGGCGGCGCTTTGCGGCGTTTCCGGTGAAGATCGCGATGCTCAGCCGGTTTCAGAATCCGCGTGAACAAAAGCGCATTCTTTCGGAATTGGAAACGGGGAAAATCGACATTGTTGTCGGCACGCATCGGCTGCTGTCGAAGGACGTGAAGTTTCAGGACCTGGGATTGCTGGTGGTTGACGAAGAGCAGCGATTCGGCGTGGCGCACAAGGAACGCATCAAAGAGATGCGAAAAGACGTGGACGTCCTGACGATGTCGGCGACACCGATTCCCCGGACGCTGCATATGTCGCTGGTCGGGTTGCGGGACATGTCGGTGATTGAAACTCCGCCCAAGGACCGTCTGGCGATTCAGACGGTCGTAGCGCCATTCGACAAAGGGTTGGTGCGGCGTGCGATTTTGGAAGAAATGGCGCGTGATGGCCAGGTGTTTTTCGTCCATAACCGCGTGGAGTCCATCGCTTCGCTGGCAACGATGGTGCAGGATCTGGTGCCGAAGGCGCGAATTGTGGTGGGTCACGGGCAAATGGGCGAAACGGAGTTGAGCGGTGTAATGATGAAGTTTATTCGCCATGAAGCGGACGTTCTGGTCGCAACGACGATCATCGAGAATGGTTTGGACATTCCGCGTGCGAACACCATCATTATCAATCGCGCTGACCGATTCGGCCTTGCGGAGCTGTATCAACTGCGCGGACGCGTCGGACGGTCAAATCATCGCGCATACGCATACTTACTGGTGCCGCCGGAGGGTTCGCTATCGGGGATTGCGCGCCAGCGGCTCGCGGCGCTGAAAGAGTTTAGCGATCTCGGCGCGGGGTTCCGCATTGCCGCGCTGGACTTGGAGTTGCGTGGCGCGGGAAACATGCTTGGACGCGAGCAGCATGGGCATATCGAATCCGTTGGCTTCGATATGTATTGCCAAATGCTGGAACGGGCTGTTTCTGAGCGCAAAGGGGAAGCGGTGGCTCCCGAGCGTCGGGCAACAATTAACCTGGGCATGGACATCCGCATCTCGCCGGATTACATCGAAAATGAAAGCTCCCGGCTCCGCGTATACAAGCGCATCGCGGGCGCTGCCACCGAAGAAACGCGCAATGAGATTTTGGCGGAGTTGCGCGACCGGTTTGGGCCGCCTCCGCCAGCGGTGGAAAATCTGCTGGAGTATGCTTTGTTGAAGGCGCTTTCGGAAAAGTCGCTGGTGGCGTCCATTGAGCGGCGCGGCGAGCGCGTGGCGATTCGCTGGCATGAAGACACGCCCGTGAAGCCGGAGCAGCTTGTGAAACTGATTCGGGCGCGGAAAGATATGCGGCTCGATCCGGCGGGCACTCTGTGGATAGAATGGAAACGCCAGCCGCAAGGGATTGTACAAGCCGTCAGAAACGTATTGCTACAACTGGATGGCAGGGATAAAATTCTATGACAATGAAGAAGCTTGCATTTGTGGCCGGGGGCGCGGTTCTCGCGCTTGCTTTTCCCGTTTTTGTCCACGCCAGTGGTGCCATCGTCGAACAAATCATCGCCCGCGTGAACAATGACATCATCACACTTTCGGATTATCAGAAGGCGGAATCATCGCTGCACCAGGAAGCGCAGCAGGATTGCCAGGGCTGCACCGATGAAAAAATCAACGAGATGGTCCAGGACGAGAAGAAGAACCTTCTGCGCGACTTAATTGATCAGTCGTTGCTGGTACAGCGCGGCAAAGATTTGGACATCAACGTCGACACGGATGTCATCAAGAGGCTCGATACGGTTCGACAGCAAAACGGCCTGCCGAGCATGGACGCGCTGGAAAAAGCGGTCGAAGGCAGTGGCGCCAACTGGGAAGATTACAAGCAGCAGATGAAAAACTCGATATTGACGCAGAAAGTGATCCAGCAGGAAGTGGGGCCGACCGTTAAGATCGCGAACGACGAGGTGCAAGAATACTACGCGGCGCACAAGAGCGAATTCGTCAAGCCGGAGGAAGTGGACATTTCGGCGATTTTCTTCAGCACAGAGAACAAGTCACCGCAGGAAGTTGCCGCGATCAAAGAGAAGGCGGAAGCCTTGGAAAAAAGGATCAAGGCCGGAGAGGACTTCGGCGCTCTGGCCAAGCGTTTCTCTGAGGGCCCGACAGCGAACCAAGAAGGGGAGCTGGGGGAATTCAAGCGCGGCGAGATGAATTCGGATATCGAGAACGCCGTGTTTGCACTGAAGAAGGGCGACTCTACGGATGTGCTGGAGGCTTCCAACGGGTTGCAAATTTTGCACGTGAACCAGCACTTCGACTCCGGCCTGCAACCGTTCAGCAAAGTGGAAGATGAAATTGAGAATAGCCTGTATCAGAGCAAGATCCAGCCCGCCATGCGGAAGTACCTGACCCAATTGCGCAAGGATAGCTATGTTGTGGTGAATGCGGGGTATACGGATAGCGGAGGGGCGTCGGGCGGCAGTGTTATTCAGGAAGTGCCATATAGCACTGAGAAAGACAAGGTCAAGAAGAAGAAAACGCCCAAGACCGACGCTGGAGACCCTGGGGATCAAAATCCATGAAGTCCGCTTTTGTCGCGGAACTTCAAGATGGCCAGGCGGTCACTTCATTTTTTCTGGTTCGCGAGAAAGAAATTCGGACTTCCGCGAACACCGGAAAATCCTGGCTGCGCCTAGCCCTTGCCGACCGCACCGGAACCATCGAAGCAAAGATGTGGGAGAACTTTGCCGAGCTGGCGCAGACCTTTGACCGCGAAGACATTGTACGCGTCCGCGGGCGGGTCAAGCTCTATCGTGGCGAGCGCGAACTGGCGATTGAGCAGATTCTTTGCGCCGTTGAAGCCGACTACGCGCTGGATGATTTTCTACCGCATACGAAACAGGATGTGCAGCAACTCTATTCGCAGTTGCGCGAAGAGATATCGGCGATGCGCAATCCGTGGCTGCATCGCCTGCTGGTATCCTTCGTGGAGGATCCGGAGCTTGCCGCCAAGTTGAAACGCGCTCCCGCGGCAATGACTATGCATCACGCGTATCTCGGCGGCCTGCTCGAGCACATCGTGAGCTTGTGCGGGCTGGCGAAAAAGATCACGCAGCATTATCCGGAAGTCGATGGCGAAGTTCTGCTGACAGGCATCGTTCTGCACGACATCGGAAAGACCGAAGAGCTTTGCTACAAGCGGGCCATCGGCTATACGACCGAAGGCCAGTTGTTGGGCCACATCGTCATCGGGTTGGGCATGGTGCAGCGGAAGATCGCCGCCATTCCGGGTTTTCCACGCTCTCTGGCGGTACTGGTCGAGCATTTGATCGTGAGCCATCATGGTTCCTACGAGTTTGGGTCGCCAAAGTTGCCAGCGGTGCGTGAGGCGGTGCTGCTGAATCATCTGGACGACTTGGATTCAAAGATGGCCGCCATGCGCGAAACGCTCTGTCAGGCTGACGCTGAAGAGCTTTGGACGGAACGCAACCCGGCTTTGCGCCGAAACCTGCTGAACAGCGAGGCCTATCTTCGCTCCAGCGACGCCGTGGAGAGCAACGCGCCCGCCGCGGCGCCCGAGCCTCGCAGCACCGGCGGCCTTTTCAGCGGTGTGCGCACAGGCGCGGTAGTCACAACTACAGCACCAGGCGGCCAAAAGGGCAAAGGATGAGCAAAGTGCCAGCAAAAGAGAACGGAAATATCCGCGAAGCCCGGCGGCGCAAGCTGCTCGAACTTGCTCCGCTTGAGCTGGAGTGCATGACGACGCTGTGGCTGTTGCGGGAAGGTACTGTGCGCGAGATTCGTGACGCGCTCGCAGTACGCCGGCCCCGGGCGTACACCACCATCATGACTATCATGGACCGGCTGGCCCACAAACAAATCGTTGCGCGTCACCGAGTTGGCCGCGCCTGGTGTTACCAGGCAAACTTGAGCCGGCAAGAAGCGCGGGCTCACGCCATCGCGCAGGTGGTGGAGAGTTTCTTTGGTGGCTCGGCCGAAGAGCTTCTCGAGCACGTCTCCACGATCACGGGGCCATCGGCTCAGGCGACGCTTGCGCAGTCCGCTATGTGCGAAACTCACGGTTCTGCGCCTCCCATCCACGCCGACGACCGAACGCTCTACTAGTCGCAATGTTTCCCAAGGAATTGAAAATCCGCAATCTGTCGCTTCGGCCGGCGACGCTGCTGGCGCCGATGGCCGGCGTCACCGATACGATTTTCCGCCGCGTCATTCGAGGCCTGGGGGGTTGCGGCTTGATTATGACTGAGTTCACGAGCGCCGAAGGAGTGACGCGCAGCGCGGCTAAGACGCTGCGCTATTTGTACTACGATGCCGACGAGCATCCTATCGCCGCGCAACTCTTTGGCGCGGACGCCGGAGTGATGGCTGCGGCCGCCGCGCTGGTCGAGGACCTAGGATTTGACCAGGTAGACATCAATTTGGGTTGTCCCGCCAAGAAAGTGGTCAAATGCGGCGGTTCAGGACTTTTGCGCGACCTGAAACAGCTTGAATGCGTGCTCACGGCGGTACGCACAGCGGTAAAAATTCCGCTGACCATCAAAATGCGCTCCGGCTGGGATGAGACGAGTGTCGTCGCCGTGGAAGTGGCGCGTATCGCGGAGGGAATTGGCGTCGAGGCCGTTGCGGTGCACCCGCGAACCCGTGCGCAGGCGTATTCCGGCCAAGCGGATTGGAAAGTGATCGCGCGCGTGAAGCAGGCCATCGCGATTCCAGTCATCGGCAACGGAGATATCCGGTTGCCCGAAGACGCCGAACGAATGGTTGCCGAAACGGGCTGCGACGCCGTGATGATTGGCCGTACTGCGGCGACGAATCCATGGATCTTCCGGCAAATGGAGCAGTATTTTTCAACTGGCCGCTACGATGAGCCGAGCGAAGCGGATCGTTATCGCCTGCTCACCGATTATTTTCGTAGCTTGATTGCCGCGGAACTGCCGGACGCCATTGGAAAGATGAAGCAGTTTGCTTGCTGGTTCACGCACGGCGTCAGGAACGGGAGCGAGTTGCGGCATCAAGTGCATTCCTCGCACACGCCGGAAGAAGTGCTGCAGCGGGTGGAAGCATTTTTTGCCGATGTGGTGAAAAACTGAGTGCTGCAAGTCCTTACGAATTCTCTTCGGTGAGCAACCGTTTGTAGGCTTCGCGTCGAGCGAGGCCGAACTCCTTCGCTGCTTGCTTCAAAGCGGCCTTGCGGTCCACGTTTTGCGCCGTGGCGATTTCCGCAACGCGTTCAGCCAGCGTGAGAGTCTTCGCGCCAGCGGGAGCTGAGCCCACCACCGCGGTTTCTTCCGGCGGGCCGATGACCAGGGTAATCTCCCCGCGCGGTTCCTTTTCCTCGAATGCGCGTAACAAATCCTCAATCTGGCCGCGCAAAAACTCCTCATGGATTTTTGTCAGCTCGCGCGCCACAGCGGCATGGCGGTTGCCGAGAATATCGAGCGCGTCGCGCAAAGTGGCGCACAAGCGGTGCGGCGCTTCGTAAAAAACCAGCGAGCGAGGTTCGGAAGCCACCTGTTGCAGGCGCCGCCGCCGCTCGGCCTGTCGCGCAGGAAGAAATCCGAGGAATGTGAACTCTTCCGACGGCAATCCGCATGCGGCGAGTGCCGCGACGATTGCCGACGGGCCGGGAATTGGAATCACCGCAAGTTTGTGGCGCAGGCACAGTGAAACGAGGCGATGGCCTGGGTCGGAGATCACTGGCGTTCCGGCATCGCTGACCAGAGCCACGCGTGCGCCCTCCTCCATGCGCACAATCAGCTCCGGTGCGCGAGTCATCTCGTTATGTTCGTGGTAGCTCTCGAGAGGTTTGCGAATCTCGAAATGGGAGAGCAGCTTCAGCGTTTGCCGTGTGTCCTCGCACGCGATTAAGTCTGCTTCTTTCAGCGTGCGCAACGCGCGCAGGCTGACGTCTTCCAGATTGCCGATGGGAGTGGCCACCAGATACAAGCAACCGCGGCCGGGCTGTTCCGATTCACGGGGCGTCATGGGGTTCGAGGCTACGCGGAGCGCTTCCGCGCCAGTCTATCACACCAATCATCGCCCATTAGAATGTCGCGCGTGTGAGCATTCATGCAGACGTGATAAGATTTTCTGGTATACGAGGAACGAGGTCAGTCACTGTGCCACTTTACGAATACAAGTGCAGGAAGTGCGGCCACCGCTTCGAGAAAATCGAAGGCGTGTCGGCTTCGGAAATCAAAAAGTGTCCCGAATGCGGCGCAAAAGCCGAGCGCATGCTGAGCGCGCCTGCGATTCAGTTCAAGGGCACTGGCTGGTACGTCACGGATTACGGGGGCAAGAACTCGGATTCGCTCTCGAAGGATCCCAAGGATACGAAGGAGGCGGCCGAGGCCGCGAAATCTGGGGATAAACCCGCGGAGAAGCCGGCCGAGAAGACCACTGCAAAAAACTCTTCGAAAGAGCCGGCAAAAAAACTGAAAGTGAAGTAGCAGCTAGAATTTCAGCGACTTGAGGTATGCCCGGAATTCATCGCCGAATTCAGGATTCTTCGCGGCAAACTCAACGGTAGCTTTCAGGAAGCCTAGCTTGTCTCCTGCATCATACGTCTTGCCTTCTGTAGTGAGCGCCCACAGGCCGTGCTCGCGTGCCAGTGTGCGCAATGCGTCGGTGAGCTGAATTTCGCTTCCGCGTCCCGGTTCGGTGCGTTCCAGGCAATCAAAAATCTCGGGTGGCAAAACGTAACGTCCGATGACGCTCAAATTCGAAGGTGCTTTGTCCGCTTCGGGCTTTTCGACAAGATTGATCACTTGCCGCAAGCGGTCGCCCCATTTGCGCTCATTTGCGGGCCTCGCATCGATAATTCCGTAGAGATGAACCAGTTCACGCGGAACGGCCTCAACTGCAATGGCGCCCAGTCCCGTGGCTTCGTAGACTTCGCAAAGCGCGCGCGTGACCGGCTCCGGGCCGTCGCAAATCACGTCACCGAGAAGCACGGCGAAAGGCTCATCGCCGACGAGTTCGCGCGCGACCAATACGGCATGTCCCAGGCCTAACGGCTCACGTTGGCGAATGTAGCTGAAATGAATTCTCGACCCAATGTCGCGCACCAGATCAGCTCGCCGCGTGTCGCCCTTCTCGCGCAGAAAGTGCTCGAGCTCAGGGGACTGGTCGAAGTGGTCCTCGATGGCGTTTTTTCCGCGGCCGGTAACGACAATAATGTTCTCGATGCCCGATGCGGCGCACTCCTCCACGGAATATTGAATGAGTGGCTTATCCACCACCGGGAGCATTTCCTTCGGCTGCGCTTTTGTCGCGGGAAGAAAGCGTGTGCCGAGACCGGCGGCAGGGAACACTGCTTTGCGAACGCGTTTTGGTTTGTCTGGCATTCTATTATCAAAAAAACGACAGGCCAACTTACGTGGGCGCAGGACGATTGTCAATCCGGGTAACCATCATAAGGAAGCGTAATTCACGGTATGCTAATATCACTCACCAAGAGAAACGGAAGGGCAAGTTGACCACGCGCATTCTGGGAATTGAATCTTCATGCGATGAAACAGCGGCAGCGGTTGTCGCGGACGGCCTGACAATTCTGTCCAGCGTTGTTGCGTCGCAGGTGGATGTTCATCGCAAGTACGGAGGCGTGGTGCCGGAGTTGGCTTCGCGCGAGCATCTGCGCCAAATCGCGCCTGTCGTCCGTGAAGCCATTGCGCAGGCGAATATTGCGCTCACTGATGTGGATGCGATCGGCGTCACGCAAGGCCCAGGACTGGTCGGCTCTCTCCTAGTTGGTTTGACCTACGGCAAAGTGCTTGCTCTGGCTCTCGATAAACCGCTGATCGCGGTGAATCACCTGGAAGGGCACGTTCATGCTGTGCTGCTCGAAGCGCACTCGGCCGGTCGCACGCCGAAATTACCCGCTATATGCCTGATCGTTTCCGGAGGGCATACACTGCTGTATCGCGTTGACGCCGCCGCCGGCAATTCCGGAAATGGCGCGGTGCGATTTTCTTATGCGCGCATTGGCGGGACTCGCGACGACGCTGCGGGTGAAGCATATGACAAAGTCGCGAAGATGCTGGCCCTGGGCTATCCAGGCGGCCCAGTGATCGACAAGCTTGCCCCGCACGGAAATGCGAGCGCGGTGCGATTCGGGCCGGCGAAAATCAGAGGCAATCCTTACGACTTCAGCTTCAGTGGAATCAAGACCGCTGTGCTGTATTACTTGCGCAAGCGTCCTGAATTGCAAGCCGAGGTCGCGGTGCGGCAACGTTCGCTTGCAAACGGAGAACGCGGGGCGGAGGCATTGCGAGCGCTTTCTACCTCGGCAACGCTGGATTTGATTGCGAGCTTTCAGTACGCAGTTGTGGAGGATTTGGTGAAACGCACGCTCGGCGCCAGCGAGCAATTCACGGCGCAATCGGTTCTCGTTTCCGGGGGCGTGGCTGCCAACAGAGAATTGCGTCAGAGGTTTGAAGAGGAAGGCAAAAAGCGCGGGCTCGAAGTCTTCTTTCCGAGCCGTCCGCTTTCCACGGACAACGCCGCGATGATTGCCGCTGCGGCGTTCGCGAGATTTACCGCCGGTGAGCACGCGGACGCCGGTCTTAACGCCGCGCCGAATTTCCCTCTGGGCGTCGCCTCGCCGCCAATCTCGCGATAGTTTTCGTGCGCTGCCTCGTAGCGCTGCGGCCTATGGCAAATTGGGTCGTCAGGAAAGCGGGCAATCGAAGAGATATGCGGTTCCGTCGCGCGCCACAGCGTAAAAAGTGCGCCCATCGTTGCTCCATCTTACGTCGCCAATTCCTTCGGCGTGGCATTCGTCGATGATTGTGTTTCGCTGCAGATCGGCGACAAAGATGCGTCCTGCCGCGGAATTCTTTAGCCAGGAGTTATAGAAGCCACACAACGGAAGCGAAGGATGGCAATGGCACATTTCCGCGGCGAACGGCAACAAAGTGATCGTCTCGCTTTCCACATCGAGCGAGCAAACCTGGCCAGACGCGCAAAAAATTAGGCGCCGGCCGTCGCTGGACCACGAAAGCTGCGTGACGTGCCCGCTGGTCTCGAATCTCCCGGCGATCTCGAGCGTCGGAACCCGTACGAACAGCACGGAATCGTCCGACCAGTCGCCGTCAAACTCCAGAACGGTTGCAAGCATTCGCTCGCCCGGCCGGAACGCCGTCGCTCCGAAGCCGTAGAAATTGCCCTGGCCGTCGTCACTTTCATCAGTCGCGGGTGCTTCCGTGAACACGTGCCGATCCATTTCGCATAGCGGTTCGAATTTCTCAGGGGAATCCCCTGGCATCCAGAGCGTCAATTTGGCATTTTCAGAGCCGTCTGACGTCGCGGCAAAATATTGTCCGTCTTCCGACCAGCAAAGATGCGTCGGATAGACGCGAAACGGACCGAATCGTCCCGCAAAGGTGCCGGAACGCGGCTTGAACAGGTGCAATTCCGGCTGCCACGTGCCAGATGCAGCCACCAGGGATTGCTCGTCCGGCGCCCACGCAAATGCTGCGGGAAAATCCGGGTGCGCGATAAATGGTTCGTCGGGAACAGCGATGACCGTGGGCGTTCCGCTCAACTCCGCGTCGGCGATTTCGAGGCGCTGGCTCGATTCGCGCGTTTCCGCGGAGTACGTGGCTACGCGGCCGCGCGGCGAAATACCCAGACAGGCGCCCGCGCCGGTGAATGCCCGCTTGATGTTCCATCGTGAAGTCTGCGGGAACTCCCGAAGGCCGCGAAGAACCAGCGAAGAAGACAGCACCGTAATCGCCTTGGTTTGCGCAGTGCTGATTTCTTGCGACTGCCGCTTGGTCCTAGTGGGCATCAGTGCACACGCCCTGGTGTGAAAACTTCCATGCGTGCCTTGGAATCCGCGATGCGCTGGCGAACCTTGTCCGCCATTTCTGCAAGCAGGTCGCGGCTCTGCACCTGCGCGTCGTCAGCTTGAATCTTCAAGAGATATAAATCGGAGTTCATGAGGGTTTGGATCTCCGCCTCGATTTCGACAAGGCGGTTATTCATCAAGCTGAGTTTGCGAATCACGCGCACCAGTTCTGCGCCGGGGCCTTCCCCCTGCACGGCCTCCGGGCTAGATTCGTACACATCCAGAATCTTCGCGATGCCCGACTCGTTGCCCTGCTGGTAAGCGTTATTCACTTCGGCCATCAGCTCCTGGCGCCGCGCGCGATCATTCGCATTCGCGGTGAGATCGGGATGAATGCGTTTTGCCGCTTCACGGTACATTCGTTTCAATTCCGGCGACGGTGAAAACGGTTTGTGTTCGCGCGGTTCGTCGAGCGGCACAGCGCCCCGCGATTCATTCGCGCGCGCCCGCGCCTCGTGCGCAGCCCGCTGCAACCGCTCGTTTTCCGGTTCTTCGGCGGCAAGCCGTTCGGCGATTTGCGCGCGAAGTTCATCGAGCTCCGCATAGGGCGCGCCAACCATATGCAAATATCGGGCCTCGAGAGCTTTCAATTCTCCGCGCAGCGTGGCCAAGCGCAGCTCGCATTCGGCCAGCTCTGCTTCGAGCCGTTCTTGTTCCTTGCATTTGCGCGCGAGTTCGCGCTCTTCGGGCTTCGCGCTTCTTGTCTGTTTCGTCGCCATGGGTCTGGCCGAGTCTGCGAGCGAGCCTGATGCTCGCGGACCGCCTAGGGCCAGTTAAGGAATAGCAAAGCTAGTATGCCTAAGATTTCTTGCCGCGTGCCGGCCACGCAATTCGTCGTTTCCAGAACGAAAAGAGGAGTCCCTGTAGGACTTTCGTACTAATGCGACTGGCCGTGAGGACAGTCAGTTGGTTGAAGACGGCAATGCTTGCTGCGTCATCGGATTTTGCGCTCGCCCGCCGAATTCTATACAATCGCGCGGCCATGCGCATCGCTATCGATACCGGCGGAACATTCACAGATTGTGTTTTTGTTGGCGGCGGGGAACTGCGTATTCTCAAGGTGCCTTCCACTCCTGAAAATCCGGCTCGAGCTATCGAGGAAGCAGTTTCTAAGATTCTCACTGATTCCCCTGCGTCCGTCGGCGAAGCGTTGGAGCTTACCTGCGGCACCACTGTCGGCACAAACGCTTTGCTCGAGCGTCGAGGCGGGCGCGTCGCACTGGTTACCACCTCCGGGTTCGAGGACGTGTTGGAAATCGGAAGACAGGCTCGGCCACGGCTCTATGATTTCTTTGTTGAACGGCCAAAGTCGCTCGTACCACGACAGTGGCGAATCGGAATGAGAGAGCGCGTAAGCGCCGAAGGGCGTGCGCTTCTGCGTCCGGGAGAGAGTGAGCTGAATCGTGTCGTGCGCCTGGTAAGAAAATGCCAAGCCGACGCAGTCGCCGTCTGCCTTCTTTTTTCGTTCGCCAATTCCGATCATGAGCGCCAAATCACCGGCCGTTTGCGCGCCGCCGGCTTTTCCGTGTCCGCATCTCATGAAATTTTCCCCGAGTTCCGCGAGTACGAACGCACGGCGACAACCGTCGAGAACGCCTATCTTCTTCCGGTCATGAGCCGGTACTTGGGGGAAATCGACATCCTCGCAAGCCGCCGTGCGAAACCGCGAAGTTCGGGGAAGTCGCGCGTGCGCGTGATGCAATCGAGCGGCGGGATTATTTCCGCGGCGACAGCTGCACGCGAGCCGGTCCGCACGATTCTTTCCGGGCCCGCGGGAGGCGTGTTGGGCGCGCAATACGTTGCCGATCTCGCCGGATTTTCACGCGTCATCACCTTCGACATGGGCGGGACGTCCACCGACGTTGCGCTGATTGACGGCAGCTTGCGGACAACCAACGAGTCGGAAGTTGCGGGCCTTCCAGTGTCCGTGCCAATGCTTGACATTCACACGGTTGGGGCGGGTGGAGGCTCGTTGGCGCGTTTCGATCGCGGTGGCGCGCTGCGTGTTGGCCCAGAGAGCGCTGGCGCTGATCCCGGTTCGATTTGCTACGGACGCGGAACGCGTCCAACCGTCACCGACGCGCATCTCGTTCTTGGCCGCGTCGTGCCGGAAGGTTTTCTCGGCGGCGAGTTTCGCTTGGATCTCACGCGCGCGCGCGAGTGGGTCGCGCGATCGCGCGGTCCCATGAAAACCGTGGAGGGATTCGCGCAGGGCATTCTCGATGTGGTCGAGACGAGCATGGAGAAAGCTATTCGCGTTATTTCCGTTGAGCGAGGCTACGATCCGCGCGATTACATGCTAGTTGCCTTTGGCGGCGCGGGAGGATTGCACGCGTGCGGCCTTGCCGCGGCGCTTGAAATTCCGCGCGTGCTGATTCCCAAATTTCCCGGAGGCCTCTCTGCGCTGGGAATCTTGCGCGCCGACGTGGTAAAGGATTTCTCGCGGACCATTTTGCTGGCGGTCGGATCGCGGCGAACAGCGAAAGGCGTCTTGCGAAAAGAATTTGCCGCGATGGAAAGGCTCGCCGTGGTGGACATGCGTCGCGAGGGTTTCGGCCGGCGCCAAATCCGCATCGAGCGATTGGTCGACATGCGCTACATCGGCCAAGCCTATGAATTAACCGTTTCCGCGAATGGTGATTTCGTCGCCAGCTTTCATCGCGCGCACGAAAAGCGTTACGGATATTCCGACGCGAAGCGGCCGGTGGAAATTGTCAATGTTCGCACGCGTGCAGTTGGCTCGACGCCAAAGCCTGCTCTGCCGAAAGTTCCTGCGGGCGGTGCGAACGCCAGCGCATCTCTCACGGACGAGCGCAAAGTGTTTTTCAGTGGCCACCCGGTGAAGACGCGCATTTACGATCGTTCGCGCCTGCGTGCCGGAAACTGCCTTCGCGGACCCGCCATTGTGGCGGAATACAGTGCGACCACCGTCGTTCTCCCCGGCTGGCGTGCCCGCGTCGACGCGTACGGCAATCTCGTAATGGAGTCACTGCAATGAAGTTCGATCCCGTCCGCCTCGAGGTCTTCAAAAGCATTTTCCATTCCATTGCCGAAGAAATGGGCGGCGTCCTGCGCCGCTCCGCTTTTTCGCCGAATATCAAAGAGCGCCGCGATTATTCCTGCGCCGTGTTTGACGGCGACGGCGAAGTCTTGGCCATGGGCGACCACATGCCTGTGCACTTGGGCTCGATGCCTGCCTCCGTCGATGCCGCGATTCGCGCGCTTGAATTGCGGCCTGGCGATGTCGCGTTGTTGAACGACCCTTACGCCGGCGGGACGCATTTGCCCGATTTGACCATGGTGATGCCGGTCTATTTGCCGCGCGCGAAAAGGCCGCTATTTTACGTCGCGAATCGCGCGCACCATGCCGATGTGGGCGGCGCACAAGCGGGCTCGATGAGTCTGTCGCGCGAAATTTTTCAGGAAGGCATTCGCATTCCGCCGGTGAAGATATTCGAAAATGGCCGAATTGTGCGCGACGTCCTGCAGTTGGTCTTGGCCAATGTGCGCACACCGCGCGAGCGCGAAGGCGATCTGACGGCGCAGGTTGCGGCGTGCCGCGTCGGTGAGCGGCGGCTGCTCGAAATCGCGCGAAAGTACGGCCCGCGGGAAACCAGTGAATACGGACGTCACCTGTTGAAATATTCCGCCGAAATGATGCGCGCCACGCTGCGGGAGATTCCCGACGGAACCTATCGCGGCGAAGATTTTCTCGACAATGACGGCGTGACCGAACAGCCCATCGCGATTCGCGTCACCATTCGCATTCGCGGCGCTCGCGCCGACGTGGATTTTACCGGCTCATCGCCGGAGTGCGCCGGTAGCGTCAATGCGGTGAAGGCGATTGCCGACTCGGCGGTCTTTTACGTTTTTCGATGCCTCGTCAATGATCAGGTTCCGGCTACGTCTGGCTTGCTCCGCCCCATTCACATCACTGCGCCGGAGGGAACCATCGTGAACGCGCGCCCGCCCTGCGCCGTCGCGGGCGGGAACGTTGAAGCGTCGCAGAGAATCGTCGACACGCTGCTGCGCGCGCTGGCTCGCGCCGTTCCGGAAAGGATCCCCGCAGCCAGCCAGGGCACGATGAATAACCTTACCCTCGGCGGCCGCGACACGCGCCCGCGCCACGAAGGTGCGCCCTTTGCCTATTACGAGACCATCGCCGGAGGTATGGGAGCGCGTCCCGGCCGTGACGGCGAGAGCGGGATTCACACTCACATGACCAATTCGCTGAACACTCCCGTTGAGGTTTTCGAGCACGCGTACCCGGTTCGCGTCCGGCGCTACGGAATACGGCTCGGCTCGGGAGGTGCCGGGGAATATCGCGGCGGCGACGGTATCGTGCGCGAGATCGAATTGCTGGCACCCATGCAGGTTGGAATGCTCTCGGACCGTCGCAAATTCGGCCCCTACGGGCTCGCCGGAGGAACCCCCGGCAAATGCGGAAAGAACGAGTTAGTTGTCGCTGGGCGGCGGAAGCAAGTTGCCGCCAAGGGCAGCTTCTACGCTCCTGCGGGCGCTATCGTGCGTATCGAGTCCCCGGGCGGCGGTGGATGGGGGAAACCCGTGGCTCGCGATGGTAAGAATCGAAGATAGTTCAGAGCTAGAGTAAGTAAACGAACGCCTTAATGCTGAACTTTCTGAGGTCAGGGAAAGAGGGTCTGGAACAACCCACTTACCCGCGGCCGAAGCCGCAGGTAAGTGTCAGTCAGCGTTCTACCGATTTAGAATCAGTGATTTACAGCGCAAGGTGCAGCGGCATCTGAAAAAACGGCAGCTAATTTTCCAGTTTTTCGAGTGCTTCGGGCATCTGCAGGTGCGCCTTAGCCAACGCGCGAACCAGATTTGTCTCCATGGTTTGCTCCGTGGTATTTCGCACCGTCGCCAACTCAGTGATCAGCAAATGCTTGGCGCGTTCGAGCATCTTCTTTTCGCGGAAGGAAAGAGGCTTCGTGCGGCTCAACGAAACCAGCCCCTTCAGCACCGCAGCCACTTCCATCAATGAACCGGTGCGCATCCGCTCGGAATTCTCCTTGAAGCGGTGCTTCCAGTCATGATGGGAGGCGGAACGGCCCTTTTCGAGGTAGTTGATAACGCTGCCAGCTTCCGTAGAGCGAATCACGGGGCGCAAGCCGACGGTGTCAATGTTCGTTTGTGGGACCATTACTTTGAGGCCGCTGGCAACAATCTTGAGCATGTAATACCGCTCTGAACGGCCGTTCAGATAACCGTAACTGATTTGTTCGATAACCCCTACACCATGGTTCGGATAGACAACCTTCTCTCCCAGTTTGAATTCCATACAGGATGCACCCTCCCCAGAAGCTACAGTAAAAATAGTAGGCTTCCTTCTGGTATGAGGTCAAGGATTTACACGCAAAATTCGCGATTTTTCTGTATGTTTTTGGCGCTTGATTTGCTTGCTGAAGTTCTCTTCAATAGGCGTATAATCAAGGTTTATGCTTTTGTTGGCTGTCGACACGGCCAATCAGGCCGGTAGCCTGGCGGTTTTGAAGGACGGTCGGCTGCTTGGCGTGATTTCCACTGCCTCGGACGAAGCATACTCCAGCCGCCTTTTCCGCCAATTGGATTTTCTTCTCCGTGAATTGCAAATCAGGACCCGCGATTTTGACGTTTTTGCCGTCGCCGCTGGCCCTGGCTCTTTCACGGGACTCCGGGTTGGCCTCGCCGCGGTAAAAGCTTGGGCGGAAGTGTTTTCAAAGCCAATTGTTGCCGTGAGCGGACTCGAAGCCGTTGCAGTGCAGGCTCACCTCGCTTCGTCCAAAGGCTTGATCGCTCCAGTCCTGGACGCGCGTCGCGGCCAGATTTATGCTGCTCTATACCGATTCAGCGATTCTCACCTCGTCACTGAAGATCCGGAACAGGTCTGCACCGCCCAGGAGTTTCTGGCGCGCCTCACATCACGAAGTGGAAACGAGCAGATACACTTTGTCGCCCCCTGTCCCGCAGTGCTGCAGCCGGCCCTCGATAATTGGACCGCGGCTCCCGCCGCGATTTCGCGGGCCGTTGAGCCAGCCAGCTCTGTGCTTGCGCCATTCATCGGCCAGTTGGCCTTCGATCGAGCTGCTCGCGGCGAATTCACCGATTCGCTGCGGCTCGACGCGAATTACATTCGCAGGTCGGACGCCGAGTTGCTTTGGAAAGCGCCGTGAGTGCTGCGGCGATCCGGTTCCTAGAGTCCCGCGATATTCCGACGATTCTTCGAATTCAAGCCAGCAGCCGTGAAGCCGCCCAATGGTTGCAGCCTGCCTATGAAAGTGTTGGTCGAAATGGCGAACAGGCATGGGTGGCCGAACACGAAGGTCCAGTGGTCGGATTCCTCATCGCTCACGCTGTAGCCGGCGAAATCGAAATCCTCAATCTCGCCGTCGACCCAAATGTTCGCCACAAAGGCATTGGCCGCGCGCTATTATGGGAAGCCCTTTCCTGGGCGGCACAGAACGGCGCCAGTCGAGTCTTCCTCGAAGTGCGTTCCTCAAACGCCGCGGCGCGCCAGTTTTACCAGGCGCATGGCTTCGCATCCTCAGGTCTTCGCAGAAGCTACTACCGCAATCCCGTCGAAGATGCCTTGCTCTTGAGCCGCAGTCTCGTCCATGCATAAATCGCAACGCTGTGAGAGTTAGCCTGGGATCGACCTTGCATGGGGAATCTCGAAATCGAAAAAGTGGACTTACTCGCAGGTCGAGCCTGACTATTTCTGTAAGCCTGCCGTCGAGTTCAGGATGATGCGCAAGGGAATTATCTGTGCTGGCGGGGTGTAATGGTCTATCAGGAATCGTTGGCCGTCTTTGCTTACGTCGTACCTGAACAAGTCCGTTGAAGAAACTGGCGCGCGAAGCTGCGTCTGAAACAAGGACGCGGGGTTGCCGCTCGAAAAAGTTCCCCCCACAGTGCTGACCGGAACAGCAGTCATCGTGGCTTTCGGCCCAATATAAAAAATCTCTTTGCCATCGCCGCGCCAGCGAGGCTCCGTGCCGCCCCCACGAGAGACTTGCCATTTGCCCGCGGCACCGGGAAAAGACGTGACGTAAATTTCCCAGTCTCCCGACTCGTTGGAAGCGTACGCCACCCATTTGCCATCCGGAGAAATCTGGCCATCGTTTTCGGTGGAACCGCTCGTCAGGAAAGGCGTCATCTTTCCGCCGGACGCCGGGATCAACACTAACTGAGAACCGCCCGCGACCGGTTGCAATGTGCACAAAACCTCTTTGTCGTCGAGCGACCAGGAATTGGGGACTAAATCAGCGTTTTGTTGAGCGCCAATCCCATCCAAGTGGACATCAAAGATCGTTTTATAGGGCGCCATCCCGCGGACTGGTTTCAAATAGATCCGCGTATCTCCACCCACCGTCGAGCGGAGAGCGATCGAACTTCCATCCCGCGACCAGACAGCGTCATCGTCTTCCGAGGGATCAAAGGTGAATGGCGAGCTGGTGTCTCCTTTGAAATCCTGAATCCAAATATTCACGTTATTGGCTTTCGGATCGGCAATGTCCACGACCACGCGGCTTCCGTCCGGCGAAAGAGTCGGATTACCGAGCACGCCGATGTCGCCGACCGTACCTAGCTTTTTGCCGGACCGGTCATACCAGGTCAAAACGGATAACCCCCCGCCAATTTCGGGGTTGTAAACGACGGTTCCATTTTCAGCCACGGAAAAAGCGGCCCAGTATGGCCCTGGCTGATAACCGACCTGATCGACGAGCAACTGGGCCTCGCCCGAAGTTTTTCCATGTTTGTCCATGCGAATCGCCCGCAGGGATCTCTTTTCGTCGAGGTAAAACAAATAACCGCCCGCATACCCGGGAGGCGACGCAGCCGCAACCACGACGATCTTCTGTTTAGGCTGACTCAGGGAGCCCAGGTAGATGAAGCTCTGAGAATCGTTCGAGAAAGTGCCCGCCAAAAACAGAAAATGATCGCCATCCGGCAGGAGAACGGGCCAGCGGTGCGAAGCTTCTTTTTTCGAGGGATCGAAAATCTGATCGGTGACGGGAGCAAGCCCGCTGCCGTCGGCGTTCACTTTCCACAACCATCCGATCGCATCCGGCGAGAAGATGATGCCTTGCTTTCCCCAGCTACCGCCGCGACCGGCGCTCGCTGTTGCAAGCGCCTGCGGAACTCCGCCGTTCGCGGGGACTCTTTTCAGCTTGCCACCCGCGAAGAACGCGACATACGCGTCGTCGGGCGACCAGAAGGGGTAACTGGCTCCTTCTGTTCCTGCCAAAGGCGTTGCATCAGAAGCGCCAATCTGCATCACGCTGATGATGCTGGCGCCTGTGGCGGCATCCGGCGATACGAACGCGAGCATGTGACCGTCGGGCGAAATTGCCATGTGGCTTGTGTCTTGCTGGAGAGGAAGAGCAAACTCCATACGCTGTGCTTGCGGCGTGTGTTGCAGTGACACAATGGCGGCCGCAATAAGCGCCAGAACTGCCAATCCTGCGATTGTCCAAACGAGCCAGGGCCGCTTCGCCGGCCACGCTGGCGAAGAAATAGCGGAAGTGGAGCCCGTTCCGGAGAGTGCGCTGAGGGCAAAAGCGAGGTCCCGGGCGGATTGGAAGCGGTTCGCGGGATTTTTTTCCAGGCAGTGGCGGACGATGCGTTCGAGTGCGGGAGAAGTCTTGATTTGCGCGGGGTCGATTTCGGGAGGGTCTTCTTTGAGGATGGCGTTCATCGTTTCGACGCTGGAGTCGCCCTTGAAGGCGCGTTTGCCTGTCGCCATTTCATAGAGGATTGCCCCGAGGCTGAAAATGTCGGAGCGGGCATCAACTACTTGTCCACGGACCTGCTCAGGAGACATGTAACCGACGGTTCCCATGACGGTTCCAGCGGTGGTTTGGGCTGGACTGGTGAGTGTCGCAGTGTCACCTGTAAGTCCCGCGATGCTCTGGGATTGCTTGGCAAGGCCGAAGTCCAGAATTTTTATGCGATCGTCATGAGTGATGAAAATGTTTTCCGGCTTCAAATCGCGGTGGACTATCCCCTTGTCGTGCGCCGCCGCTAAACCATTCGCAATTTGCAGCGCATACTCCGAGACTTTGCGCTGAGGCAGCAAACCAGCGGTCATCCGCTCGCGCAATGTCTCGCCATCGAGGTATTCCGAGACGAGATAATGGATTCCTCCCTGCTCACCTACATCGTGGATCGCTAGTAGGTTGGGATGGTTCAATGTACTGAGGACGCGCGCTTCCTGCTCGAATCGATGCAAACGGTCGGCATTATCCGCGAGCGATGCAGGAAGAACTTTGATCGCCACGATGCGGTCTAATCGTGTATCGCTGGCGCGGTAAACTTCGCCCATCCCGCCCGCGCCAAGTGGCGAGACAATTTCGTAGGGACCCAGTTTTGTAGCCGAGGCGAGAACCATTCCTGGCGCGGAGTATATATCATTCGCGGGCGTCAATCTCAGCAGTAAAGCAATAATCAGAGGAAAAGTGGGATAGGATGCGCCATCCGGAACCGGCCATGTTGCATCCGCTTGGCGGCGCGCCGCAAATTGTGATAGCTTCGGCCCATGTGAACCTAACTTCACACCAGGAGGCTGCGGATGACGTTGATGTCGCAGGATATTCCAGGCGAATTGATGTCCACCAATGAAGAGTTTCGTAACCTAGCCCAGGAACATTCTCGATACGAAGAGCAACTCCACCAGTTGACCCGGCAGCCCTATCTTAGTTCTGAGGACATTCTCCTCGAAGCACAGCTCAAAAAAATGAAACTGCGGCTGAAGGACCAGATGCAGCAATTGGTCGCTCGCCGCCGTCGCGAACAATTGCGCGGCTGAGCGCGGCAGCGCGAAAACTTGTTCTGGCGTACAATTACGGGTGTGCTTAGCCACGGACTGCCTTTTCGCATATGGTGAAAGACGGTTTTCGATTCGCTCTGCCGCCTCTGATCATCGGCATCGTGCTCATGATTTTCCGCTGGTGGTGGGGCGCGATTTTCATAGCCCTGGGGCTATTCGTCCTGTATTTTTTTCGTGATCCGGAGCGCCAGATTCCCAGTGAGCCAGGCGCGGTGGTCTCGCCCGCGGATGGGCGCGTTGTCGAACTCGTGGACGAGCCGTTCGACAATCGCCCCGGGAAGCGCATCAGCATTTTTCTTTCGATTTTCAATGTACACGTGAATCGCGCCCCGGTAGCTGGGCGGATTTGCCGGATGGACTACCATCCAGGCAAGTTCATGGGAGCGTGGAGAGACAAAGCTTCCGAAGCGAATGAGCAGAATGTCATCACCATTGCCGCGCCCGCTGGTGAAATCACGTTCAAGCAAATTGCCGGCTGGGTCGCACGCCGCATTTTGTGCTGGACGCGGATTGGCGACGAAGTAAAAATTGGCCAGCGCATTGGCATGATTCGTTTCGGCTCGCGAGTGGATGTTTGGTTGCCGGCCGATGCGGAAATCCTCGTGCGGCTCGGCCAGCACGTGGCAGGAGGGGCCACGCAAATCGCTCGATGGCAATCCACGAGATAGACCCTACGGGGTTTGACGCCGACGAGTCGCGGCCCGTTCGCAATGGGCGTCTGCGTCACGGTGTGTACATCCTGCCGAGCTTTTTTACCGTCCTCAACCTGCTCTGCGGCTATTACGCCATTCTCGAAACGTTTCGCGGCGGCGCCGGCGACATGGATAACGCCGCCCGCGCCATCGGCTACGCCATTCTTTTTGACGCCTTCGATGGATGGGTCGCCCGCGCCACCAAAACGAGCTCTGAATTTGGTAAACAGTTTGACTCCCTGGCGGACGTGGTCAGCTTTGGCATCGCGCCGGCCTTTCTCGCATTTGGCTGGGGAGTGAAGGGCGTGATGCTTGAGGGCCGTTCCTTTGTGGCGGCGCACGTGGTGCAGCTGGGTTGGGTGTGCAGCTTCGCCTTTGTGATCTTTTGCGCGTGGCGCTTGGCTCGCTTCAACATTGGCGCCGCCGGCGGCTCGCGTTATTTTGTTGGATTGCCGACTCCAGCCGCGGCCGGCGCGATCGCCGCCGTCGTCCACGCGATGTGGAATCCCATCGAGGACTGGCGCAAATCGCTCATTTGGGTGCTTCTTGTTTTGCTGCTCGGTTTTCTCATGGCTAGCAAAATACGCTATTACAATTTCAAGGGCGTGAACTTGGGTCGTCGTAGGACGTCTCTGGCGGTTGTGGGCATGGCTTTGGTTCTCGCCGCGATTGTCCGCTATTCCGAAGCTACGTTGCTCGCTATCGCGAGCGTTTACGTTCTGCACGGCTTGGTACTGGAGGTTCTCCGCAAAATGCGTCATCGAACCTCGGCGCGTCCCGCCTGACATGTCCCGCGGATACCCCATCCCTCGCATCGCCATTGTCGGCGCGTCTTCGCTGCGTGGTAGGGAACTGAAGCAGTTCATCGAAGACGAAAACTTCGCGGTTGCTGATATCGCACTGATCGATACGAATCTTCCCGTCGGCACGCTGTCCGAAGCGGCAGGCGAGCCCACATTTCTAAAGCCGATGGATCGCGAAAGTTTCGATGGCGCGCGTTTGGTGTTTTTCTGCGGCAGCGCGCACGAGGCGGCGAGTAACTGGAAACTCGCTGCCGATGCGGGTGCGACGATCATCGACTTAACCGGCGCTCTCGAAGACGTCGGAGCGGCCCCGTGGATTCCTGACTTGGATACGCTGCTCGCTCCTCCCGAGCCTAAGACGGGGCAGCCGCACCATCCGGGGATTTACTCTTCGCCTGCTCCCCCGGTGATGATTGCCTGCAGGCTTGCTGCGGCTCTTTCCGAATTCTCCCCGTCCCGCGTCGTGATTCTGTTTTTCCCCCCCGCGTCCGAGCACGAACAGTTGGGAATCGACGAGCTGGAAAAGCAGACCGCCGATTTGCTTCTCCTGCGCCCAATTTCGCAAGTCGTTTTTGACGCGCAGGTTGCATTCAGTCTTCTCGCCAGCTATGGTGATGCCAGCCGCCCGGCCATTTCCGAGATGCGCGGCGAAATCTGCAAGCGCGTGGCCTCGTATTTGTGTGGACGCTCCCCGTTGCCGGCCGTGCAGCTCATCCAGGCGCCCATCTTTTACGGTTACGCCTTTGCCGCTTACGCCGATCTGCCCCCGTCTGTTGAACTCCCCGCCATTGACGCCGCCCTTTTCGCCGCCGGCATGCATGTGGTAGGGAAGGGGGACCCTAAGCCGACCAATGTCAGCGTTGCCGGCGAAGCCAAGATTCATATTGCGCATGCTGAACATGACGCCGGTGTGACTTCCGGCGTGTGGCTGTGGGGCGCGGCGGATAATCTTCGGATAGCCGCCGTGAATGCGATGCGAATTGCGGAGGAGCTTCTTGCGCCCAAGGTCTAACCGCTCCTGTGCGCTCGCCGTCCCCACGGCGGTATTTCTCATAGGCGCTTTTTCGGCCGGCTGCGGCTACCACGTTGCTGGACGTGCCACCGCGTTGCCCTCCAGTTGGCATACCCTGGCGGTGCCCATATTCGTGAGTCACACCACGTCATATCGCATCGAGCAGCGCGTCACCAATTCCGTGATGCACGAACTTATCGCGCGAACGAAATATCACATCGTGCCCAGCGAGGACGGCGCGGACGCTGTTTTGCATGGAGACATAACCGGCATCGAAGCTGTTCCCTTGCTTTTCGATGCCACTTCCGGTCACGTCACCACAATGCTGGTCACGCTCAAATTGAAGGTGAGCCTTGTCGATGAAACCTCGAAAAAGGTCGTCTATCGCAATGATAACTTCGTGTTTCGCAACGAATATCAAGTGTCCAGCGACGTGAATCGGTTTTTTCAGGAAGAGGATCCCGCGCTGGGGCGCATGTCGCGCGATTTTGCGTCGGACTTGGTTTCGCGCGTGCTCGAGGGCTTCTGATGCCGCAAGCAACCGTTGAAAATCTGCTTCAGCGTATCGAGAAAGAGCAGTCGATTCCCGCGATTGTTCTGCTCGGCTCTGACCCGTATCTACGCGACCAGTGCCGCAACGCGTTGGTGAGAAAGTTTATTGCGGAAGGCGCTCGTGATTGGGCTGTCTCCAAGATTTCAGCAGCGGGCGGCGGCTTGCAGGAACTGCTGCAGCGCGCTCAAATGGCGCCGATGCTTTCGCCTCGGCAGGTGCTGATCTTGCAGGACACTGAGGCGCTCGAGCGCGGCGGCGACGAGGCTCTGGAACGAACAACGGATGCGCTCTCTGCCTATCTCGAAGACCCCGCTCCTTTTTCGATTGTCGTGTTCGAAGCGGAGCAGCTCGACCGCCGCAAGAAGCTTTTCAAGACACTCGCAGCAGGCGCCCTTATTGTTGAACTTTCCTCGAATGTGGATCCAGCCGCATTGACGCTGCATATGGCCCGCGAGCTGGGAGCGAACATCACACCCGAGGCCGCTTCTGAACTGGCCGATGCCGTCAATGGCGAGCCCGCGAAAATCCGTCTCGAACTCGAAAAGCTTCTGCTTTATGCCACAGGACGGCAAATTACCACAGCGGACGTTGATGCGCTCGTCGTTTCCGCAAAAAAATACACAGTGTGGAAGCTCGCCGAGGCATTTGCCGCGCGCGACCGTCGCGCGTCCATGGAGTTCCTCGATTCTTTGCTTCGTGAAGGCGAACAGCCTGCCGGTATCGTCGGTGCGCTTTCGTGGATGTACCGCAAGCTGGTCGAGGCTCGCGAACTCCCCCCCGGAACCAATCAATATTCGGCGGCGCGATATTTGGGGATGCGTCCGGAAACAGCGGCAATCGCGCTCGCGCAAGCGCGTAAGATTCCTCGTGAGCAATTGCTAGCTGGAATTGCAATTCTGGCCGAGGCGGACAGTGTGCTGAAGTCCGGAGCGCCCAACCCTCGCGCGACCCTGGAGTTTGTCTTGGCGCGCCTCACTTCCACAGGCGCGGGTGCAGCCGCTTAGCTCTTTTTCCCTTGCCGTGCTCCATTCAACGCAATCGCGAGCCGCGACTTGTAGCGGTTCGCCGTGTTGCGGGGCAGGGAGTGGTTCCTCACCGCGCGGTCGAGCTCGGAGAATGTGTGCGGCAGCGCTTTTTCAGCCTTGGAGGCGTCGCCCTCCGTCAGCAGCGCGCGAAACTGGCGCACGGCCGTGCGGACGCGGGTGCGATTGCCGCGATTCGCCACCGTGCGGCTCGCGCTCTTGCGGATGTTCTTGAAGACTGATTTGGACCTTTTCTTTTGTTTTACTGGCGTGCCCTGCGGCATTCAGTCGCTCCTTCTCGATGTAGTCGAATCAGCAAGAGTATCGGACGCATCCCCCTTTGTCAATTTCCACCGCCGCGTCCTTCGGGCCAATACATCTTTGACCTGAGTCCCTTTCCAGCCTAATATGGCGGCCCTGTCCATTGCGTTTTCGTGAACTTTTATGCGCGCCCGGTGTAAAGTCATTAGAGCGAGGGCGGATGATAGGGATATCTCGGAGATTAACCCAGCAGCTCCGGCAGCGCTATCGACTCGCCTCATTTTGGCTCGCTATTCTGGTTCTGCTCCTCGCCAGATCCGCTACAGCGCAGAAGCCCAAAGACCTTCGCCCTCAAGGCTACATCAACGACTTTGCTCACATCATCTCGCCGGATACGAAGGTGTCCCTTCAGGCGATCTGCCAGGAACTCGATGAAAAAGCTGACGCGCAGATTGCCATCGTCACTGTCAGATCGCTGGAAGGCGAGTCCATTGAAGAATACTCGATCGATCTAGCTACCCATTGGGGAATCGGGCCAAAGCAGAAGGATCGCGGCGTAATGATTCTTCTCGCGCCGCGCCAACGTCGGTATCGCGTGGAAGTTGGTTACGGCCTGGAGCCGATCCTCCCGGACGGCCTTGTTGGAGACTTTGGCCGCGAAGCTATAGCGCAACTCCGGATCGGCAATTACAGCGGGGCCATTCTGCTTCTGACGGAGAACATTGCCGCCGTTATCGCTAAGGATCGCGGTGTCACCCTGGAAGCCCTTTCGCAGAACGGACAGGCTCCCATGGGAGCGGAAACTCCTCCGCCGCCTCTCACTCCGCGAAATGTCGCCGTGCCCCTGCTGTCCGTTTTGGTATTGTTGTTCTTCCCGCTGCTGGGACTCTTGCTCCGGATGCGTGCCGGCCGCCGATACGGTCGCGGCCACGGCGTTATGTGGGCAGCGGCCCCTTGGTTTCTTGGGGGCGGTGGCTTTGGCGGCGGCGGTGGTTCATGGGGTGGTGGGGGATTCGGTGGCGGCGGTGGGTTCGGTGGCTTTGGCGGCGGCTCTTTTGGCGGTGGTGGAGCGAGTGGAAGTTGGTGAAAGAGGACCGGATTCTACGATTTTCGTAACTGAGTTTTAATGGGATGGCGGCAGAGTAATGGAAAACATGCTTCGCGAACTCGCGCAACGGCTGGCCCGCGCTGCCGGCGATAATCTCCAGGCTATCGTTCTTTACGGTTCCGCGGTTACCGGCGAATACCGAAAAAACCATTCGGACTTGAACGTCCTATGCATTCTCCACCGCGCCAGCACCGCTGACCTGGAGCACTTGCACGAACCATTGGCATGGTGGAAGCGCAAGGGTTTTCCCATTCCGCAGGTGTTCACCGAGGGCGAGTTGCGCGCCTCGGCGGATATTTTCGCCATCGAATTGCTCGACATGAAGGCCAACCATAGCATGATTTATGGTGGTGATTTTTTCCCTTCGCTCGACGTCCCCACCAAGCTGCACAAATTGCAAGTGGAGCGCGAGCTGCGAACGAATCTCGTTCGTCTTCGCCAGGGAATCCTTGCCGTTCCCCCAAAGGATCGAGTTCTGGTGAGCTTGATGGATGCAGCGGTCTCCGCGTTCGTCACGTTATTCCGCCATGCCCTGCTGGCGTTCGGCGAGCCGCCTACTACATCCAAGCGCCACGTCATCCGGCGGTCGGCGGAAATCGCCAACGCCAGCCCGGAAGCATTTTTCGCAATTCTCGACGTGCACGAAGGCAAGCGCAAGGCTTCCGACGTAGACGCTCAGGAAACGTTGCGCGGATATGTGGAGCTCGTCGAGCGCATGACCAACGAAACCGACCGGCGGCTCGCCGCTTCGTTGTAAGTCGGTTTCTGCGCCAATCAGTTTTCGCGGAGGAGCGAATGAAGAAGGGTTGGATAGCGCTGGTTGTAGTTGTGCTCATCGTTGTGATTTTCGGCGGGATGTACGTCAGCGCTCGCAATCAGATGGTGCGCAAGAACGAAACCGTCAAATCCGATTGGGCGCAGGTGGACGTCGTTCTCGAGCGCCGCGCCGACCTCATCCCCAATCTCGTCGCTACCGTCAAAGGCATCGCCGCGCAGGAAGTCACCGTGTTCACCGCCGTCTCCAACGCGCGCGCGAATTTGATGAATGCCCAGACTCCCAAGGACAAGATCGCGGCGAACGGCCAGCTCGATGGTGCTTTGGTCAAAGTCTTGGCGCTTACCGAAAACTACCCGCAGCTCAAATCCAACGAGAGCTTCTTGCAACTCCAGGACGAACTGGCCGGAACCGAAAATCGCATCGCCGTCGAGCGTAAGCGCTACGACGACGCCATTCAGGACTACAATACGTATATCGGGACGTTTCCAAACAGCGCCTTCGCGCACTGGGCCGGATTCCAGCGAAACGACGCCTACTTCGCGGCCACTCCCGAATCCAGAACGGTTCCCACAGTCGAGTTTCCGGCGGCCAAGCCATAGGCATGCCGCATTCGCGATAAGTTAACGCCATAACGTATTCATACGAATAGACTTATTCTGACTCCACTTGACCGGCGGATGCTTATAAGGTATTGTCCTTAATGAGGATACCGCGCCGTTCACGATTCAATCTAGATGAGACAAACCGTTAGGATGTCGGGGGGCATCGCCGAACTCTTCGGCACCTACGACGAAAACCTCAAGCTTCTCGAATCAAGCCTCGGCGTCACCACGCAACTCCATGATAGCGACCTGCAAATAGAAGGTGAGCCCGCGCAGGTCACTCGCGCCGCTAAATTCCTGAACGAATACAATGAACTTTTTCGCGAAGGCCGAAAGCTCGAAAGCAGCCAGGTGAAATCCATGCTGCGTATGGCCAATGACGAGCCAGATTTTTCCCTCCGCGGCGCTATGGAGCACTCGCGTCCCAAGTCCTACGGTAAAAAGCCCATCACCGCCAAGAGCACCAACCAACGTCACTATATGGAAGCGCTCGAAAACTACGACATGGTTTTCGCGATCGGCCCCGGTGGAACCGGAAAGACGTATCTCGCCGTCGCCATGGCCGTCTCGGCGCTTCTCACCAAGCAAGTCAATCGCATCATTCTTGTCCGTCCTGCCGTGGAAGCCGGCGAGCGCCTCGGTTTCCTGCCCGGCACACTTCAGGAAAAAGTCGACCCGTACATGCGTCCGCTCTACGATGCTTTGCACGACATGCTTGAGGCCGACAAGCTCGAACGCTTCCTGGAAAAGGACATCATCGAGGTCGCGCCTTTGGCCTTCATGCGTGGCCGCACCTTAAATGATTCCTTCGTCATTCTCGATGAAGCGCAAAACACCACCAGCGAACAGATGAAAATGTTCCTCACGCGTTTAGGTTTCAACTCCAAAGCCGTCATCACCGGCGACGTCACCCAAATCGATCTGCCCAGCAGTCGCCGCTCCGGCCTCATCGAAGCCATCGAGATTGTCGGCAAGATTGATGGCATTGCTATCGTCCACTTTGACGAGCGCGACGTGGTGCGCCACAACCTGGTGCAGCGTATCATCAAGGCCTACGACGAACATGATGCCAGCGCGGCCGCGCGCGGTTCCGCCAGCAATCATTCTCGCGAGACCGATCGCTCACGTGAGCCCGATCATTCACGTGAAAACGACCGCCGCGCTTCCGCGGAGTAATTCTCAGACTATGGTACTCAATCGACAGAAACGTGTACGCGTGAAGCTTCGCGCACTCGATGAATTTCTTCAGCGCGCTGCGGCGCTGCTCCTCCTGCCTCACGATGCCGCTACGATCTGCCTGGTCACCGACGCGAAGATCGCCGAGTGGAATCGTGCGTATCGCGGCAAGAATCGCCCGACCGATGTCCTCTCGTTTCCTGCCGTCGTTCACGCGCAAAATGGCAACGGCAAAATAGCCCGCTCGCCAGGACATATCCGTGCCTCCCAGGAGATTTATCTCGGTGATGTCGCCATCGCTCCCGCCGTCGCACGCCGCAACGCGCGCGCCGCTGGCCGCGGCTTCGACGAAGAAATGCAGGTACTTGCGCTGCATGGCCTTTTGCATTTGATGGGATACGACCACGAATCCGATAATGGCGCCATGGAGCGCCTCGAAGCGCGCCTGCGCCGCAAATTGGGGATTACTTAATTGAGTAGCGCCCTTACCTACACAATCGGCATTCTCATCCTCGCCGCTGGGTTGACGGTCTTCGCTTATCTGGACCGCATTTACCGTCAGCTCGGCCGCGTGGTCGCCGGGCCCGCGCACCTCAACCTCGACATCTTTGTCGCGGAAATCGAGCCGCGCGTTCGCATCAACCGCATTCGTGCCGCCGGCACGTTCAACCTCCTCGCGCGCCTTTGGCTCGTTGTCGTTTCCGTGCTCACCGCGCGCGCCGTCATCCTCTTCGCCGGAGAAACCTGGCGCATCGTCGCCGAAATGATTTTCTTCCTCGGCCTTGAGGTAATTGTCGGGATGCAGTTCCTGCCGGCGCTTCTGCTCGCTCGCACCAGCGGCAAATGGCTAATTCCAGTTTTGCCCCTCGTGCGCGCCTTCGCCTGGCTTATCTGGCCCGTGCAGGCCGTTCTGGAATTTGCCATCTCGATTTTGCACATTTCCGACGAGGCCGGCGATGCTCCCTCCGACGACCAGCAAGCCATGGAAGCCATCGTCGATGCCGCCACTGAAGAGGGGATTCTCGAGCAGGACGAAGCTCGCCTGATCGAGCAGGTCGTCGAATTCAGCGACAAGCGCGTGCGTGAAGTGATGACGCCTCGTCCCGATGTCGTTTCCATTTCCGCGAATGCTACCATCGAGGAGCTGCGCCGCGTCCTCGTCGCCACCAAGCTTTCGCGCCTCCCCGTCTACGAAAATACCCTCGACGAAATCATCGGCATCGTCATCGCCCGCGATATCTTGCAAATTCCTGAAAGCGAAGCGGCGAAGAAAACTGTGCGCGACCTGGTCCGCCCTGCCCTTTTCGTTCCCGAGGCCAAAATGGGTTCGAGCCTGCTCCGCGAAATGCAGCGCAAGAGCCAGCAGATGGCTATCGTCATCGACGAATATGGCTCCATGGCCGGCGTTGTCACTGCGGAGGACTTAGTCGAGGAAATTGTCGGCGAAATCAGCGAGGAGGACCGCCATCCTGCTCCTGACGTGGTGCGCGAGAGCGATGGCAGCATGGTTCTTCGCGGCAGCACGGGCATCGAAAAATTGAAGGATCTCTTCGGCGTGGAATTGGGAGGCGATCATGCGGAATCTTCCGCTGCGACTCTTGCTGGACTGCTCAATCAGGTGGCTGGTCATGTGCCTGAGCCCGGCGAAAAAATCAACTACGATGGTTTACAGTTCGAAGTCCTGGAAGCGAATCAGCGTAAAGTCCTTCGCCTTCGCGCCCGCCCGCAAGTCCCAGGGCGCTCGTAGCGTTCTCCTGCTCCCAACATAACCTAGAATCACATGGAGCGCCGCTCCGAATCTTAGTCGCCCGATGCCTTGCTCCGTGCGTTTTTTCCCGCTTCAAGTCGCCGCGTCCATTGGACAAGATTCTGAAGCATCTTCTGGATCATTTCTTTTGTCTTCGCGTCCTTCAGGTTCCCTTGCTCGTCGAAACGCTCCCCGGCATTCGCAATCATCACTTCCGGTCCGTTGATCGGATGCATATTCAAGAAGATAAACGACTGCCGCAAGTGATACTGCGCCCGCGCTGTTCCCAAATTGCTGACTGACGCGCCCATCACCGCTACCGGCTTGTCGTTCCACGCATTGTCGCCATACGGGCGCGAAGCCCAATCGATAGCGTTTTTCAGCACGCCCGGAACGGAATAGTTGTATTCCGGCGTGCAGAACAAAATCGCGCCTGCCGCGCGTACCCGCTCTTTCAGTTCCACGACCTTCCGCGGCGGATTCTTTTCCTCATCTTGATTGAACGGCGGAATGCCATCCAGCTCAAGGATTTCAACCTTGGCTCCCTCCGGAACCAGCTCCTGCGCCGCTCGCAACGCGCCGCGGTTATATGACGCGCGTCGCAGGCTGCCCGCAATTCCCAGAATCGTCAGCGTCTTTTCCATATTGCTAAGATCTCCTTCACCTTGATCAACTCTAATGAAGATGCTCTGGCTATGTGCGTCGATGCGCGGCAATGCTACCAAGTGTGTTTTTCGCCTCGTTTCCTGGCGCGCCTATTGGCACCTTGATATTTGCTCGTTGCGGGAGTAACTTTCCACTCCCACGCTTGCATTGTGAGAATCGCTGATTCCATCAGGGAGGCGCCCATGGCCAACGTGGCAACCGAAGTTCGACTCCGCGTCAATGGAAAAGAATACGAAAGCGCAGTTGAACCGCGCCTCCTGCTGGTTCACTATCTCCGCGACACGTTGGGCCTTACCGGCACTCACATAGGCTGTGAGACCAGCATCTGTGGCGCCTGCACTGTTCTTCTCGATGGCAAGGCCGTAAAGTCCTGCACCATCCTTGCCGTGCAGGCGGACGGCGCGGAAATCACCACCATTGAAGGGCTTGCCGCCACCTGCAAGGCCAATGGCTCAGCCGGCGGCGCCGTCACCTGCGCCCTGCATCCTGTTCAGGAAGGTTTTTGGGAGAAACACGGACTGCAATGCGGCTTCTGCACGCCGGGAATGATTCTCACGGCAGCTTCCTTTCTCAATGAAAATCCTGATCCAACCGAATCGGAAATTCGCAAAGCCATCAGCGGAAACCTGTGCCGCTGCACCGGCTATCAGCATATCGTCGACGCCGTGCAGTACGCTTCGAAAAAAATGGCGGCCGCCAGGGCTCGATAACTCATAGCAATACTCGCGTGGCGCGGAGGAAAGTTATGGCGACGGCAGAGAAATACGTCGGTAGGCCCATGAAGCGCAAGGAAGACCCGCGCTTGATCCAAGGCCTCGCCCACTACGTCGATGATATTCACCTTCCGGGGATGCTCTACATGATGGTCGTTCGCAGCCCTTACGCCCACGCGAAAATTCGCTCCATCGATGCGTCCAAGGCAAAATCGGCGTCCGGCGTTGTCGCTGTCTTCACGGGCGACGATCTTGCCGGTCAGATCGGCGCCATTCCCTGCGCCGCGCAAATCCCGGACATGAAACCCGCCGTGCGTTTGCCTTTGGCCGCCGATAAAGTGCGATTCGTCGGCGACCCCGTTGCCGTAATCGCCGCCGCTGACAAATACGCCGCTCGCGACGCCCTCGATCTAGTCGAAGTCGATTACGAGCCTCTCCCGGCGGTCACCGATCCCGAGAAGGCCATTGCCAAGGGCGCGCCGAAGCTCTACGACAATTTTGCGGACAACGTCGCCTACCGCTGGGAACTCGAAGGTGGCGATGTCGCTGGCGCTTTCAAGAGCGCCGACAAAGTGGTGAAGCAACGCATGGTCAATCAGCGCGTGATTCCTGTGCCGATGGAATGCCGCGGCATCGTTGCCGAATACGACCCCGGCGAGCCCAAATTGAAAGTCTGGACTTCCACGCAAATTCCCCACCTCGCGCGCACGCAGATCGGGGCCATGCTTGGCATTTCGGAAACTTCCGTTCATCTCATCACCCCGGAAGTCGGCGGCGGCTTTGGAAGCAAACTGAATGTCTACGCTGAAGAAGCGCTCTGCTCTTATCTCGCCATCAAAACTGGCAAGCCCGTCAAATGGATTGAGTCTCGCCGCGAAAATTTTCAAGCGACTATCCACGGCCGCGATTTCATCAACTACGCCGAGCTTGCCGTCAAGCGCGACGGCGCGATTCTCGGCGCGCGCTTCAAGCTCATCGCCGACTTGGGCGCTTACTACCAGTTGCTCACGCCGTTGATTCCCACGCTGACTGCCCTGATGCTCTGCGGCAGTTACAAAATTCCTGCCATCCGCATCGAGATCGTTGGCGCGCTTACCAATAAGATGGCCACGGACGCCTATCGCGGCGCTGGCCGTCCCGAAGCCACTTATTTCATTGAGCGCATGATGGACGTTGTCGCCGCCGAACTGAAAAAAAATCCTCTCGAGATTCGCCTGAAGAATTTCCCCAAGCCCAAGGACTTTCCCTACGCCACGCCCACCGGTCTGATCTACGACACCGCCGATTATCAAGCCTGCCTTCGCGCCGCTGAGAAAAAATCCGGATACTCCAAACTGCGCGCCGCTCAGGCTGCCGCGCGCAAGCAGGGCAAGCTTATCGGCATCGGCGTTTCCAGCTACGTCGAGATTTGCGCCATGGGCCCGTCGAGCGCCATGCCCGCCGGAGGCTGGGAAAGCGGCACCGTTCGCATCGAGCCAACGGGGAAAGTGAAAGTCCTGACCGGCTCGTCGCCGCATGGCCAGGGCCAGGAAACCAGCTTCGCTCAAATCGCCGCCGACATGCTCGGCCTCACGCCCGACGATGTTCTCATCGTCCATGGCGATACCAGCCAGGTCCCCTACGGCATTGGCACCTTCGGTAGCCGCGCCACTGCGGTTGGCGGCACCGCGATGTACAAGTCACTCGAAAAGCTTCGCGAGAAGATGGCAAAAATCGCCGGCCACATTCTGGAAGTCGATCCAGCTTCGCTCACATTTGCCGATCGCAAGATTTTTTCCGCCAGCTCCAAGAAATCCGCCACGTTCAACGACGTCGTCACCGCCGCCTACGTCGCCAAAACGCTTCCGCCCGGCGTTGAGCCCGGCCTCGAAGCCACCACCTTCTTCGAGCCCACGAATTTCACTTTTCCATTTGGCACCCACATCTGCATGGTCGAAATCGATCGCGATACCGGCGAAGTCAAATTACTGAAATACGTCGCCGTCGACGATTGCGGCAACGTCATCAATCCGCTTCTGGTCGATGGCCAAGTGCACGGCGGCATTGTCCAATCCATCGGGCAGGTCTTTTTTGAAGAAGCCGTCTACGACGCCGACGGCCAGCTCATCAGCGGTGAGCTCACCGACTACGCCCTCCCGCGCGCCGCGGACATTCCTCGCATCGAAACCGCGCGCACCGTCACGCCAACTCCTGTAAATCCCATGGGTGTCAAAGGCGTCGGCGAAGCCGGAACCATCGGCGCCACGCCATGTCTCGTCAATGCTGTCGTGGATGCGCTCGCGCCTCTCGGCATCACCCATGTCGACCTGCCCATCAAGCGCGAGAACATTTGGCGCATCCTGCAGAAAAATCCCGGTCGCTCAAAAACGAAATCTCGGAGAGCCTCATGATTTCCGCACCGTTCGAATATCAGGCGCCCAAAACCCTCGACGACGCTTTGCGTCTTCTCGGTCGCCATGGCGACGAAGCCAAAATCCTCGCCGGCGGTCACAGCCTGCTTCCGCTGATGAAACTGCGCCTGGCCTCGCCTCGTTACGTCATCGACATCAGCCGCCTCCGCGGCCTCGATTACATTCGCGAGGACGGCAATCAGATCGCCATCGGCGCGCTCACCACTCATGCGCAGATCGCTGCGTCCGAACTCCTCCGCGAGAAATGCCCGCTTCTGCCCGAAACCGCGGCCGAGATCGGCGACGTCCAAGTGAGAAATCGCGGCACGATCGGCGGCAGCCTCGCGCACGCTGACCCCGCCGCCGATTATCCCGCTGCAATCCTCGCTCTCGACGCGGAGCTGGTCGTCCAATCCGGCTCCGGTAAACGCACCATTTTCGCTGCGGAATTCTTCGTCGATTTGCTCCAGACCCAAGTGCGCCCGGGAGAAATCCTCACCGAAGTTCGCGTTCCCATTCGCCGTCCGGGGGAGGGAACTGCTTATCGCAAATTCCACCAGCCCGCCTCTGGGTTCGCCACGGTCGGGGCCGCCGCGCGTCTCATCACCGCCAAAGACGGAAAGATCGAAGATATCGCGCTCGGCATGACCGGCGTCGGCTCCAAAGCCTACCGCGCCTCCGCGGTCGAGAGAGCTCTTCGCGGCAAGAAGGCAGGCGGCGACGCGATCGCCGCCGCCTGCGCCAAGGCCGCGCAAGGCGTCGAGCCTCTTTCCGACATCTTCGCTTCTTCGGACTATCGCCGCGCTATGGCCAGCGTCTTTGCGCACCGCGCGATTTCCGCGGCTTTTGCGCGCGCCAGCCGCCAGGCAGACGCAAAGTTCCCGGCAGTAAAGTCTTCAGCCGCGAAATCGTCTGCCGCAAAACCCAAAGGCAAGCGCAAATGAATCTTCAAGGTGGTGGGCTTCTCTCGGTAAACAGCCACAGCTGTCATTCCGGGCGCAGCCGCGTGCGTTTTTGCCGCGGATGGTGGCGAGGAATCTGCTGTTCGTTACGGGAGGGGCTAAAACTGAGTCGCAAGGCCGCCAAAATCTCGGATGGCGAGCCAAAGTGAAGCTGCAAGGTGCCGCGCTGCTTCCTGCTCCGCGTGAGCAAGTCTGGCGGTCGCTCACCGACCCAGCCTTTCTTGCGAAATGCTTGCCTGGCGCGCAGGAACTCACGCCCGACGGCCCCGGCCGTTACAAAGTTTCCATGAAAATGGCCATCGCTGCCTTCTCTGGAAAATTTGAGGGCGCCGTGCAACTTGCCGATCAGCATTCCCCCGAATCGTTTAAGATGAGCGTCGAAGGCCGTGGCGCGCCGGGCTTCATGAAAGGAGAGGGAACTCTTACTCTGCACGAAAAAAGCGGCCACAGCCTTGCGCAAACGGAAGTTGAATATTCCGGGGAAGCGCAAGTCGGCGGCGTCATCGCATCCGTCGGCAGCCGTATGATCGAAGTGGCTGCCAAGAAAATCGTTCAGCAATTTTTCGACGCTGCCGCCGCCGAATTCCGTGCTCGCGGCAAGAAATGAGCGCTGTTGTAACGGAATCTTGAGATCCGAACAGGCGCCCTAGCGCGTAATCTACCCGAGCGAAACGATATCCCGGTGGCGGCTCAGCGCGGTCATGTAAGGTGAATCGCCAGACCAGTCTTACGCATCAGTGGTTCGTCCCTTGCAGTTTATTCTCGCGGTTTTGAGGAGAGATCATGAAGAAGCTAGGACTCCTGTGCAGCGCGTTCTTAATGCTGGCCGGCCTTTCTCTGGCGGCCCCGAAGCAGCAGACTTTCACCGGCGCCATCAGTGACAGCATGTGCGGCGCGGAGCACATGATGGAAGGTTCCGCCAAGGACTGCACGCTCAAATGTGTCGACGGCGGCAGCAAATTCATTCTTGTCGATGCGAAGGGCAAGATCTATCAGTTGAGCGATCAGAAATCGCCGCGCGCCTTTGCCGGCGCCAACGTCAAAGTCACTGGCACTCTCAGCGGCGACATGATCACCGTCAGCTCCATCGCTGCCGCAAAATAATCTGTTGTAGCTCAGGTTCCGTTCGCGCTGGTCGTTGCGCGAACGGACCTGAGGTTTTCCGGCTTTGTTGTCATTCCGAGGAGCGTCAGCAGCGAGGTCCGGTTTCTGGACTCCGGTGGAGTCCGCCGGACCCGGAGTCGGAGGATCTGCTTTCTCAAACCTTCCAATAGACTGGCGCAGCGAGAGAACAATTCTTTGAGGATTTGCTAGAATTTCGTCCATGCACGCAAGAAAGCTACGGTTGCTGGCCCGCGCCTCGCGCCGGCCGATATGCTGAACGCGTTCCGCTATTACTGGCTCGTCGCCAAGGGCTACCGCCTCCGCCCCTGGAACAGCCCCTATCTTCGTTGGCGCATGGAGACGTTCTTTGGTCCTGCCGCCGCTGACCTGAACGCCCGCAAATTCCTTCGCCTCATGTGGGCTGAACGCGCGCGCATGCGCCGCTTCCTTGC